>CAZEJJ010000120.1:0-4717 GCA_964512185.1 uncultured Enterobacterales bacterium | reverse complement strand
GAATGCCTCCAGCGCGGCCAGAACGCGTCCAGTGGCAGCTCACTGGCTCGATATTGTCCGCAGAATGCCTCCGGCGTGGCCAGAACGCGTCCAGTGGCAGCTCACTGGCTCGATTTTGTCCACCGCCCACTGTCCACCGCCTGCCGCCTGCCGCCCCTGCGCTCCCGCGGCCACCCCGACCGCGCCTGCACGATGCCACCTGGACGATGCCTCCCCGCCGCCGCGGCGCTGGGGCCCACCTGGGCCTGAGTACGCGTTCTTGACCGTTTTTTTGGGCCCTCGCGCTTGTTGGTAGGCGCGCTTGCTGCCATTGTCGCTCATCGGCCGAGCTGGCCGCCCGCAGCCCCGGAGGCAACTTGCGCAACTCGTCCGCTCCTCTCCTGCTCCTCATTCCAGCGGTGCTCGGCGCCTGCGAGAAGGGCGACACCGGTGATTCCGGAGTCAACGCCTGGGATCTGCAGCCCGTCTACGGTGTGCCCAACCTCGATGACGACGACCAGGACGGCACCGCCGACTGGGATCAGGCAGGCGTGGGGGCCGACAACGACCTGGCCCCGCTGCTGATCCCCGCCGCCCTGCGCGCCGGGGTGGCCGCTGGAGAGAGCCTGGAGCTGACCCTGGCCGGCGAGACCGACGGCATCCGGATCTGGCTGGACGGCGAGATCCTGCTGGGCACCGACGCCCGCAGCGCTGAGCTGCCCAGCGGCTCCGACGACCTGCTGCTGGAGGTGGAGTTCGACAGCTTCTTGAGGCAGGGCAGCCTGACGCTGGCGCAGCTCGCCGGCGGGGGCGAGCTGCGGTCCGCCGAGCTCACCCTGCTCGCGGCGCCCATGACCATGAACCACCACCTGCAGGCGGGCAACCACCTGTACGTCATCGATGTGAGCTACGGCGGTGGCTACGACAACCAGGACATGATCGACGATCTGCTGGAGATCCTGGGCGAGGACCGGGTCACGGCCTCTCCCGGGGGCATGTACGGCTACGACGTGTGGATCCAGGACGAGCTGGAGTTCTCCTGGCTGCGCGGCGAGGAGGTGCAGGCCGAGCTGATCATCGACTCCATCCGCGGCACCAACGGCCAGTACCTCGACGCCTACCCCGAGAACGTGCTGCTGGAGCCCGACGTCATCGTGGGCACCTGGGGCTCGGGCTACGCCAACTCGCTGGACTCCTTCGGCAACCTGGAGAGCTCGCCCCCGGTCACCGTCGACGGCATCGACTACCCCCTGGGGCGCATCTACTACGGCGGCAGCGACATCCTGCATCCCGCCGAGGGGCTCACCAGCTTCCTGGACTTCCAGCAGGTGCAGGCCCCGGTGCGGCCCGACTCCACCTGGCTCTGCGTGGGCCACGTGGACGAGTACTTCACCTTCGTGCCGGACACCAGCTCCGAGAAGGGCTTCAAGCTGCTGTTCACCGACGTGGACGTGGCCTACGAGCTGCTCGACAGCATCGACCAGGACCAGGCCCTCACCAAGTACGCCACCACCTACGGCTACGCCACCGTGGGTGAGCTGGCCGGCGACACGGCGCTGCGGGCCCTGAACGAGGACATCCAGCGTGACGCCGCGGAGCCCGCCCTGGAGACCATCAAGGCCGCCTTTGGCCTCGACGACAGCGACATCGTCCGCGTCCCGGGCATCTGGGAAGAGAACCAGTGGTGCGGCAGCACCGTGCTGGCGCTCATCCCCGGCCTGGTCAACCTGGCGGTGTTCACCGAAGAGGAGGGCGACCACAAGCTGCTCATCGCCGATCCCTTCCTGCGCGGCATGGCCCAGGGCCAGGACGAGGACCTCTTCATCGCCCTGTGGGACAGCCTGATGCCGCCTGGAAACGAAACCTTCTACCTGGACAACTGGGAAGTCTACCACGAAGGCTGGGGCGAGGTGCACTGTGGCACCAACATCCGCCGCGACCAGGGAGCCGCCTGGTGGACCGCTGCACAGCACCTGCTGGGAGGTGAGTGATGATGTCCCGCTTCGTACTGGTCTTCGCGCTCCTCCTGGGCAGCCCCATCGCGCTCGCCGCTGGCGATGCAGCGCACGAGGCTGGCGCCAGCGCTGCGCCGCTGTCCGAGGCCCTGCAGAGCCCCGACTGGCGCATCCGCCAGCAGGCCGGCCTGGCCCAGGGCTGGCAGTCCTGGCCCGATCTCTACACCCGCTTCCAGGTGGAGCAGGCCTTTCCCACCCGCAACGGTCTGCCGCGCTTCCGCGGCCCAGCTGTGGCCGACGCCCGGCTCACCCCGCTGTTCCTGGAGCGCCTGCTGCGCGAGCCCGATCCGGGCCTGCAGCTGGCCCTCATCGACGTGCTGCCGCGCACCGGGGGTGACTGGAGCCAGGCCATGGTGGAGCTGGCTTCCCAGCAACAGGACGAGCGGCTGCGCTCCGTGATGGTGGCCAGCCTGCGCTACGCCGACGACGCCTGGGCCCTGCAGGGCCTGCGCGCCGGCCTGCAGGACACGAGCGAGCTCGTGCGCGCCGAGGCCGCCCGCGCCGCCGGCTGGCACGACAGCGGCGCCACGCTGGCCAGCGAGCTGATCTCCGCATCCAGCGACGACGACGCCTACGTGCGCGCCATGGCGGCCCGCTCCCTGGGCTACCTGCAGCTCAGCGCAGCCTTCGATTCGCTGGCTCTATTGCTGGCCGATCCCGAGGCCCGCGTGCGGCTGCAGGCCATCAACGCCCTCGAGCGCCTCGACCCCCAGCGGCTCGCCGAGCAGCCCCTGTTGGCTGTGCTGGCTCGAGATCCCGATCCCGCCGTGGCACGGGCTGCACAAAGGGTGCGATAGCACAGCTTGCATCCGGGGGGGGCTCGATTACATGTGCCGGCCACACGCCCGGATGCGGGCCTGATCCGCCCGCTTCCAATCCCTGAACACCCCCGGGAGAACGTCATCATGTCCGCTCACCAGCCGTCGGTCGAGGAGCTGCTCGCCAAGGCCAAGCAGCCTGCCAAGGACGCCATGGAGCTTCACCCCTTCTACAAGGGCAAGATCCAGGTCACCTCCAAGTGCTGCATCCGCAGCCTCGATGACTTCGCCATCTGGTACACCCCGGGCGTGGCGGCTCCCTGCCGCGACATCGCCGCCAACCCGCTCACCGTCTACGACCACACCAACAAGGGCAACACCATCGCCGTGGTCTCGGACGGCACCCGCGTGCTGGGCCTGGGCAACATCGGCCCCGAAGCCGGCATGCCCGTGATGGAAGGCAAGGCCCTGCTGTTCAAGTATCTGGGCGGGGTCGACGCCGTGCCCATCTGTGTCGATGCCCACGATCCCAAGGACATCATCCAGCTGGTGGAGTGGCTGCAGCCCAGCTTCGGCGGCATCAACCTCGAAGACATCCAGAAGCCCCAGTGTTTCGAGGTGCTCGACACCCTGCGCGAGCGCGCCCGCATCCCCGTGTGGCACGACGACCAGCAGGGCACCGCCGCGGTCACCGTGGCCGGGCTCATCAACGCCCTCAAGATCGTGGGCAAGCAGATGGGCGAGGTGCGCATGACCATGCTGGGCGCCGGCGCCTCCAACCAGGCCATCGTGCGCCTGCTGGTGGCGGCGGGGGCCAACCCCGAGAACGTCGTCATGTGCGACTCCAAGGGCATCCTGCACAAGGGCCGCACCGACATCGAGACCGGCAACGATCCCTGGAAGTGGGGCTGGGCCCAGCGCACCAACGGCCAGAACATGCAGGGCAGCTTCGACGTGGCCATCGAGAACGCCGAGGTGCTCATCGCCCTGGCCCAGCCGGGCCCCGGCGTGGTCAAGCCCGCGCATGTGCGCTCCATGGCCAAGGACCCCATCGTCTTCTGCTGCGCCAACCCCGTGCCCGAGATGTGGCCCTGGGAGGCCAAGGAAGCCGGCGCCGCCATCTTCGCCACCGGCCGCTCCGACTTCGCCAACCAGGTCAACAACAGCCTGGGCTTCCCCGGCATCTTCCGCGGCACCTTGGATGTGCGCGCCACCACCATCACCGACGAGATGTGCATCGCCGCGGCGGTGGAGCTGGCCCGCGTGGCCGAAGACAAGGGCCTGCGCCCCGACTACATCATCCCCGACATGAACGAGTGGGAGGTCTTCCCGCGCGAAGCCGTGGCCGTGGGCATGAAGGCCATCGAGCAGGGCGTGGCCCAGCTGGAGTACGACGCCGACACCCTGTACCGCATGGCCGAAAAGGCCATCCGCCAGGCCCGCGCCGAGATCCAGAGCATGCAGGACAACGGCTTCATCAAGATGCCCTAGTTGGTCCCCCTTGGGGGGGAGCCGCCGCGCTTGCCCCGCGCAAGCTCGCCCCGAAGCTGCCGTTCGCGGTAGGGTGGTGGCTGCACCGCTACGTCGCGGCGGGCGCGCAGCGCGAGGAGAACAGCATGGCCACCGAACTGCCCCTGGAGTTTGAGCAGCTGAATCCCTTCGGGACTCCTCGAGAGCGCGGCCTGTACCGGGCCAAGGTGCCGGGAGGCTGGTTGATCCTCCTGAGCGACAAGAGCGACGACGCCGCTCGCGCCTGGGGCATGGGCGCCCTGACCTTCATCCCCGATCCCGAGCACGAGTGGGAGGGAGGCTCGCTGCCCGACTAGGGCCGGTCCCGGCCCATGGCCGCCACCATGCGCCGCAGGGCCGGCGCCGCGAAGCCCCTGGCGCGCTGCGGCGCTGCTGTTTCTCTAGGAGCCCTCGGGAAAGCTCATGTCTACTGCGACCCACCAGTGCCTACTGCTG
>CAZEJJ010000119.1:8456-23453 GCA_964512185.1 uncultured Enterobacterales bacterium | reverse complement strand
GCGGGCCGTATGGTGCCTGGTGACGAAACCCGATGCCGGCGTCCTTGACCCGGTAGGCCAGCTGGGCGCCGCCCTCCGACAGCGTGATCTCCTCGATGAGCCGGTCCAGCGCATCCCGCCGCTCGTCCAGCGGCCGCAGCTTCCAGGCCAGCAGCACGGCCTCACGGAAGCAGCCGAGGCCGATCTCCAAGCAGCGGAGCGCTCGGCCATCGAGCTCCTACTCGGGCTCGGGCTCCTGGCCGAGGTCCGGGTCCGGCGCGTCCGCGGGCGCGTCCATGGCCTCGGTCTCGGGCGGGAGCTGGGCAGGGGTCATGCCCTCCCGGACGGCGCGGATGAAGATGCGGCTGTGGACACCGAAGGAGACGAGCAGGGGGGTGAAGGCCTCCATCAGCACCACCTCGCCCTCGGGCGTGTCCTCGCGCACCTCGGTGAGCACGTCCATGTCGGGCTCGGTGGTGTCCACGATGTAGGCGGGGTCGCTCACCAGCCGGTGGGGCACGTTGTCCTCGAGGGCCTTGTCGATGGCCTTGGCTCGCGAGACCGTCTCGACGGTCAAGGTGTGCCGCAGGTAGCCGTCGCCGTAGCCTCCGAAGCGTGACTCCGCCGTGCCGTCGGTCAGGGCCTCGTGGAAGGCGTGCTGGCCGCCCTCGGCGCGCAGGGAGTCCTCGACGACACCGCGCACGAAGTACTCGAGGACCATGTGCCGGTTGGAGACCAGGCGCAGGGCGTCGTCGGCCGGGCCGTGTATGCCGATCACCGAGAGGAAGTTGATCCAGAGCATGCGCACGGTGCTCACGCCCGGTAGCACCCGGGCGTGGTAGGGCATGGTCAGGTCCTGGACGTAGTGCAGGGCCCAGCCCGTGAAGCGCCAGCCCCAGTAGTCGTGGCCGGTCTCGAAGGCGTAGCGCGCCAGGCTCTGGTACTGGTGGACCCGCAGCTCCGGGTAGGTCCGCCCCAGGAAGCTGGCGAGCTTGTAGATGATGTTCGCCTCCT
This sequence comes from uncultured Enterobacterales bacterium, assembly GCA_964512185.1. Lineage (GTDB taxonomy): Bacteria > Myxococcota_A > UBA796 > UBA796 > JAFGLY01 > CAZEJJ01. Next base: position 22,460 of record CAZEJJ010000119.1, on the reverse strand, counting down.
GGTAGAAGCCCATGTGCAGGGGCGCCTGGGCCGAGTACTCCTTGGTGGGGTCGCCGAAGGGCTGCGCGCCCAGGCCGTAGCGGGGCCCCCACTCGCTGGCGCTGTCCTCCCAGACGCCCAGATCGAAGCCGTAGTCCGGCTCGTCGCAGGCGCTGACCAGGATCTCGAGGGCGGGCAGCCTGTCCCCCGGCTCGAGGCCGATGAAGGTGGCGTGCTCGAGGACCCCGGGATCGGAGAGGGTGGTCACCTCACCCCAGGGGATGCTGCCCTCGGCGGGCGCCTCGTCGCCGAACGGCGCCTTGTAGTAGAGGGCCAGCCTCACGTCGGGGGCCATCCGCAGCGCCTCGAGCAGGCGTGTCTGGAGCGTGGCCACGTCCCCACCGGGCTCGAAGGCCAGCCTGGCGGGCCGCGCGGGGTAGGTCGGCACGTTGGCCAGGGCCCAGGTCTCCTCGTCCTCGAGCAGCTTGGCCAGGCCCTCCTGCTCCGCCTCGAGGAACTCCTGGAGGGTCTCGACCTGGACGAGCGGGACCTCCGCGACCTCCGGCATGGCGGCCAGGGCCGGGCGAGCCGTGAGGCTGTGGTCCTCCCAGGCCAGGGCGGCGGCGGGGGTGAGGATACAGGCGAGGAGCGGACAGGACACGAATCGACGCATGGGCGTGGCCTCCTGTGGATGCCGCCCTAACCGGCGCTGTGGCGGGGGGGGGGCTGGTCAGGCGTCGAGAACTCAGGCATGGTTGGGGCCATCCATCCCAGGAGTCGCCGTGCCCAGCGTGCTCATCCCGCTCCTCGCCCTCGCGATCCCCCTCCACGCCCAGGAGGCCGATCAGCCCTCCGAAGAGCCGGACACCGAGCAGGCAGCGGCCGAAGAGGCGCCCGAGCCGGTCGCGGAGGTCGAGGCCCCCGCCGAGCAGACCGAAGAGGTCAAGCTCGAGTCCTGGCAGAAGAAGGGCTGGGGCTGGGGCGGCATCCCCGCCGTCAACTACAACAGCGACGAAGGCTTCGGCTTCGGCGTCATCGGCTCGGTCTACAAGTACAACGACCAGGCCCAGCCCTACAAGACCCGCATCGGCGGGCTGGTCTTCTTCACCACCTCTGGCGTGCAGTACCACTACCTCGACGTAGACGCCCTCGACCTCGCCGGCGGCAAGCTGCGCCTGACCACCCGCGTGCTCTACGACTACCGCTTCACCTCCAACTACTGCGGCGTCGGCGGCGACGTCGAGTGCAACGACGAGGGCCTCGCCCGACAGCAGATGGACTTCTACGACGTCGACTACGACGATCTGAGCGACGAGGAGTACGACGAGCTGCTCGCCCGCTGGTACCAGGCCGCCTTCCGCATGCCCTATGCCCTGGCTTTCGCCCGCTACGAGCTGACGGAGATGCCCCACAAGGTCGAGGCCATCGCCTCCTACCGCCTGTCCTACTTCGCGCCCTTCTCCAAGTTCGACGACACCCTCTACCAGCACGAGCAGGACCTGGACGCGGAGACCGGCCTCAGCTCCGTGATCCAGGCCGGCCTGATGGTCGACAACCGCGACAACGAGCCAGCGCCCAAGGAGGGCTACTGGGTCGAGGGCACGGTGCGCGGCGCCCACAGGTACATCGGGAGCCAGTTCGACTGGTTCGGCTTCAACACCACCCTGCGCGGCTACCTGCCCATCCTGAGAGAGGGTCGCCTCACCCTGGCCGAGCGCTTCGCCTTCGACGGTATCGTGGGCGAGTCCAACTACAAGGAGCTGGACTGGATGGGCGGCTTCCAGATGTACACCGCCGCCGGCGGCGCCCGCTCCCTGCGCGGCATCCGCTCCGAGCGCTACCGCGGCAAGGTCAAGATCCTCAACCAGACCGAGCTGCGCTGGAAGACCTACACCATCACCCCCGGCGAGATGACCATCGATCTGTACCTGCAGGGCTTCGTGGACGCGGCCCACGTGGCTGCGGAGTGGGAAGACCTGGGCGGATCCCCCGTCCACCTCGGCGAAGGTGGCGGCCTGCGCATCGCCATCAACCAGAACTTCGTCCTGCGCGGCGACTTCGCCACCAGCTTCGACGAGGGCTGGAAGCTGTCGGGCATCTACCTGGACGTGGACAACCTCTGGTAGAGGCGGGGGCTATACGTCCAGGTCACCCGCCCCCGGGCTCGAAGGCCAGCCTGGAGGACTCCTTAGTCCGTGGCCACCAAGGCCAGGGTGGTGAGGTAGCCGGTACCGCTGCCGCTGTCGGTGGTGATGGTGCCGTCTTGCTGCACGGTGGCGGTGCCGCCGTCGATCCAGTCGGCCTCGAGGTAGCCCACGTAGCGCACCGCCAGCTGGGTGCCGGCGCCGAACCCGAAGTCGGTGTCCACCGAGAAGCCCATCAGCGGGTCGACGCTGGAGTTGAAGGTGCCCAGGTACCAGATGGCCACCAGGTCGCCCTCGAGGGTGGAGAGATCGGGCCAGTTGGCCTCCTCGACGTAGACCCCCTGGACCAGGTAGTCGCTGATGCCCAGGGGCAGGGTGATGGCGTCGGTGTCGGCGTCGAGGGTGAGGTGCTCGCCCGCGGCCACCGGCCCGGCGTAGCCTTCTTCGAGCTCGGCCTCGTCTTCGAACTCCAAGATGATGGCCGGCTCGGCCAGGGTGTTGGCCAGGCCCGCCTCGACTTCGACCGGGATGAGCCACTCGGCCATGCCCTCGCCGGTGAGGAAGTGCAGGCTCCACAGGCCGCCCTCGAGGTTGACGAATTCGAAGCTGCCGTCGGCCTGGATGTCGTTGATGAGGCAGTAGGTCTTGCAGAGCAGCGCGCTGCCCTCGGCCGGCGAGCCGCCTTCGTAGACCACCTCGCCTGCGTAGCTGGCGGTGTCGGTGTCGGCGTCGGTGTCGGTGTCGGCGTCGCTGTCGGCGTCGCTGTCGGAGTCGCTGTCGGTGTCGGTGTCGGTGTCGCCTTCGGGGCCGGTGTCGGGCTTCGGCTCCCCACAGCCCACCAGGGGCGCGGCGAGCAGGAACAAGGCTGGGAACAGGATGCTCTTGAAGCTGACCAGGGACATTCTCTCTCCTCCAGGACTGGACCTCGTGACAACATAGCCTGCCCACCCGGATCTGGAGGTGCGGAAGCATGGCCTGGTTCACAGCGATCCGCCACCCTCCACGCCCTCCGGTGCGCGCGGGTCCCATTCCGGGTTGACATCGCTGGAAAGGCCGGGCTACCCGGTGCCCCCTGGAGGTCCTCCCATGCCCGTGCTGGTCCCGAACGCAGAAATGTCCACCCTGGGCGAGGCGCTGTCCCAGGTCGCCGAGCAGCAGCCAGACAAGCCAGCCCTGCTGGGTGCCGACCGGCAGCTCAGCTGGTCCGAGCTGGACCAGGAGGTCTCTCGCCTGGCCGGCCTGCTGCAGGGCATCGGCGTGCGGCCCGGCGATCCCGTGGGCATCCTCACCGAGAAGCGCCCCGAGGTGGTCACCACCTTCCTGGCCTGCGCGCGCCTGGGGGCGGTGCTCTGCCCGGTCAACTTCAAGCTGCACGAAGACCGGCTGCTGGACCAGTTCCAGACCGTGGGCATGCGCACGGTGCTCACCGAGCGCAAGTTCAGCTCGCTGCTCACCCACCTGGGCCCGGCGCTGGACGATCCCCGCCGCGTGGTGTTCGTGGGCGAACCCGGCGAGCCAGGCACCACCCACTACGACGCGCAGGCCGATCTGCCCACCCGGCTCCCGGCCTACCGCGCCCGCCCCGAGACCGTCTGCTACCTCAACTACACCTCGGGCACCACCGGGCGCCCCAAGGGCGCCATCACCACCCATCGCAACATCCTGGTCAACGCCCTGTCGGGCATCGAGGGCTTCGGTTTCGACAGCGACGACGTGTTCCTGGGCATGTTCTCGGTGTTCTCTCATCCCCACGAGCTCTTCCACCGCAGCCTGCTGGTGGGCGGCTCCTTCGTGGTCTGGGACACCCTGAGCCCGCGCATCGTCTGCCGCATCGTCGAGCGCTTCGGGGTCAGCTGGATGATGGCGGTGCCCAGCTTCTACGAGATGATGCTGCACCACGGCGGCCCGGGAAAGAACGATCTCTCCTCGCTGCGCGTGCTGGAAGCCGGCGGCGCCTGGGTCCCCGCCGAGACCGTGCACGAGATGGAGCGCTGCTACGGGGCCTACTTCATGCCCGTGTGGGGCTCCACCGAGACCACGGGCGTGGCCCTGGCCATGCCTCCCGGCCAGCCGCGCCTGCCCGGCGCCACCGGGCGTCCGGCGCCCTACTACGAGCTGCGCGTGGTGGACGACGCGGGCGACGATCTGCCCACCGACCAGGTGGGCGAGATGCTGGTGCGCGGCCCCGCGGTGACCACCGGCTACCAGAACCGGCCGGACGAGAGCCACAAGCACTTCCGGGACGGCTGGTACCACACCCAGGATCTCGTGCGCCGCGATGAGCAGGGCTGGATCCACTTCGCAGGCCGCATCTCCGAGATGATGAAGATCGGTGGAATCCGCGTGTACCCGCTGGAGCTGGAGCAGGTCATGGGCCAGCACCCCGACGTGGAGGAGGTGGTGGTGGTGCGCCACGTGGAGCGCCTGCGCGGCGAGGTGGCCCGCGCCGTGGTCAACACCAGCCCCGACAGCAGCCTCGATCTGCGCAGCCTGCAGAGGTACTGCCGCCAGAACCTGGCCGTGTACCAGGTGCCGCGCATCATCGAGTTCTGGTCCGAGATCCCGCGCCTGCCCAACGGCAAGGTGGACAAGAAGGCCATCGTGGCCACCCCGGTGGACCCCCGCCGCGACGACCGGAAATAGACGATGCCCCGGCAGATCGACCCCAAGCTGCTGCTGAAGGACCTGGGCGGGCTGGCCCTGTACTACCCCGGGGCCTGGGCGCTGAACCGGCTCCCCCGCCAGAGCCTCCGCGCCACCGCCCGCCTGGGTGCCAGCGCGATCCGGCGCCTGGAGCTGCACGATCCTGCCGTGGCCCGCGAAGAGCTGCAGCGCCTCTTCGGCCAGCGCGCCATGCCCGCCAGCGACCGGGTGATCCTCAAGGAAGCCCTGCGGCTGGCCATGTTCAACGAGCTGGAGGTGCTGCGCTATCCCTGGCTCGACGGGAGCACCATCGGGCAGGTCTGCGAGCTGGAGGGCCGCGAGCACCTCGACGCCGCGCTGGCCCGCGGCAAGGGCGCCATCGTGCTCATCGGACACTTCGGGGCCAACCAGATGATCATGCCGGCCCTGGGACACGCGGGCTACCCCATGTCCCAGCTGTCGGCGCCGCCCACCGTGTGGGCCGACATCCTGCGGGAGACCCGCACCACGCCGCTATGGGAGAAGGTGCTGCGGCGCCGCTGGGAGCTGGAGCAGCGCCTGCCCGTGCAGCACATCAACGTGTTCAAGTTCCTGCGGCCCGCCTACGAGTGCCTGGGGCGCAACGAGGTGCTGGGCCTGGCCTTCGACGGTGGCGGCGGCACCCGCTGGACCCAGGTCAAGCTGGTGGAGCGGCTGGCCAATGTCTCCACGCAGCCCGCGCAGCTCTGGCGAGCCACCGGAGCGGCCCTGCTGCCCACCGTGGTGGTGCGGCAGACCGGCACCCTCCGCCACCGGGTGATCATCGAGCCCGCCCTGGAGTGGCGGCCGCGTCGCGATCGCGCCGAGGCGTTTCAGATCAACATGCAGAACTTCGTGGACCGCTTCGGCGCCTGGGTGGAGCGCTATCCGGACCACTACCTGCACTTCCTGCTCATGCGCCGACGGGTCCGAGGCACCGACGTGCGGCCCTTCTTCGACGACTATCCGGATGCTGAAGGGGGCCTGGACGCCCAGGCCGCCGCCCTCCGGCTCAAGGAAGCAGGCGACCGCTCCTGATCTTGACAGGGCAATACTGAGGTATGCTGCTTCACCTCGGCATACCCTGTGTTCCCCTCGAAGAAGGTCCCGATGACTGACGAGGTCAAGCGGCGCCAGCCCCCCATGGCCGGTGCCGGCGAAGCCTGGCGGCCCCTCCGCACGCTGCTGGAAGACAACGAGGCGTGGCTGGTGGATCGATTCTTCCACTACGCCAGCGCCCACCACTACAACCGCTACACCTCCACCCTGCGCAGCGCCGGGACCATGACGGCGGCCGGGCTCACCGAGTCCCTGCTGCAGGCCATGGACACCTGGACCGACATCCCCGACCTGGCACCCGACGAGGACTACCGCAGCGATCCCGCGGCGTCCTTCGGCCGGATCCAGGCCCGGCGCCATCGCGAGCGGGGCGTGTCCCTCACCATGTTCCTGGGCATGCTCAAGTACTTCCGCCAGGCCTACCAGGACCTGGTGCGTTCCCGGGACTTCGAGCTGCAGCGACGCCGCCGCTACCACCTGTTCGTGGAGCGGGTCTTCGATCGCCTGGAGCTGGCCTTCCTGTCGGAGTGGTCGGCCGACTCCCAGGACCACCTGCTGGCGGAGCTGCAGGACAGCAACCGCCGCCTGGCCAACGAGAAGAACAAGTACCTCACCCTCTTCGAGTCCATCGCCAGCCCGGCGCTGTTCGTCGCCCCCACGGGTCGCCTCGAGAACCTCAACCAGACCGCCGCCGCGCTGTTCCTGGGCGAGGAGGAGCCGGGGGCGGTGTACTACCAGGAGGGTGGCCTCAAGGCCCACCTGCCCTGGCTCCCGCCCCTGCTCGCCGCTTTCGAGCGAGCTGGTGGCGAACAGCTGGACTTCGAGCGCAAGCTCAACACCACCCGGGGGCTGCGCCACTACCAGGGCAAGCTGCGCCGCATGCTGGACACCAGCGACAAGTTCCAGGGCACCATCGTCACCCTCAGCGACGTGACCCCCCGCGAGCAGGCCAGGGCCCAGCTCCAGCAGGCCCACGACCAGCTGGAACAGCGGGTCCGGGAGCGCACCGCGGAGCTGCAGGCCACCAACCAGCGCCTGCGCGCCGAGATGACCGAGCGGCGCCGGACCGAGCAGGAGAAAGACCGCATCCAGGCCGCCCTGCTGCATTCCCAGAAGCTCCGCGCCGTGGGCAAGCTCGCGGGCGGCGTCGCTCATGATCTCAACAACCTGCTGCAGATGATCATGGGCAACACCGAGCTGATGGAGCTGCAGCTGCCCGCCGAGTCCAACCTGAGCATCCTCAGCGAGCAGGTGCTCGAGGCCGCCGAGCGAGCCAGCGCCCTGGTCCGACAGCTGCTGCTGTTCTCTCGCAAGCAGCCCATGCGCTTCCAGCCCCTCGACCTGAACAGCACGGTGCGCGGCATGGTCAGGATGCTCGAGCGCATCCTCGGTGAAGACATCCAGGTGACCACCGAGCTGTCCACCCAGCTCGACGCCATCGAGGGCGACCCTGGCAGCCTCGAGCAGGTCATCATGAACCTGGTGGTCAACGCCCGCGACTCCATGCCCGCAGGGGGCACGATCACGATCCGCAGCGAGCGCGTGCACTTCAGCCGGGAGGACGAGGGCTTCCCGGAGGTCGTCAGCGGCAGGTACGCCTGCCTGGAGATCATCGACGAGGGCGGTGGCATGGATCAAGCCACCCAGGAGCGCGCCTTCGAGCCCTTCTTCAGCACCAAGGACATGGGCCAGGGTACGGGCCTCGGGTTGTCGGTGGTGCACGGCATCGTGGAGAAGCACGGCGGATGGATCCGGCTCTACAGCAGGCCGGGCATGGGCAGCTCCTTCAAGGTCTACCTGCCCACCCTGGAGACCAGCGCCCAGCCGCCCTCCCCCAGCCGGACCCGCGACCTGGCCCAGCTCCATGGCGCCGGCGAGCACCTGCTGGTGGTGGAAGACGAAGCGGGGGTGCGCGGCTACACGGCCGGGGTGCTGGAGCGCGCCGGCTACCAGGTCACCGAGGCCGCGGACGCGCAGGAAGCGCTGGCGGCGGTCGAGCGACACGAGATCCCCTTCGCCGTCTTGATCTCGGATGTGATCCTGCCGGGTATGAACGGCCCGGAGCTGCTGGCGGTGATCCGCGAGCGTCACCCGCAGCAGAGGGTGCTGTTCACCAGCGGCTACACCGCGGGTGAGTGGACCGAGACGCTGGGAGAAGACGCCGCCCTGGCGCTGCTGCCCAAGCCATATGCGCTGCGCGAGCTGCTGGCGGCGGTGCAGCGGCTGCTGGAGGCCGAGCCGGGCTGACCCGGCTCAGCGCGGCGGCCACCCGGCCCGCGCAGGCGTGACCGGTCCAAGGCGCCGATCCACAGGCCGCCCCCGAGGCATCGCTGGCGACGCGCATGCCTCTCCGCCTCGAAGGAGCGGTGGCGCGATCGGGGTCGCTCCGCGCCATTCTCCAGGGAGTGGGCTCACCCTCCACCGAATGGCGCGCTATCCGCGCCATCAGGTGCATCTCCACCCAGGTCTCGTGACCGACGCCGGATAGCCGGGCCACTCCGGTGGCCCCGCCGGTCGGAGGGCAGGGCCGACGATGATGGCGGCTTCAGGTATACTCCGGGCCTCATGAAGGTGCTCTACTCGGACATCGAGCCGGCCGAGACGGTGGGAGATACCGAGGGAGGATAGCGCCCTCGATCGCCCACAGGACCGACGTGTCACCTTCTCCGGCCTTCGCCCTCCTGCTGCTGGCCGCCTCCTGTGGCGCGCCTGGGGACCAGGCCGAGCCTGCGCCGGCCGCGGCACACACAGAGGCCGCCTCTGCCCTGGTGGCCCGCGCCGAGCGCTTGAGCGAGCTGCGCGCACCCGCGGCGCTCGTCCAGGCGCGCGCGCAGCTGGAACAGGCCGCGGCCCTGGAGCCCGACAGCGCCGAGCTGTGGCTGGCCTGGGGCCGGATGGCCCGCCGCGCGCCCGCGCTCCTCGACTCGGATCTCCCCGCCGCCGAGGCCGGCGATCCCGGCGGCGCGCTCAGCGCCGCCGCACCCGCGGAGCGCGCCCTGCGCTACCTGGAGCGGGCCCTGGAGCTGGACCCGGGCAACCCCGAGGTGCTCCTGGAGCTGTCCCGCCACCTCTACACCATGGGCGAACACCAGCGGGCCGGGGCGCTGGTGGAGCGGCTGCTCCAGCACCAACCGGACCACGTCGAGGCGCTGCTGCGCCAGGGCGAGGCGTTGGTGGCCCTGCGGCAGCCGGTCGAGGCCCAGGCGGTGCTGGAGCGCTGCATCGAGCTGGCCCGAGAGGACGGGGACCTGCTCACCGTCTTCCAGGCCCAGGGCGCCCTGGGCCAGGCCTACGCCCAGCAGGGCCGCAGAGACGAAGCCGAGGCCTACCTGCTGCAGGCCGCGGCCGAGCTGGACCTCCACCGCGCCGCCCACCCCGGCCGGACCACGGTCAACTGTCCCCACGAGTCCCTGGCGCGGCTCTACCAGCACAGCGGCAGGCGGGAGCAGGCAGCGGTGCACGCGGTGCGGGCGGCGGACCTGCGAGCCTGGATTCCCAGGCTGCAGTACGTGGCGGCCGGTGCGCTGCTGGAGCAGGGCGATCTCGAGGGGGCCCGCGTCTACCTGGACCGGGGGCTGGCGCGCGACGACAGGCCCGCGTCCGATCCCCTCCGCGAGGACCTGGAGCGCCGCCTGGAGGAGGCCGGCCTGCCGGCCACCGGCGCAGACGGGACCCTGGCTGCGGCGGCCAGGCTCGCCGACCTGTACCGCTTCGACCTGGCCGCCACGCGGCTCGAGGGGTGGGATGGGCTCGGCGACTGCGACGACTGCGGCGCGCTGCTGGGCTTCTTCGCGCTGCTAGGCGGCGAGCCTGCCGCGGCGCGCGCGCGCTTCGAGGCCGTGCTGGCCCGGCAGCCCGGCCACGTGGGGGCCCTGGTCGGGATGGGCCACCTGGCTGTCGAAGAGAAGCGCTACGACGCCGCGACGGCCACCTTCGCGCAGGCCCTGGGGCGCCTGGATCCGGCCGCCGCCGTCGCGGGGGAGGAGATGGACTGGATGGTGGCCAAGATGGCGCTGCTGGGCGCGGCCTGGTGCCACCAGGCGCAGGGGAGCAGCGAGCAGGCCTCGCTGGCCTTCGCGCGCCTGCTCGTCCACCGGCCCGACGACGTCCAGGCCCTGCTGGGCCAGGGCAACGCATTGAACGGCCTCGGCCAGCCAGCCCTGGCCCAGGAGCACTTCCAGCGCGTGCTCTTCCTGGCCCCCGACCACCCGCAGGCCCTGGCCGGCCTGGGCACGGCCCTGCTGAACCAGGGCGAGCACGAGCTGGCCGCGGCCGTGTTCCGCGGAGCCCAGGCGGTGGCGACCCCTGGCTACTCCTGCCCCTTCGAGGGCCTCGGCCTGGTCTACCTGGCCCAGGGCAAGAGCGGCGACGCCAGGGAGCAGTTCCAGCTCGCCATCAGCGCGGATCCCCACAGCGACTACCGCAAGTACGATGAGCTGGCGCGCTTCCACATCGAGGCGGGCGAGCTGGAGGAGGCCGAGCGCCTGCTGCACAGATCCCTCGACAACTTCCCCCAGGGCGAGCAGGCGCGGGCCCTGCTCGCCGAGATCAGGGGGGCGCAGGCGCCGCCGGATCCCCCTCCATGAGCAGGCCCCCTGGGAAGGTGAGCCCAGCGGCCAGGTAGGCGGCCTGGTAGCGCTCCAGCACGGCCTGGCTGGGGGCCGAGGAGGGGATCCCGCTGGCCAGGGCTTCGCGCAGCAGCTCGGGATCGGCGCCCGACCACCCCGCCCCGGCGTGGGCCAGCTCCGCGTCGAGGTAGGCGAGCAGGTACCGGACGGCCGCCGGCTCAGGCAGGGGGGCCGAGGAGGGATCGAGGCGGCGCGGCCGCCGCGGGAGCTGTCGCCGCTCGTGCCGATCGAAGTCGGCTGGATCCTGGTGCCGGAGCAGCCACGCCAGCTCAGCGCTCCCCAGCAGCCCGTCCCCGTCGCGGTCCACCTGCGGCAGGGGAGCGGCGGCGTAGGCGACGCGGCGGTACTCCGATCCATCGAGCAGCTCATCGCCGTCCTGGTCCAGGCGCTGGAGCCAGCTGGCCATGAGCGCCTCCTCGGCGCTGGGCTCGACGGGCGCGCAGGCCAGCAGCAGCCCTGGGAACACCAGGGCCTGTGCCGAGCGGAGGCGCCTCACCGGGCCCTCCAGTAGCCGTGGTCCTGCAGGGCGTCCAGCAGCGCCGGATCGGTGGCCTCCGCCATCTCTGCCGAGGGGCGCAGCTCGCCCCGCCAGGCAAGCATGGCGTCGCGCAGCCGCGCGCGGTCCCGCTCCCCGGCGACCGTGGACCCCTGGAAGGCCGGGCCGTCCAGGGCCGCGCCGTCGAGCAGGGTGGGGAGCAGGGGATCGCTGGCGTTGATCCCGCCGAAGACCAGCTGGCCAGCGTCGCTCCGGGCCGCGAGGCTGCGGAACTGGCCCTCGCTGAACACCACCTCGCGCAGCGGCCCCTCAGCTCCCGCCAGGAAGGGGACCAGCGACTGGCCGTGGATGGAGGCGGGCGCGGGGATGTCCGCCAGGTCGAGGAGGGTGGGCAGCACGTCCAACAGCGCCACCGAGCCCCCGATGTGCCGCCCGCCAGGGGCTCCGCCCGAGGGCCGGATGAGCAGCGGCACCCTGGTGGTGGCCTCGTTCAGGACCAGGTTGTGGCAGAACAGCCCGGCCTCACCCAGGCACTCGCCGTGGTCCGAGACCACCACGATCACCGTGTCGTCGAGCAGGCTCCGCGCCTCCAGCTCCGCGATGAGCAGGCCGAACCAGCTGTCAGTGTAGGCCACCGCGCCGTCGTAAACGGCACGGATCCACTCCTGGTCGGCCTCGCCGATGGGCTGCGAGTGCAGCCCCTGCTCCTCCGCGCGCTGCGCCAGCGCCGCCCGAGCCTCGGCGCTCCAGACCCGGGGGCGAGCGAAGTCCATCAGCTGCTGCATCCTGGCCTCGGGGTAGAAGCGCCCGTCGAGGATGTAGGAGTTCCCGACCGGGTCCTGCATCGCGCGCCAGGCAGCTCCCTCGTAGTCGGGCGGGACCAGGGCCAGCCCGAAGGGGCTGGGCTGCAGGTAGCGCGCGTGGGTGTCGTAGCTGTGCAGGAAGAGGAAGAAGGGCGCGGCGGGATCGCGGCTGTCCAGCCACTCCAGCGCGGCGGGCACGGCGTGGAACAAGGAGCCCATCTCCCGCGGCACCTGGTACAGGTCGAAGCCCCGCTCGAAGCCGAAGCCGCTGCCCAGGTGCCCGCCTCCGACCACCGCCGCGGTCTGGTAGTCGTAGGCGCGGAGGACCTCGGCCAGCAAGGGGATGTCGTCCGCTGGCTGGAAGAAGGGCGACACCTCGCCCAGCTCCGAGGGGTAGCGGCTGGTGAGCAGGGAGGCGTGGCTCAGGTTGGTGACGTTGGCCTGTGCCCAGGCCCGCTGGAAGACCAGCGCCTGGTGGGCGAAGGCGTCGAGGTTGGGGGTCAGGCCGTCGGGGTTCCCGTAGCAGCCGAGCCGGTCCGCCCGCAGCGTGTCGATGGAGACCAGCAGGATGGAGGGCGCCGGTGGCTCGGGGGCCGGCGCGGTGGCGCAGCCGGTGAGGAGCAGCGTGGCGAGCAGGCGGTGCATCGGTCCAATCATAGCGCGCTGGTGGCCCCCCGCAGCGCTGGGGGTCGGCCACCTCGGGAATCGGCCCAGGGGACCAGGGGAGGAGGCGCCGAGGTCACCATCGCTGGTGTGGGCTTCACCTGGCCCCCAGCACCGAACCCCGCGTCCTGCTGCGACGGGCCAGGGGGCGCACGGGGCGCACGGGCCAGAGCTGACAAACCCGCGCGACCAACGAACGGTGCACCTGTTCTACGGAACGCAGAACGTGTGCCATGGGACAGGAAGAGACCACCTGGACGGCCTCATACCCGACCTGCTGCAGGTCGAACAATTCGCAATTCCCCAGGGCTTTCTGACCAGCGCCACCTCTACTGTGGCCTCTGGCACTGCCCTTGCTTCCTGTTTGGGTACACCCCAGCCAAGAGCAATGCATGAGCCTCTCCAACACCAAACTGACAGGCTTCCTCTCTTCCACACTCAAGCTGCGCGGCCTGCTCCCCATGGCCTGCGCGCTGGGCCTGCTGGCCAGCCCGGCAGCCCTGGCGGACAACTACCAGTTCATCGATCCGCCCGGCACCGAGGGCGACCACACGGGCGACCTCTACCTGCCCGAGGGTGAGGGTCCCTTCCCCCTGGTGGTGCTGGTTCACCCCGGCGGCTTCGTCGCGGGAGACCGGACCGATGGCGCCGTCACCGGCTGGGCCAGCTACCTGACCAGCCAGGGCTACGCCGCCTTCTCCATCGACTACACCCTGGCCACGCGCGACCTGCCCCAGCCGACCTACCTCTACGCCCACGCCGATGTGAAGTGCTCCGTGATGTTCGCCCGCTACGCAGCGGACGTGGCCCTGGACGAAGACTGGGCCCAGGTGGATCCCGACGAGGTGGTCATCCTGGGTTCCTCGGCGGGCGGCAACCTGGCCGGCTGGGTGGGAGCTCGACCGGAGCAGGCCAAGGCCACCGAGCACTGCATGGTGGACTCCATGCGCGACCGCAGCGACGCCGTGACCGGCACCAGCCTGATCTCCGCCATGGCGGACTTCAAGGCCAAGGCCGACGCCCCGCTGCCTGGCGGCCTGGATGAGAACGAGACCCTCTTCCTCGGCGATGTCACCTGCGACAACCCCGATTCCCTCGGCATCTGCGAGCTGTCGGGCTGCGACGTGGGCATGCCCTCCCGCGACGGCGTCTGCACCCGCCAGGCCCCCGCCACCTACATCGACGGCGACGAGGCCCCCTTCCTGCTCATCCACGGTGACGCCGACGAGGTCATCCCACTGGACGTGCCCTACGTGGTGGAGGACGCCCTGATCGATGCCGGTGTAGACTACGACTTCCATGCCTGCAGCGGCCTGGGCCACGGCGCCCGCGCCGACGACGATTGCAACTCCGACCTGGTGGGCGAGATCCTGGTGGACTGGCTCGACGCTCGCTAGCCTCTCGAGGGAGCAGGGGCGCGGCAGCTCCCGGCTGGATACACGCCGCAGCCCCGCTTCCCTCTCGAGGCTCCCTTGAAGCCCAGCTCCTCCCTGGCCGCCCTGCTCCTGCTGGGCGGCTGCTCTGGTTGCCAGGGCCCCGCCGGCGGCAGCACCGCGGACACCGACACCGAC
>CAZEJJ010000119.1:0-8356 GCA_964512185.1 uncultured Enterobacterales bacterium | reverse complement strand
GACACCGACACCGACGCCGATGGCGACACCGACACCGAGCCCTGCACCGACTACAGCGAGCTGGTGGCCGCCTGCCTGGAGCGGGTGGTCCTGGTGGACGGCGGCGGCAGCTACTACAGCGGCATCGACCCGGAGTCAGGCGGCTTCGCCAACGCGCTGAACGATCTCATCGACGACCACTCCAGCGGCTCCTACGACTCGGTGTGGAGCCACTTCGAGCGCACCGACCGCCGCAGCGACGGCAAGGTCTGGGACATCCACAGCGACACGCCGGGCGCCACTCCGCCCTACTCCTTCGACTTCGAGGACGACCAGTGCGGCAACTACGGCCAAGAGGGCGACTGCTACAACCGCGAGCACCTCTGGCCCCGCAGCTGGTACGGCGAAGGCTCGCCCATGGACAGCGACCTGCACCATGTGTTCCCCACAGACGGCTACGTCAACGGCATGCACAGCGACCTGCCCTTCGGCCCCGTGGGCAGCGCCAACTGGACCTCCGAGAACGGCTCCATGCGCGGCAGCAGCTCCCTGTGCGACTACGACGACTGGGTGTTCGAGCCCCGCGACGACTACAAAGGCGACATGGCCCGCGCCATGCTCTACATGAGCATCCGCTACCGGGGCGAGGACGGCGGCTGGCCCTCCAGCGACGCCACCGACGGCGCGGAGCTGGAACCCTGGTTCAAGGACGTGCTGGTGGCCTGGCACCTGACGGACCCGGTCAGCGACAAGGAGATCGATCGCAACGAGGCGGTGGACGATACGCAGCGCAACCGCAACCCCTTCGTGGACCACCCGGAATACGCCTGCTACCTGCCCTAGCCGGGTTCTATACATTCCCCGATCGCCAGGCGAAGTAGCCCCAGCGCAGCACGGTGCCCAGCCACACCAGCAGGGGCTTGCTCTCGGGGTAGTCGGTCACGCCGTGGCCCTCGGGCAGCTGCATGCCCACCCGGGCCAGCACCTCGCGGGTGTCACCGCCGTACATGGGCGCGGTGGGCACCAGCACAGGCGGGGTGAGGGACATGCGGATGGGGTTGCGGATGAAGGTGAGGGGTGAGGGCACCCCGGCGTGATCGCGCCGGCTCACCAGGGGCTCGGGGCTGGGATCGAGGGTTGGAATATCGTCCACCATGCCCGACATGGCGGGCACCCGCATGGTCACCAGCCTGTCGGCGAGCCCGGCCGCGGCGATGCGCTTCTGCCAGTGGGCCATGGTGCGCATCATCACCTTGCGCGACAGCCGGTCGAAGGGCTCCTCGGCCCCCGGCCGCGCCAGGCCCTCCGCCTCCAGGAACTCCGCCAGCTGCCGCCGCGGGCCGGCCAGGCAGAAGAAGGCGTCCCGCGCGCGCAGGATGCCGCCGATGATGGCCTGGTCGGGCGCCTGCTGCACCTCGACCCCCCGCCGCCTGGCCGCGTCCAGACAGGCCTGCCGCTGGTAGTCGGCGATGGGCCCCACCTGGAACAGCACCGCCATGCGGGTGAGGTGGGTGCTGGCGAACACGCTCTGCCCCGCCTTCTTCTGCTGGTACAGGCCCAGCAGGGTCGAGAACGCCCCCAGCAGCCCGGAGCCGATGTCGATGACCGGGGTGGGCAGCAGCTTGGGCCGCCCGCCGCGCCCATAGGTGACCTGGATGCCCGACACCGCCTGCACCACCTGCTCGAAGCCGGGCCGATCCCGCCACACGCCCAGGTTGCCGTAGGCGTTCAGGTGAGTGTAGGCGATGCTCGGGAAGCGCTGGCGCAGCTGCTCGGGGCCCACCCCGATGGTGCGCGCCAGCTGGATGTGCCGGTAGTTCTGGATGAAGGCGTGGGGCTGGAAGTCCTCCATCAGGGCCCAGAGCCTGCGCTTGCCCTCGTCGTCGGAGAAGTCGAGAGTGACCGAGCGCTTGCCGGCGTTGAACAGCAGGTGGAAGGAGAGCGCCCAGTCCAGCGCCCCCGGGCTCTGCACGCTGAGCACCTCGGCCCCCAGCTCCGCCAGGATGCGCGCGGCGCAGGGCCCGGCGATGATGCGGGAGAGATCCAGCACCCGGATGCCCTGCAGGGGGTGATCGAGGGACTCTTCCAGAGGCTCGGGGAGCTGAAGGGGCGCTCGCTCCCAGCGGGCCGCCAGGGCGTCGCCGTCGTCGCTGGCCAGCAGGCGCGCCCGCAGCCGGGGAGGGTGCTCCTGCACGGTCACCGCCGCGCCGGTGGCCATCAGCTCACCGAACAGGGGATCGTCCACGGTGCAGGCGTCGGCCATGCCCGCCTCCACCGAGTCGTGCAGCCACTCCTGGACGGTGCGCACCTTGATGCAGCACAGCTCCTCGCCCAGGATCTCCTCCCACTGCTCCGCCGGGCGGCTCAGGAAGATCTCCTCGTAGATCTCCTTGATCTTCTTGGCCTCGGGGATGCTCTTGACCTGGCTGGGATCCCGCATCGTGTCTTCGGACAGCACCTCGCGCAGGCGCGCCACCGGCTCGGTGTGGCCGTTGTCCTCCAGGACCTCGAGGATGCGCGCGTTGTGCGCCGGCAGCGTGATGTGCAGGTAGATGTAGCGATCATCGCCACAGAGCCAGGAGCCCATGAAGGGCGTGCCCACCATCTTGAGGGGCAGGAATCCCCGGGGCATGCCGGTCTTCATCAGCACCAGCAGGATCTGGGCGAAGATGTCGGAGTGGTACAGCGTGGCGCCCACATGCTGGCCGCGGCCCAGCCGCAGCCTCGCGATGAGCCCCGCCAGCACGGCGTTGGCCGCGAACAGGCCGGCCAGCACGGAGCCCAGCGGGAAGGGGTGCACCCAGGGGGCGCCGATGGGCTTGGTGTACAGGTAGCCGGCGGTGCCCACGATGGACTCGTAGTCCGGCAGATCCTCCCGGGGATCTCCAGGCGCGAAGCCCGGGATGCTGCAGCTGATGAGCCCGGGGTTGCCGCCGGCGCGCAGGGCCTCGAGGTCGAGCCCCAGCGCCTGCACGCGCCCCGGAGCCAGGTTCTCCACCAGCACGTCGGCCTGCCGCACCAGACGGGCCAGCGTGGCCCTGCCCTGCTCGGACTCCAGGTCGAGGCCCAGCTCGGTCTTGCCCCGCGCCAGCAGGGCCGCCAGCACGGGATCTTCTTCGGGCTGATCCTGCTGCACGACGCGGATCACCTCAGCGCCCTGCTCGGCGAGCACCATGCCCACCACCGGCCCGGCGATGCGCCGCCCCAGCTCCACCACGCGCAGGCCCGCGAGCACACCGGTCTCGAGGGCAGGATCGACCTGTTCAGCCATGGATTTCCTCCGGTTCCCCGAGCGAGGCGGGAATCTAGGAGCGCTCGGGAGAGAGGCGGCAAGCCTGCCGCCGGCTCATGTCGTAGCGAGAGCCTCCAGGGCCGTAGCGAGACGGGTTCTGCGCAGTAGCGACCGGCGGAGGCGTGTTTCAACACGCTGACAACTACGTCCGTGTCGTTCGCTGCAAGCAGGGCGCGTCACGTGTGTAGCAGCAGTAGGCACTGGTGGGTCGCACTATACATGAGCTTTCCCGAGGGCTCCTAGCGCCTCGCACCTGCCAGGGCACCCCCACGGGTCCGCCGGGGGCTGTATGCTGACATGGACCCACGCCCCCAGGGTGTCCGCTGCCTGCCCCGCTCCCCAGCTCCGCGAAGCCCGGCTCGGAGCGGCCCCAGCCCTCCCCGTGGACAGCCCGCTGGGACCTGCTGATCTGCGGAGCGCTCACCGCCCTGGCCCTGCTGCTGCGCATCGAGCTGGCCCGCGGTCACGCGCCGGGCATCCTGCACGCCATCGGGCCCGACTTCGACGACTGGGAGGGCGTGTTCCTGGGGGCGCGCCACACCTGGCCGCCCGCCTGGGATCCCGAGTGGGCCCGGCGCTACCCCCTGCTCCCCGTGCTGGCGGTGGCGCTGGCGCGCGGCACCGACATCGCCATGGCCCAGGCCGCCCAGTGGACCAGCATGCTGGTGGGTTCCCTGGTGCCAGCGGCCACCTACGCCCTGGGCCAGCGCAGCGTGGGCCGCACCGCCGCCCTCGCCGCCGCCTGCTGGATGGTGTTCCAGGACGGCCTCACCACCTACCACGTGTTCACCAGCGCCTACTCCCTGATCCCCAGCCTCTACCTGCTGCTGCTGCTGGGCCTGGTGATGGGTCGCGAGGGGGGCTGGGTGGGCCGCGCGCTGGCGGTGCTGGGGGCCGCCCTGCTCTCCCTGGTGATCCTGCAGGGGGTCGTCCTCGTGGCGGTCACCACCGGGGCCGCCCTGCTGGCCTTCGCCCCGCGCTGCTGGCGCAGGCCCTGGCGCCTGCTGCGGGATCTCTGGCCCCCCGCGCTGGGGGCGCTCCTGGCCCAGGGGGTGCTGCTGCGCTTCGGCCTGCGGGAGGAGACCCCGCTGCTGGGCGCGCTGCGGCTCATCCTGGCCGAGGTCAACCTCACGCTCATGCACAACGAGAGCTTCGGCCCGCCCACCGGCCACAAGGTGCACCGGCTGCTCAACGGCACCCCGCGTCTGCAGCACATGCTGGCCACGGTGTGGGAGCAGCTCTACCTGCCGGCCTGGCTGGTGCTGCTGGGAGCGCTGCTGGGGATCATCTGGCTGCTGCGGCGGCGCGATCCGGCCAGCGCCCGAGGACGGGGCCTGCTGCTCCTGCTGCTGGTGGGGCCCCTGTACGGCTTCGTGGCCAACTCCGAGGACTTCCACGTCTACCAGTGGTTCCCGACCCTGGCCCTGGTGCTGTGTGCGGGCCTGTGCGGCTGGACGGACTGGCTGCCGCTGGGTCGCTGGCGCAGCCCGCTGAGGGTGCTGCTGGCGGCGGGGCTGCTGGTCTTCCTGTTCTTCCAGGCACCGCGCCTGCGCGACGCCCAGGACGGCACCCTGTACAGCCGCGTGGTCATCTTCGCGGTGGGCACAGCGCAGTGGGCCGATCTCTGCGACTCCCTGGTGGCCCCGGTCAGCGCACGAGGCTCCCTGGTGGTGGACGATCCCGACGTCTGGGCCCACCGGGGCCTGTTGCTTGGTCGCGCCACCCTGTCCGATCTGCACCACCACGCCGACGGCGCAGGCGCCCTGCCCGAGCTGCCCACCCCGGTGCTGATGGTCTCCAACCAGCCACCCAGCGAGGTCTCCCGCCGCCTGGCCGGCCGCTGGCACTACGCCCCCCTGCTGAGCTGGGAGGCGCCGAAGCGCCTCTGGCTCTACAGGCTGGAGCCCGCGCCCACTCGGGTCATGCCCTGAATTCTGAGACAGCCTTCAGGGTCATGCCCCCAATTCTGAGACAGATCCGTCGCGGGCCGCGGGCCTCGCCCGCGAGAACCGTATTCGCTCCGTGGGCGTCAGCCGCGGAATGGCTGTAATCGTCTCAGAATTCCGGGCATGACCCTTGGACCTGTTGCAGAATCGGGGGCATGACTCCGGATTCGCCCTGGGCCTCGGCTCCAGCTCCCCCTGCATCGACGCGGGCCACCCCAGCAGCCGAACAATCCGGGGATCCGGGAGAGGCCGCGGGCACGGCGCGGTCCGCAGGACCAGGGGCTACGGGATCCCAGGTCGAGACGAAGGTGGCCGCGCTTTCGGGCTGGGAGACGCCGCGAACCTCGCTCACCCCCGGTCTGGGGGGAGGGCTGAGGAGAGGGGCTGCCCGTAGCCCGGGGTCCGCAGCCCAGGCGCCGAGGACTTCAAATGGAACACTGACCATTGCGACGGGGACTGGTGCCGGCCGCTGGCACTACGCCCCCCTGCTGAGCCGGGAGGTGCCGCAGCGCCTCTGGCTCTCCAGGCTGGAGCCAGAGTAGCAGCCCCCTACCACCACATGGCGCCCCAGCCCTGCAGGCCGCTGTTGCCGCGCCCCACCTCGAGCATGCGCGCCTTCAGGGCCGCCTGGCCGCCCTCGAGCCACACCCGCTGCAGGCAGGCGCCGCGCACCTGGCCCCCTCGCGCGCAGGGATCCTCCACCCCCAGGGGGTAGGCCCGGCCCGGCAGGCGGTACAGCCAGGCGGCCAGGCCGCTGGTCATGGTGAGATCCACCAGCTCAGCGCCCTGCACCCGCTCCTGCTGCCACTCCACCCGCTCCACGCTCAACAGGTACACCGGCCGCCCCTGGTAGACCGCCACCGCCTCCGGGATCCGGTCGGTCCACTCCCTGAACAAGAAGCCCACCGGCCGCCGCTGGCGGATGAAGCTCAGGGCGTCGATGTTCTCCACCGCGCCGCTCACCACCAGCAGGGGCTCCTGCCCCGCGCGCTCCAGCGCCCAGTCCATCACCTCCTCGGCTTCGGCCGCCGCCACGGGCCAGGACTCGGAGTGCAGGCGCAGCGGCCCGGGCTCGTGGGGATCCAGCCCGGATCGAAGCTGAGCCCAGGCCCACGGGGCCGCCAGGGCCAGCAGCGCGAGGGCCACGGGCAGGCGCAGCCAGACCCGCGGCAGCGAACCCACCAGGCCGGCCACCGAGGAGAACAGCAGCACCTGGCCCAGCAGGTAGTACTGGGGGGACTGCTGCCGGGAGAAGAGGAAGAGCGCGAAGGGGGCCAGCAGGGCTGCGATGAGCAGGACCTCCTGGCGCGCGCCGTCGCGCGGACGGATCAGCGCCGCCAGCAGGCCCACAGCGCCCAGCAGGCAGGGCAGCCACAGGCTGGACAGGGCGAGCAATTCCACCAGGGAGCGGGCCTGGCCGAACTGGTTGTGCACCGTGTAGCTGAACAGGGCCCCGAAGCCCGCCAGCGGAGAGAGACCCAGGCCCACGGGCAGCAGGGCTACGCCCAGGATCAGCCCCAGCAGCGCAGCGATCGCGCCCCGCAGCGGCGCCCGCCACCAGCCCTGGACGCGCTCCCCCCGCCACCCGGCCAGCAGCGACAGCGACAGGCCCGCAGCCAGGGCGCACAGGGCAGGAGCCAGCAGGAACTCGCGGCAGTTGTAGACCAGGCCCGCGCACAGCCCCGCCAGCGACCACCAGGGCCAGCCGCGCCCGCGCAGCCCCAGCCGCACCGCGCAGGCCCCGCCGAGCACCAGAGCCACTGCCGTAGCGTCGTAGCGGACCATGGACGCGGCATCCACCAGGCCGGGAGAGAGCACCGTGCAGCCCGCCAGGATCGCCGCTGCGGGCCCGACAGCCCGCCACCAAAGCCGCGCCAGCGCCACGCCCGCCACCCCCAGCGAGGCCGCGGCCAGGGCATGCCCCGCCACCGCGGGGTCCACCGGAAGCAGGGCCGCGATCCCCACCACCAGGGCGGGATAGAGCGCGTTCCAGGTGGTGTTGGGGATCATGCCCGTGCCGCAGGCGGCCGCGTAGTCCCCCGCCAGCAGCACCCGGTGCACGTGGGCCAGCAGCCAGGCCTCGGTGGAGCCGCGGATGCCCTGGAAGCTGCCCAGCAACGTCCACACCAGCAGCACGCCCAGCAGACCCGCCAGCAGGGCCGCGAGCCACCAGAACAGGCGGGCCCGCCGCCCCGGGTTCATCGCTGGGCCCACTCCAGCTCCACCAGGCTGGCGGCGATGCGCCCCTGGGGAAGCGCCCCCACCTGCGCGCTGAACTCCAGCGAACCGCCGGCAGCAAGCGCCCGCCCCGCCGCGCCGGGCACCACCGCCACGCTCAGCTCGTGCAGCTTGTGCCCAGATGAGTCGCGCACCTCCACCAGCAGCGAGGCCCGCTGCAGCACCAGCTCGGAGCCGTTGAGCACGAGGCCCCGGACCACGCCGCCGTCCACCGACAGGCCCTGCAGCTGCACCAGCTCAGCGGGGCTGGCCAGCTCCCGCCGATAGAGCTCCTCGAGCTCGTCGGGGGGCAGATCCTTGAGGATGCCCGCTGGCAGCGCCGTGCCCGCGATCTCCAGGAAGCTCGACCGCGCGGTGGACTGCGCCGTGCCTTCGTAGCGCAGCGCCAGCAGCGCGGCGTCGCCGTCGCCCAGGGGCATGGCGGCCCAGGTCATCTGGAACAGGCGCAGCCCGCGCATGCGCGTGGTGTGGATGACCACCCCCTCGCGCCCACCCAGGCCGGTGAAGCTGATGGTGCTGGTCTCCGCGCCCGGCCTGCGATCCGCCAGGGCCGCGCGCAGCGCCATGGTCAGGGAGCCTTCACCCACGGCGAAGGGGGGCAGCAGCTCGAGGGTGGAGGCGTCGGGCTCGGCCTCCAGGGACAGCTCGCTGTCGCCCGTGACGTACCAGTCCGCGGAGTAGCGCACCTGGTAGCTGGAACCCGGGGCGTCCATGAGCCCCGCCGAGGCCGAGCCGGCGAGAGCGAGGGCCAATGAAGGGGCGAGGAGCAGCGACATGGGGCCTCCAGGGCAGAGGCTACCACGACCCCTCGACCAGCACCGAGGGATAGCGAGCCAGGAAGGCGACGGCGTGCCGCAGCTCCCGCAGGTCGACGCACTCGCCGATCTTGTGGGTGTTCTGC
>CAZEJJ010000118.1:0-23933 GCA_964512185.1 uncultured Enterobacterales bacterium | reverse complement strand
AGCCTGGACAACCGCCTCGTCGCCATCATGGAGATCCTCCGCCGGATGGCGCCCTTCTTGTGGAACCCTCCCCCATACGGTAGGGATTCGCTGTCGCCCATGGGGCCCCCAGAACACGCCGGGGCCGCCGGAGCTCTGGATGTCCGCCGAGACCGCACCAGCCGAGCCACGCAGCAAGACGGCTCGCACAGCGCTGCGCTCCCTGGTCAGCCTGGCGGTGGCGGCGCTGTGCCTGTGGCTGGCGCTGCGGGGCGTGGACTTCGAGCACTTCCGCGAGGTGGTGGCCGATCCCGGCTGGGGCCTGGTGACGCTGGCCGGCATCCTCTCCCTGGTGGTCAGCGCGGTGCACTGCACCAAGATCCAGGTGCTGATGGCGCCGGTACGCCGCCTGCGCTTCCGCACCGTGTTCTCGGCCGAGCTGGTCAGCATCATGGTGGACATCGTGCTCCCCATGCGCCTGCAGGAGCTGGTGCGCGCGGTCATCATCGGCCGGGGCGAGGCGCTGCCCGCCAGCCTGGTGCTGGGGGTCCAGGTGGTCGAAAAGGCGGTGGAGGTGCCGCTGCTGCTGGCGCTGCTGCTCTCGCTGGGCCTCACCAGGCCCCTCCCGCCCTGGGCCATGTCCACCGTGTGGGTGGCCCTGGTGGGCGCGGGCCTGGTGGTGATCATGCTGGGCGTGGTGGTGGTGCGCCCGGCCCTGCTGGCCAGGCCCATCCGCTGGCTGGGCACCCTGCAGCTGCCCGGCGCCCAGCGAGCCGCTGCCGAGGCGGGCCGAGTCCTGGAGGGCATGCGCCTGGCGGCCACCCGCCCCGCGGCCTTCGCCGCCATCGTGCTCATCACCGCGGTGGAGTGGTCGATCCTGGCGGCGGCGCTGTGGCTCGCCGCGGCCTCCATCGGCGTGCACCTGGGCGGCTGGGAGCTGCTGGGGCTGCTGGTGGTCAACTTCGTGGCCTTCGCCGTGCCTTCCTCCACCTCCGCGGCCGTGGGCATCTACGAGTTCACCGGCAAGACCATGATGATGATGCTCTTCGGCATGTCCGCCGAACAGGCGCTGGCCGTGGTGCTGATGGCCCACGGCACCCTCATCGGCTTCGGTGTGCTCGGTGGGCTGGTGGGCGTGGTGCTGGCCCAGGTCTCCCTGGCCGATGTGCGCAGCCGGCTGAGCGCGGGCTCCAGCCCTCCAGCAGACCCGGTAGCGCCCACCACAGCGGCGGGCGCCGGCTCCACGAGCCAGCCGCCAGCTGGTAGGATGCCCGGATGAGAGTCCTGCTGGTCGCGCCGCCCGTGGTCCGCCACACCGAGCACATGCCGCCCTACGGTGTGCTGGCCCTGTGGTGGTATGTGCGCCGCAACTTCGAGGTGGACTTTCTGGACGCCACCCACATGGAGGAGCGCGACATCGTCGAGCGCGCCGTGCAGGGCTACGACGTGGTGGGCATCAGCGGCCAGTTCACGGCCACCGTGCACCGCGCCATCGCCGTGGCCCAGCAGCTCAAGCGCCGCGAGCCCGGGCTCACCCTGGTGGCGGGCGGCGCCCACGCCACCTTCGACTGCGAGCACTTCCTGCGCGCGGGCTTCGACTTCGTGGTGCGGCACGAGGGCGAGCTCACCCTCAACGAGCTCCTGGAGCGCCTGCAGGCGGGCGAGCAGGACTTCTCCCAGGTCCAGGGCCTGGCCTTCCTGCGCGATGATCAGCTGGTCACCACCGATCCCCGCCCGCTCATCGAAGACCTGGACAGCCTGCCCTTCCCCGACCTGTCGGAGCTGGACCTCGACCGCTACCGCATGGCCAGCGGCGAGCGCATGTTCCTGCTGGAGTCCAGCCGCGGCTGCTGCCACAAGTGCAAGTTCTGCTACACCCCGGCCATGTGGAAGCGCTGGCGGGCCAAGAGCGCCCAGCGCGTGGCCCAGGAATTCGCCTACTACGACCAGCAGGGCCTGGAGTACCTGCTGGTGACCGACGACAACATCGCGGTCAACCTGCGCCGGATCCGGGAGCTCTCCGAGGCGCTCACCGCCGACCCGGTGGAGGTCCCCTGGGAAGCCGCCGCCTGCCAGAACAGCCTGGCCCGCAGCCCCGAGATCCCCAGGCTGCTGCGCGCGGCGGGCTGCGAGACCATCCAGTCGGCCATCGACTCCGGCTCACAGAAGGTGCTGGACTACTACGGCAAGCCCACCTCGCGCGAGCTCATGGCCAAGGCCTTCACCGCCATCCGCGAGGCCGGCGTGGTGGTGAACACCCAGGTCATCGTGGGCGCCCCGGTGGAGAGCCTGCGCGACGCCTGGTCCTCCCTGAGCTTCGGCCGCCGCTGGGCCGACGTGCTCACCATCTCCACCCTCGAGCCCCGCCCGGGGACCTCGTTCTGGAGCGAAGACTTCCGGGATCGCTTCCAGGAGTTCGGGCGCGGCAACAGCCTGCTGCACCCCCACCCGCGCGCCATCGAGGCCGTGGTCATCGCCCACTACCTGATGTTCTACCTGCACCCGGTCACCCTGCGGCGAGCCCTGCGCGGCTCCGGCGCCCAGCAGCGCCAGCTCCGCTGGCACATGAAGATGTACTCCTCCACCATGGTGGAGAAGCTGCGCGGGCTGGCCGCGGAACAGGGGGAACAGGATCCAGGTTGATATGATTACATTTTCATAAAATGTAATCATATCAACCTGGATCCTTCCCCCGCCCCCATCCTTCACTCATACGCAGGGAAGCTCCGCGACCTGAACAGCCGGATCCCGTCTTCAGGGTACTCCCGGATGGGCTTGGCCAGCCCCAGCAGCAGCCCGTGCATCAACACGCGCTCGTTGGGTGAAAGCAAGGCGTCGTGGATCACGAAGTAGTCGGCGGGAGCATCGATGGGGCCGGAGGTGTCGGCGGCCTGGCGACCCTGCTGGTCCAGGGTGGAGCGGAAGTCGATCAACCAGGCCTCCACCACCTCGTGGAAGGGGCCGTGCACATGGGGCGGGATACGCCCGTCAACGCCCACGCCCACCGGGTGCAGGTGCCGCAGGCGGTACAGGGGATAGAGCCGCGAGCCCGGCCCGTCCTCGCGGTCGGAGCGCCAGGGGATGTCCAGCACCACGCCGCCGTCGGGCATGGCGCGCAGATCGTCGTAGACCTGGGGAGGTTCGAAGGGCATCACCGGCAGGGGCGAGGGCAGCGCCGTGCTCCACAGCGCCTCCCAGAGCACCAGCAGCCCCAGCAGCGACGCCAGCGCCAGGCCCAGGGGCCGCGGCAGGCGGGCGGCGAGCCAGCTCAGGC
The DNA here is from genome assembly GCA_964512185.1 of uncultured Enterobacterales bacterium. GTDB lineage: Bacteria > Myxococcota_A > UBA796 > UBA796 > JAFGLY01 > CAZEJJ01. Next base: position 20,680 of record CAZEJJ010000118.1, on the reverse strand, counting down.
CCAGGCCCGCCAGCATGGCCAGCCCCAGGTAGCAGCCGATGGCCAGGCGATAGGGCACGCTGAAGTGCTCCGCGGCCACGGGCAGCAGCAGGTGCAGCAGCGCCAGGGGCAGCGGCACGCCATGCCCCGCGATGCCCGGGTCGGATCCCGGCAGCAACACCAGCTGGTAGCCCATGGCCAGGACGCCGAAGACCAGCACCACCAGGGCCCAGAAGCGCGCCCCGAGCAGGGGGAGGTCGCCGCCCTGCCCAGCCCGAAAGCGCCGCCCCCACAGCGCCAGCCCCGCGAGCAGCAGGGGAGCCCAGCCCAGGTAGTGCAGGTGCCCGTGGAGATCGGCCAGCAGCACCGGCTGGCCGCTGATCTGCTCCAGCAGGTCGCGGGGCAGCAGCCAGCCCGCCACGCTGGCGTAGTTGAAGCCCGGCATGGCGGCGCTGCCGAAGGGCGCGGCCTTGTTGGGGATCAGCAGCGGGTCGGCGCCCGGATCGGCCCCGAAGAAGTACAGCAAGAAGGGCACCGTCAGCAGCACCGAGGCCAGAGCGGCGGCGGTCAGCCTGACCAGCAACGGACGCCGCTGATCCGGCTCGGCCCTGGCGAGCAGCCCCAAGCTGCAGATCACCACCAGCAGCGCCGCGGCGATGCCCACATAGGGACCGGTGGCCACCGCCGTAGCCATCACCAGCCCGAAGGCCAGCGCGGCCCCCAGCGCGGCCCCCAGCCCGTCCGTGCGGGCCGCGCGCAGCAGCAGCAGCACGAGCAGGGGCAGGAACAGGTGGGTGACCTGCTCGGTCTGCCCGTTCATCACCGCCTGCACGCTCCAGGGGTTCACCGCGAAGAAGGCGCCGGCCGCGAGGGCGGGCAGGCTGGCGGCCCCCAGCCGGCGGGCGAGCAGGTAGCCGAACCAGCAGGCCAGGCTCAGGTGCAACCACAGCGCCAGGTTGAAGGCCAGCATCGAGCCCGCGCCGGCCGCCACGGCGGGCAGCATGACGGCCAGGTAGGTCCAGCCGATGACCGTCAGCGCGCCGCCCACGGGCGCGCCGATGAGCGTCGTGCTGGTGGGCAGGCTGCCCTCGCTGATCAGGCCCTGCAGCACCAGGTCGAAGTTCACCACCTGGCTCACCGTGAAGTGCCCGGCCACCAGGCTCTGTCCCGGCGCCGCCGCGAGCCCCCCCAACAGCAGCCAGGGCAGGCACAGGGCCAGCACCGCCGCCGCCGCCAGCTCGAAGCGACCCAGGCCGCGCAGCGCGCTCACGGCGTGCTCTCCGGCGCCCTGGGGGGCACCAGCCTGCGGGCTCTCAGCTGCACCGCGAGCTTCTCGCCGTACCAGCGGTGCACCTCTGGCGGGGGATGGATGTGGCGGTACTCCTCCGGCCGGCCGTCGGCGCGCAGCAGGTAGAAGGGGATGTCGCGATCCGGGAAGTAGTTGAAGTAGTCCTGCGGCTCGTGGGTGGGGCAGCCGAAGATCAGCAGGGGGGTCTCCTGCGCCAGCGCCGAGAAGCAGGCCCGCGCCGACTCCAGGTTGGCGTCCACCGGGTTGGGGACCTGGACCGCGCCGCGACGCCGCCGGTCCAGGTAGCGCACCGCCACGGCCAGCCGCAGCAGGGCGGAGCGATCCAGCCAGTACAGCAGGGCCTCCAGCTCCAGCGGCCCGTCCAGGGCCGCCTGGGGGTAGAGATCCAGCCACAAGCGCCGGTCGCCCAGGAAGTAGGGGGCGAGCTCCTGGACCTGCTGGGGGAAGTGCCGCGACAGGTTGAAGTTGGACGGCGCGAGGATGACGAGATCGGGCTGGAAGGGCTCCAGCGACAGCCGGGCCCGGTGGCAGCTCTGCCAGGGATTGTAGGCGCTCACGCCTCCGTTCCAGACCTCCACCGGCACCGACGAGGAGGACTGCAGCGCGGCCTCCAGCTGGGCTGGCCAGGTGTCTTCGTCGCCCACGTCGTCCCCGAAGACATTGGAGCCGCCGAAGACCATGACGCGGAACACGCCCTCGGGCTTGCTGGCGGCCCGCTCCGGGCTGCGAAACCCCAGGCTGTTCACCTGGAAGCTGTAGCGGCCGTACTGGCCCTCCATGGAGCCGGCGCTGCCCGCGGCCGGCAGGTGCACCAGGATGGGATCGTCCACCAGCTCGGTGAAGGCCACCTCTTCGGAGTAGGCCAGCGACAGCCCGCGGCGCACCACCCGCCAGTCCAGCCCGCTGACCCGCAGCACACCCTCCGCCAGCAGCAGGCCCAGCAGCAGGCCCAGGGGCAGCAGGGCGGCGCGCAACAGCCACCACCTGAACCTGCCACCCGAGACACGGCGACCGCCAGCCATGAGGGCCTCTATCCGGCTCGCACCGCGGGAGACGCCCCGATAGATCAGCGCGTCCGGAACCCGAGCCCTCTCCATGCGCAGCGCCGCCGCCCTCGATCGCACACTCCTGGCGGCGGCGTTCCTGCTCTCCGGCGCGGCCGGGCTGTGCCACGAGATGGTCTGGACCAGGCTGCTGGCCCTGGTCTTCGGCTCCACCACCCTCGCCCTCACCATCATCACCGCGGTCTACATGGCCGGGCTGGCGCTGGGCGCCTGGCTCGCGGGCCGCTACGCCGATCGAGCCCGCGATCCGGTCCGCGACTACGCCCTCCTCGAAGCTGGCATCGCGGCCTTTGCCCTGGCCTTCCCTCCCCTCGTGGCCTTCTTCGGGGTGCACTGGCATCGGCTGGTCCCCTCGGGGGCCACCGACCCGCTGCTCAGCTCGCTGCTGCGCTTCGCGGCGGGCTTCGTGCTCCTCCTGCCCGCCACCGCCGCCATCGGCGCCACCCTGCCGCTGCTGGCGCGCCAGTACGTGCGCACCATGGGCCGGGTGGGAGCAGACCTGGGCATCCTCTACGGCATCAACGCCCTGGGCGGGGCTGTGGGTTGCTGGCTCACGGGCACCCGGCTGATCCTGCACCTCGGCCTGTACACCACCATCGGCATCGCGGCCTGCCTGTCCGTGGCCGCCGCCGGCCTGGCGGCCTGGGTGTCCTGGCGCGGCCGCCGGCGACCGCGGCCCTCCTCTCGACCCCCACCCGCCCAGGCACAGAGCCAGCGCCGCGCCGTCAGCCTGCGCCTGCTGCTGCCCCTGGTCTTCGCCTCCGGGCTCAGCTTCCTGGCCTACGAGATCCAGTGGGTCCGGCTGCTCAGGCTCTTCAACCCCGCCACGCCCCTCGAAGGCTTCAGCCTGGTGCTGTCCGTCTGCCTGCTGGGGCTCGCCCTCGGGAGCCTGCTCTACCCCCTGCTGCCCAAGGCCCTGGTGGGCCTGCCGGGCGTCGCGCTCATCCAGCTGGTCCCCGCGGTGCTGGGGCTGCTGCCCTACCTGGCCCTGTCCTGGCTCTGCAGCGAGCCCACGCTGGGGCGGTCCATGGTGCTGGCCTACGCCGCCATGGGCGCCACCTCGCTGGCCTACGGCCTGCTCTTCCCCCTCTACAACGCCCTGGGCACACGCCACTTCTCCCAGCTGGGCGCCTCGGTGGGGGCGGTCTACGCCTTCATCACCCTGGGCAACATCGCCGGCTCCTTCCTGGCGGGCTTCGTCCTCGTGCCCCAGCTGGGCCTGGCGGGCGGCCTGGCCTGCTGCGCGGGCCTCAACGCCCTGGTGGCCCTGGCGGCGGCGCTGAGCACAGCGCGGGGTCGCCGCAGCCTGGTGGCCGTCAGCCTGTTCATCTCCGGGGCCCTGCTGGCGGTGGTCCTGAACATGCCGGCCCACCCCTACCTGCAGCAGCAGGAGGGGGAGCGGGTCATCTGGTACCGCGACGGCCTGGCGGCCTCCACGGCGGTGCTCGAGCAGCAGAGCGGCGAGCGCACGCTCATCGTGGAGGTCATCTACGCGCGGGTCCGGCCGGCAGGCATCGTACCGGAGATCCCGATCCTGCTGCACGAGGATCCCCACGAGATGCTGCTCATCGGCTTCGGCACCGGGGTCAACTCGAGGCGGGCGCTGGAGGTGTCGCCCGAGCTGCAGCTCACCGCGGTGGAGCTGGACGGCAACCAGATCCTCACCACCGGCTTCTTCGCCCCCGACGCCTCGCGGCTGCAGGACGACCCCCGCTTCACCTTCGTCAACGACGACGGCCGCAGCTTCCTGCAGGGCAGCGGCCCGCGCTTCGACATCGTGGCCACCGACATCAACACCTTCTACGCCAGCTACGACCTGCACAGCGTAGAGTTCAACGAGCTGGTGCGCGCCAAGCTGCGCCCCGGAGGGGTCTTCTGCCACCGGCTGGCCACCCGGGACATCTCCAGCCCCGACGTGCACGCCCTGGTGGCATCGTTCCTGGCGGTCTTCCCCGAGGCCTCCCTGTGGCAGATCGGGCAGGAGGTCTTCCTGCTCATCGGCCAGGAGCGCCCCTTCAGCCTCGACGCGGCGGCCATCGCCCAGCGCATGCGCACCACGTCCACGGGCATGGGCTACCCCGACCAGCTCATCTCACGCCTGGTGGCCGGCCCCGTCGAGCTGGCCCGGCTGGCGGGCGACGCGCGCCCCATCACCGATCACAGGCCGCGTTTCACCATCGCCTCGGCGCACCCCGAACAGGCCGACGTGCTCGAGCCGCTGCTGCTCCGTGAGCAGCACCACGCCCACTACGACCTGCTCGGCGAGCTCGACGGCCAGCTAGACCTGCAGCGCTACCTGCGCCAGCCCTGAGGCCCGGCCGGCCGGTGCGCCCTCGACGCGCGGGCGCCAGCTCGGGGTGGTCCGCAGCGACCAACACTCCCAGCTCATCCTGGACCCAATTGTGGCGAGCGCGGATCCCGTGCACGGTGAAATTTCGGGTCGTCGCATCTGCCATGAGCCTCTGGCTCACCGGCGCTCAGGGTGGGAGCACGCCTACACGGGAGGAGACGCTGGCTGTGTGGCTGTCGACTGCTCAACCAGATCCCAACATCATCGTCGCTGGCGCCCCTCCCCCGCAGCTTGGCGCGCTGGCTCGACCTTCGGTCCCGGCTGGACGGGATCTGAGGGGAGCAGTCGCTCCGCGACCCGCCGGAGGCCCTCGTCCTCGTGGGCGGCGCCTTGCCGGACCAGCTCCCAGTCGCCGCGCCGGGCGGCCAGCTCGAGCACGCAGGCCAGCAGGTCGGCGGCCGCGTCGTCGAGGACCGGGCGCCGAGCGGCGCCGAGGAAGAACGCAGAGCGCAGGCCGGCGGGCAGGGGCGCCCCCGGCGTCTGCACCCCCACGCCAGGGCCCGCGCGGGAGGGGCCCCGCTCGTGGGTCGCGCTGCCGCGCCGCTGCAGGGCAGCTTGCAGGGCCAGGCCCCAGGCATCCAGCCCGGGCGGGCGCTCGCTCCAGTGCTTCGCCGCCCACCACGCAGCGGAGGCGCGCAGGTGGGGAAGACCTGCCTGGGGCAGGTGGTCGGCGGGGTTTCCGGTGAGCTGCTCCGCTCGGGCATAGGAGCTCCACACCACCTCGGCCCACAGCCAGTCCGCCAGGCGCGCCGCCACCTCGGCGTCCAGCGCCGCGAACCTGGCCTCTGTCGCTCGGATGGCAGCGGCGATCGCTGCCCAGCCCTCGCTGTCGGCGGCGTCGGCGCTGGGTGCGCCCGAACCCACAGCGCGCGCCAGGTTCCCAGCACAGCGGACCCGGTAGGAGCCGGTGCCCAGGCAGAACTCCATGGCCAGGGGCAGCCGCTCCGGCTGGGCCCGCTGGGCTGGCCGCAGGATCTTCTCTGCGGCGAGGAAGTAGCACTCGCTGCGCAGCAGCTCCGAGCGCAAGGGCTCGCAGGCGGCGACGATCTCACCCACATCGGCGTCGGAGGCCGCCCGCGCAATGTCGGGCTGGACCTGCGGATCCTCCTGGGGGTCCTGGGGCAGCTCTTCGGCGAGGCCCCGGTAGGGGAAGGCCAGCGACGCCAGCCCGACCACGTCCGGCACCTTGTCGATGCTGCCCTGAGGCACCTCCACCAGGTGGGGCCGCCGCGAGAGGGCAGCGCAGCGCTCCTTGCCCCCACCCGCGGGCAGGGCGCCGCACAGCAGCTCCAGGTCCTCTGGATAGGCCTCGATCAGCAGGTTCACCAGGGCTCGCTGGACCACCGGGTCCTGGTGACCAGCCACCAGCTCGACCGCCGCTGACCTGTCTGTCTGCCAGAGCGCGAGCGCCTCGGTGCTGGGATCCTGGCTCTGCTGCGCGCAGCCGGCCGACCCCAGGGAGACCGCGCTGAGGATCGCGGCTGCTCGAGCCCAGGCCCAGGCACCGAGGCGCCCTGGGGCCGCCGGCCAGCCCGCGGCCGGGGTGGGCGGATCCCGTGGTGGGACGGCTTCGACGACGACCAGGGAGACCTCCTCGCGGTGGGAGTTCACTAACGCGGCGCGAGCCTCGGAGGGGGCAGGCCGCGGGCCATCGGTTCCCCTCGAGATCCCCGCGCGGTGGCGTCGCCCACGCGCGCGCGAAATCCAGCTCTATTGTCCCCCTCAAACAGGCACATGCTCTGAAATGCCATGCTACAATCCGCCGGAGCGGCCCGGCTTTCCCCACCAAGTGAGCACAACGCCGCTCCCCGAGGTGGAGCGCCGGGCTCCCTGCCTCCGGTCCCTCTCCTCCTGCAGGGCTGTCGATGAGCCGTGAGCGCCAGCGCGATCGACGCAAGCGGCGCGAGCTGTCGCAGGGCGCCGAGCTCCAGGAGCAGCAGGTACAGGGGCGCGCGGCCCAGCCGGAGCAGGAGTCCCCCGCCGCCACCACGGTGGCCCACTGGCAGGCCACCTTCGGCAACCGCTTCGTGGCCCAGGCCCTGTCCGGTCAGGCCGGCCCCGGCCTGGGGGCCCTGGCCGCCGACACCCTGCAGCTGGGCATCGCCGGGGTGGACACCCAGGACATGATGCCCGGCACCGGCTCCATCTCGGTGCTGCGCGCCATGCGCGACGCCGGGCTGGGGGTGCAGGTGGGCCAGCCAGCCACCCCTGATCTCGACCAGGTGGGCCGCCGCGCGGGCCGCCCCCTGCCGCGGGCGGTGCGCACCCGCATGGAGCGGGTCTTCGGCCACGACTTCGGCCACGTGCGCATCCACACCGATCCCAGCGCGGCCCGCACCGCCGCCGATCTGCAGGCCCGCGCCTTCGCCGTCGAGTCCGAGATCTTCTTCGGCAGCGGCGAGTGGCAGCCCGACAGCCCGCAGGGCCAGCAGCTGCTGGCCCACGAGCTGGCCCACGTGGTGCAGGCCGACGAGCGGCGCCTGCCCACGCCCTCGGGCCCCGGGGTGCAGGTCTCCAGCCCCGCCGACCAGGCCGAGGTACAGGCCGAGGCCGTGGCTCGCAAGGTGGTGGGCGAGCTGGGGCGCGAGGCCCAGGCCCCGGGCACCGAGCTGGGGCCTGCAGAGGGCGACCACGCCGACGCCAGCGAGCAGACCCCCTCCACGAATGCCGCGGCCGAGGCTCCCATCATGCGGCGCGCCCGCGGCGGCCGGCGCTCCCAGCGGCGCTCCGCCAGCCAGCGCCGCCGCGGCTCACCACAGCGTCAGCAGCCTCGCCCGCAGCGCCGCCGCCAGCCCCAGGCCGAGCCCGCCGAAGAGCAGCGCGCCCGCCGCGAGCAGAGCACCAGCCGCGCCTCCAGCAGCGACCTGCTGGCCGAAGCCCTGGCCACCACCATCGCCTCCATCGTGGTGGATCCCGAAGAAGAGCAGGAGCAGGAGCAGCAGCGGGGCGGCGAAGCTGCGAGCCAGCAGGCCCGCGGCGGCCCCTCCCGCGGCGGCCCGGCCCAGCGCCCCGCTGGCGGCGCTCCGGCGGGCGGTCGTCCCGGCCAGCAGCCCGAAGATGCCGAAGGAGAGCAGGAGCAGCTCCCCCTCACCCCCGAAGAGCGCCTGCAGCGCTTCACCGAGGGCGAGCAGGAAGAGCCCGCCGCCAGCGACGCCGGGCTGGCTCCGGAGCACCTGCGCGAGGCCCTGGGCAGCTTCCTGCCCGCCGAGCGCCAGCGCCTCCGCCAGCGGGCCGAGGATCCCCAGGGCAACCCCGAAGCCGACGAGCTGGCCGAGCTGGTGCCCCGCGCCGTGCGGCGTGCGGCGCCCCTGCTCGACGCCCTGCGGGCCGAGGCGGGCGAAGAAGGCGTCGAGCGCCCCCAGGGCCCCCTGCCCGAGGCCGACGCCGCCGACGCCTCGGCCGGCGAACCCGCCGTAGAGGAGTCCCAGGAGCGCGATCCCACCCAGCCCGCCGACACCCAGGTCACCACCAGCACGCCCGAAAGCGGCGCGGCGGCCCCCCCCGCCGCCACCAGCGCCACCGGCCCGGCCCCCGCAGAAGAGGCCCAGGAGCTGGCCGACGAGGCCAGCGAGGCCGACGAGGCCCTCGAAGAGGCCGAGGAAGAGCTCGAGGAGGCCGAAGCCGAGGCGTCCTCGGAAGAGGAGGAGCAGGAATCCGAAGAGAGCGACGGCGTGCCCACCGGCCAGGGCCGCTGCTCCTCCACGGCCGAGTACAACGCCGAGCGCGACCGGCTGCAGGGCGAGATCAACTACGTCGAGATCGACATCGAGTGGAACGAGGCCGACCTGGCCGCCACCGGCGGACTGATGGAGGGAGAGCAGGAGGACATCTCCGGAGTCCAGGAGGAGATGGACGAGAACACCGAGCGGCGCGACGCCCGCAAAGAGCTGGTGGACCAGCGCAACGAGCGCGCCCAGGCCAACAACAAGCCCCCCGTCCCGGCTGAGAAGGACTCCGAGCTGCGCTTCCGCGGGCTCAAGGCCAAGCGCTACCCCGTAGAGATGAAGTCCCTGGAAAAGGGCGTCAAGAAGCTCAAGACCGAGACCGACCGGCTCAACGAGATCAACGCCGCCCTGCAGGAGAAGCTCCAGGCCCTGCAGGACGAGCTGAACGCCCTGCAGCCCCCCAGCGGCGGCGGGGCCACCGGCCCTGAGAACGTGCCCAGGATCTGCGAGAAGCTCAGCGAGCAGATCACGCGCAAGAAGACCGAGACCCAGCGCACCCTCGACACCGCCACCCGCGAGCGCGACGAGCTGGCCGATCGCATCGAGACCCTCACCACCACCCTCGAAGATCTCGACGACGACTACCAGGACGCCATCGACCGCTGGCGCGACACCCAGGACGACCTCGACGCCGCCGACGCCGACCTGGCCGATCAGCAGTCCACCCTGTCCAGCAGCAGCGACTCCTCCGCGGGCCAGTCGGTGCCCGCCGCCGCCGCCGGCGACCAGGTCTGTCAGTCCACCCAGGGCGAACGTGACGGCCTGCAGGCCCTGCTGGACGATCTCGAGAGCGAGTGGCGCACCGAGATCCCCGCCCGCCGCCGCACCGCCGAGGGCCAGAAGGCCGAGGCCGAGACCCAGCACCGCGAGAAGGTCACCCTGGTCACCGACAACGAGCGCGAGATCGAGCTGATGGATCTGGCGGTGACCACCCTCGAGGGTGGCACGCTGCTCTACCAGCAGATCGCCGGACGCTTCGGCCTGCACGCCCGCATCTTCCACTACCCGCCGGGCCACCGCCCCTGGTCCCCCGACGACGAGTTCCGCACCCCCGAGCAGATGGAGGCCGAGCGCCAGCTCTTCGCCGCCCAGCAGGAAGAGCAGGAAGAGAACACCGAGACCGACAGCGAGATCGGACCTGTCTCCCTGGACGACGCCACCCAGGCCGACCGCACCGCCGCGGGCGAGAGCAGCACCGATCCCAACGCCGACAACGCCGCCGAGCGGCGCGCCGCCCGCGAGGCGGCGGAGCAGCGGGAGCGCGACGCGCTCCAGCGCGACATCTCCGCAGCCCGCAACCTGCCCCCCGAGGAGCGCGCCCGCCGGCTCGAACAGCTGGGCGCCGGCCAGAGCCCGCGCAAGACCCCGGCCCAGCTGGCCGCCATGTTCGACCAGCAGGTCTCCGACACCGCCAGCGCCATCGCCTCGCAGAACATCACGGCCCCGATCCCCACCGACGCCACCGAGCTGGCGCGGGTGGCCGAGAGCTCCGGCGTCTCGGTCGAAGCCCTGCAGCGCTGGAGCGAAGAGCAGGTGCGGGTGGACACCCGGGCCCGCGCCGCCCGCTACCTGGGGCTGCCCCCCGAGCAGGGCCAGGAGGCCGCGGATCGCCTGGCCACCCTGGGCGCCGAGCAGGGCATGAACGGCACCGAGATGCTGGACCACCTGGTCCACCTGCCTCCCGGCAGCTTCCCTGAAGGCTCGGAGATGGCCAACCTGCAGGCCCAGGTGCAGGAGGCCGCCGACAACGATCCAGACCTGGGCTCCAGCCGTCCCAACGGCATGAGCCTGGCAGCCTGGCGCGAGCAGCAGCGCACCGAGGCCACCTCCCGCCAGTCCACCATCAACGACACCCGCGCCATCGCCGAGAGCATGGGGGTGAGCTTCAACGAGGTGGACGGCTACGTGGCCTCGCTGGCCGGCGCCACCAACATGACCCCGGACGAGATCCGCGACCAGCTCAAGCAGGGCGGTCCGGCCGAAGGCCAGGGCCAGACCATGTCCGCGGGCGACATCAACACCCGCCTGCAGGAGATCCAGCGCACCGAAGACCCCGCCCGCCGGCGGGAGCTGCTGGGCACCCTCGCCGGCCAGATCCCGCCGGGTCAGCTCATGGGCGCCATGCTGGCCCGGGGCGAAGACGGCAACGGCCTGGTGGAAGGCCCCGTCGCCAACCAGCAGCTCGATTCACGCCTCGACGCCATCAGCAGCATGCCCATGCAGCAGCAGTGGGAGGCCTACGCCAACCTGTCGCGCATGACCGGCATGAGCCCCGACTCGCTCATGCGCGCCCAGCGCAACCGCGACACCCGCGACCAGGCCCTCACCGGCGTCTCCGACATCCGCAGCGACGGCGACCTCAGCCCCGGGGAGCGCGAGCGCCGCATGGCCGAGCTGGCCGAGCGCACCAACCTCACGATCGAGCAGCTCAACGCCGCCTACGAGCAGTCCATCCTGGCCACCCAGGCCGCCCTGGCCAGCGCCGCGGGCATGGATCTGCCCATGGGCCCGCGCCAGGCCGGCGCCCCGCTCACCGACAACCTCTTCGAGGGGGTGCCCGACAGCGAGCTCACACCGCTGCAGCGCACCATGCGCGACCTGCGCCAGGGCAACCTGAGCGAGCAGGACGCCGAGATCGCGCTCAACCGGGTGGCCGCGGCCACGGGCATCGATCCCAACGACCTGCGGCGCTACACCCGCGTGGCCACGCTCGAGAACAACCAGGCGCGCTGGGGCGAGCGCCTGGGCATGGAGGGCCCCGAGGCCGCCCGCCAGCTCACCACCTGGGCCGAGCAGCGGGGCATCACCCCCGACGAGATGATGAACCACCTGCGGCGGCTGCCTCCCGACCAGTGCCCCCCCGAGATGCAGGCCGCCCAGGCCGCCCTGGCCCGCTGGGACACAGAAAACGCGGGCGAGGACGAGCACGCCCGCGACGTGGACGAGCTGGCGCGCATGCGCCACGAGGCGGGCCTGAGCGGCAACCAGTCCTTCGATCGCATCATCACCGACCCCCACGAGATCTCCCAGATCACCGACCCCGACGCGCGCGCCCGAGCCCAGCGCCGCTACGACCGCTACATCGAGGTCCGTGACGCCTTCATCCTCGAGCTCGACGAGACCGGCGTCGAAGACGACGAAGCCCTGGATCGCCTGCGCGACATGACCCCGGCCCAGCGCGCCGCGCTGATGGCCGACCCGGCCGCCGTGGACGAAGACGGCCAGACCATGCGCGAGAGCTTCACCGACGGCTGTGACGGCAACCCCGAGCAGCGGCGGGGCCTGGCGCTGTTGAACCAGGCCGACGCCTACAACCGCGCCCTGGCCAGCGGCCTGCAGGAGGCCACCCGCGAGGCCACCCGCGACGCTATCGACCTCGAGGCCCGCGCCCAGCAGACCATGGCGGTCACCCGCATGCTGGGCACCCGCGACGCCCAGGGCAACAACACCCCCATCCCCTTCGACGAGGCCAACGCGCGCATCGACGCCCTGGTGCAGGCCAACGGCTGGTCCCGCGAGCAGGCCGTGCAGGAGCTGCGCGACGCCCCCGACCCCCAGGCGCTCATCGCGCCCCTGTTCACCGTTGAAACGGAGCGCATCACCCGCGCAAACGGCACCCAGGTCACCCGCACCCGGCCCAGCCCGGCCATGCGCGCCGAGCTCAACCGGGTCAACGCGCTGCCCCCCGATCAACGCCGCGCGGGCCTGCTGCGCCTGCAGAGCATCTCGGGCCTCTCCGACGACCAGATGCACGCCGCCCAGGGCGAGCTCACGGTGGAAAACCACGTGGTGCAGGCCCTGCACCGGGCCCGCGAGCTGCCCGAAGCCGAGCGCCAGCGGGTCATGGAGCGCCTGCAGGAGGAGACCGGCCGCAGCGTCACGGAGCTGCAGGGCATGGCCGACCGGGTGCAGGCCCAGGATCGCGCCGCCCTGAGCCGCTCCCCCCAGGCCGAGGCCCACATCACCCGCCTGCGCGACTGCGCCATCGGCGATCTGCAGAGCAACGCCGAAGAGGTGGCCCGGCAGACAGGCATGCCGGTGGACGTGGTCATGCGCCTGGCCCAGGCGGATCGCTCGCAACAGCCCGGCCACTCCATCGAGTCCTTCGTGGGCCAGGACGCCGCCACCCAGGAGACCTTCCGCAACGAGGCCTACCGTCGCAACATGAGCGTCGAGGAATTCGCCGACTACCTGGCGCGCTCACCCACCAACCAGCTGCCCTTCGCGCTGCGCTCCCTGCAGAGCTCGGTGCAGGCCTCTGGCTACAAGGCCCAGTACACCGAGACCGAGCAGGAAGCGCGCCTCAACGCCCTGGGCAATCCCCTCGACCCCGCGTACATCACCGCCCGCAACACGCTCTTCAACCAGCTCACCCACGACTGCACCGACGAAGTCATCATGCGCACGCTCAACGGGATGACCCCCGCCCAGCGGCGCCTGTTCTTCGAGGAGTGGGAGCAGCGGCGCCTGGCTGGCGGCACCATCGGCGGCGGCGACGACCACGAGGAGATGCAGCCCATCGAGGATCAGCTGCGCGACGCGCTGCAGGGCGGCGACGAGGATCGCGGCATCGAGCTGCTGCGCGCCTCCCGGAGCTTCGATCCCGAGGCGGCGCTGCAGCTGGACGTGCGCGAACCCGAGTTCACCGGCCTGCGCAACTCCCTGCTGCGCGAGATCCAGCCCCCGGGGCGCCCCGATCCCGACACAGTGCGCCAGTACTTCGGCCAGATGACCCCGTCCCAGCGGGCCCAGTTCCTGCGCGATCAAGAAGCCCTCATCACCGCCGCCACCGAGGAGATGCACCAGGGCCGGCGCAACCGCAACGAGATCCCGGTGCGCATCGACACGCTGATGTCCGGCGACGACGCCTACCAGGTGATGCTGCACGACGCCCAGAGCATCCGTGACCAGGACGCCCGCGGCGGCCCCGCCAGCTCCACCGCCGCCGCCGAGCGCACCGACGAGGTGGAGACGCGGGTCCGCGAGACCGACCGCGCCATCGATGCCCTCAACTGGGAAGGCGACCGCCACCAGGCCTACACCCTGCTGCAGTCCATGGCGCGCGACAACGAGCTGTCCAACGAGAACATGCTGCGCCTGCTCGAAGACCGCGAGCTCGTGGACGACACCAGCGAGACCCCCGAGTACGTCACGCGCATGATGCGCACGGCTCCGAGCCAGCGCCGGCGGGAGCGACGCGGCGAGAGCTCAGCCGACACGCGCACCGCCGCCGAGCGCGCCGCCCAGGGCCGCGCCGCCCAGGGCCAGACCCTGGCGGGCTACAGCATGGACGCCGCCCAGGTCACCTCCCACGCCGAGACCATCCAGGGCTTCCTGGACGGCAACCGCCGCGTCAGCTCGCGCCAGATCACCGAGCTGCTGCAGGGCTGCAACCCCCGCGAGCTCTCCGAGCTGGACCGCCGCCTGCAGCCGGGCGGCCTCGCCAGCCTCACCCAGGTCCGCTACGACGACCGCGGCTACATGCTGCCGCGCGTCTTCGGCCCCGCCGCCATCGAGGTGGCCTCCATGACCCGCCGGGCCGAGGACTACCGCCTGGTGGAGCGCGAAGACGCCCTGGTGCTGGAGCTCTCCGCCAACGACCCGCGCGGCCAGGTGGACCCCTCCACCCCCGACGGCCTGGCCCAGCGCATGGCCTGGGCCCGCGGGCTGCCCCCCGAGCAGCGCATCGCCGAGCTCAACCGCCTGCGGGGCCAGATCCGCGCCAACACCGAAGACATGGGCGCCACCATCGCCCAGGCCTACCTGGGGGGCTCGCTGAGCGGCAGCGCCCAGGTCATGCGCCCGGCGCTGCTGGCCCAGGTCGAGGCCGCGCGCAACCTGCCCCCCAGCCAGCGCGACGCCCAGCTGGCCCTGCTGGCGCGGCTGTCGGGCCACAGCGAGGTGCGCGACCTGCAGCGGGCGGCCAATGTCTCGCGGGCCAACCTGGCCGCCGTCACCGAGTTCCAGCGGGTCGATGGCCTGCCCGAGCACGAGCGCCTGGCCGAGATCTCCCGCATCTGCGAGTCGTCGGGCATGAGCGAGAGCCAGCTGCGCCTGCTGCTGGACCAGTGCCAGGACTCCGGCGTGCTGGACCGCCCCGTGCAGGAGCTGTCCGAAGAGGCCGAGCAGGAGCTGGACCGCATCAAGGACATCCGCGATCCCGACGAGCGGCGCGAGGCGCTGGAGGCCCTGGCCCGCAGCACCGGGCTCACCGCAGCCGACATGATCGCCCACCTCAACCAGAAGAGCCGCGAGGCCCGCGAAGAGGGCCAGCTGCGCGTCAACGCCGAGCGGCAGGCCAGCGAGATCGCCGACAAGATCCGCGCCGGTGACGAGGACGACATCCGCGCGATCATGGATCGCTACGGCAACGACCCGGAGAACTTCCAGCGCATCCTGCGCGAGTATCCGGGCGGCGTAGACGCCCTCCGGCGCGCCCTGCGCTCCGAGTTCGGCGCCACCGACACCGACAACCTCGACTTCCTGGACATGATCGACCGGGCGGAGGACTACGAGCCACCCCCCGACCTGCCGCCGGGCATCGACGCCGAGGTCTCGCTGCAGCTGCAGGACATCCTGCGCCGCTACCCCGTCAGCGACGATCCCGAGGAGCAGACCCGCCGCGAAGCGGCCCTGGCCGAGTTCAAGCTCATGAACAGCCTGTCCGAGTCGGACTTCACCTCGGTGCAGGCCCACGCGGAGCACATGAACGAGGTCTTCGACGCGGACGTGGAGCGCCGCCAGGTGCTCATCGCGGCCGAGGTCAACAGCATGTGGGTCGACGACGACCGCATGCGCGAGCTGATCATGGACTGCGATCCGGCCATGCTGGCGGCCCTGCAGCAGCGCTACCCCGATCTCATGAAGGACGCGCTCGAAGGCACGGGCGGCGATGTCTACGAGGACATCGATCACAAGCTGTCCATGGCCAACGAGGTCATGGAGCTGCCCTACGAAGAGCGCGCCGACCGCATCCGCGAGATCCGCGTGGACTACAAGGT
Organism: uncultured Enterobacterales bacterium; assembly: GCA_964512185.1. Classification (GTDB taxonomy): domain Bacteria; phylum Myxococcota_A; class UBA796; order UBA796; family JAFGLY01; genus CAZEJJ01. The sequence continues at coordinate 5,252 of CAZEJJ010000118.1, read as the reverse complement.
GGAGCAGCTCACCGAAGAGTTCAACGCCGTGTTCTGGCGCGACCCGGCGCGCGTGCTCGAGCTGCTGGACGACTGCTCCGAAGAAGAGCTGAAGCTGCTGGACGAGCGCTTCGGTGGGCGCCTCGCCGAGAAGATCGACGAGGTGATGAAGCCCACCATCTTCCAGACCATCGCGGTGGTGGCGGTCTTCGTGGTCTGCGGCGGCATCGCCGGGGTGCTGGTGGCCAACGCGGTGGCCGCCAACGACTCCGACACCGGCCTGCAGTCCATCCGCGGCAAGGTCAACGCCACCCGCACCGACGGCGAGGGCAACTACTCCCTCGACGAGACCAAGGTGAACGACTCGGCCCAGCGTCTCCAGGACGAGCTCAACTCCACCCTGTGGGTCAGCGACGCGGCGCTTCTGGCCACCCTCACCAGCCTCAACCCCCGCGAGCTGATGGAGCTGCAGGCGCGCATGCAGGGCGACGGCCCCGACGCGCTCAACATCACCGACTCCGATGGCAACCGGCTGTCGCTGCACGACCTGGTGCAGAAGCACCTGGGCGGCGACGAAAAAGCCAAGGCCGTGGCTCTGCTGGCCGACGCCGACGACGCCATGTCCGGCCGGGATCGACGCTCGGAGCTCAAGGACAGCTGCCGCGACATGGCCATCAAAGAAAAGATGGACGAGCTGGCCAAGAACCCGCGCAACAAGGACAAGTCCGCCGCCGAGCTGTACAAGCTGGCCGTGGCCGACGAGCGCGCCCTGGCCGCCAAGACCCAGGAGAAGATCAAGAAGATCCGCGACGGCGCCAACTCCATGTTCAAGGCCATCGACGGCTGGGGCGACGCCGAGAAAGACGTGCTCAAGACCCTGGCCGGGCTCACCCCCGACGAGATCGAGCTGATGAAGGTGGAATACCGCCGCCACTTCGGCAAGGACCTCGAGACCCAGATGCGCGAAGACATGGGTCTGGGCGACTGGAAGCCCGAGGACGGCTTCGAGCCGGGCGGCTTCTGGACAGCCCACTTCACCGACAAGAACGAGGGCCGCATCGCCCTGATGATGATGTCCAGGGAGCACCGGGTCGAGGGCGTCAAGGAGATGCTGCTGGAGTACTCGGACCGCGGCTGGTGCGAGGACGAAGATCTCATCTTCAACACGCTGGAGAACATGACCGTCGAGGAGCGCACCAAGCTGGTCACCGGCCCCGACAGCGCCCAGTTCCTGATGCTGCTCAAGCGCGATCTGGGCACCAACGAGCTCGAGATGGTCAACGCGCTGACGGCCATCAACGAGAAGACCGGCAAGGCCGAGGCCAACAAGGCCCACGTGGCCGCCGTCAAGATGAAGATGGCCATCCACGGCTCGGGCGACTGGTGGGACTTCTCCAGCTGGGGCACCGAAGAGTCCGACTTCCTCAGCGAGCTGGACAAGCTGACCCCCGAAGAGGTCAAGCAGGCCATGGCCTACTACAACGCCAACCTGTCCTCGGGCGGCAGCTTCATGGAGGAGATGTCCGGCGACTTCGCGCCCGGCAGCCCCGAGTGGAAGGTCATCGAGGCCGAGATGCGCGGCGACAAGCTGTCCGCCGACGTGTGGCGCATCGAGTACGCCGCCGCGGGCTGGGGCACCGACGAGAAGCTGCTCGAAGAGACCTTCGCCGCCGCCAAGGAAGGCCGCGGCGGCCGCAGCAAGGACCACCTGGCCAGGCTGCAGGGCGCCTTCAACATGACCTTCGGGCAAGAAGGCGACAAGTACTCGGACCGCCGCGGCACGGGGCAAGACGCCCTGTCGGTGATGCTCGGCGAAGAGACCCAGGGCCTGGAGCGGGTCTACTTCACCCAGATGGCCGAGAAGGGCGAGGCCGACGACGAGATCACCCTGCTGTACGCCATGGAGGGCTGGGGCACCGACGAAGAGAAGGTCAAGAAGGTCCTCAAGAAGGTGGGCAAGCTCAGTCCCGCCCAGCGCGACGCCTTCGCCCAGCGCTTCGCCTCCATGGCCGGCGACCTGCTGGGCTCCAGCCAGAGCCTCGAAGAGTGGGTGGACGGCGACTTCAGTGGCACCGAGGGCTTCGAGCTCAAGCTGCTGCTCATGGGCGAGCCCAAGACCCCGCAGGACTTCCTCGAGCGGGCCCGCATGCGCTACGACTTCGAGCGCTCAGGCGCCGGAAACGTGCTGGGCAACCTGTTCATGGACGGCCTCGAGGCCATGGGAGCCCACTCCAACAGCTCCCTGCTCATCGGGCACCAGGCCGACATCGAGGCCATGTTCGGCCCCGACGGCAAGCTGCTGGATCCCATGGCCTTCGACGAGCTCAAGGAGCTGTCCGAGTGGCAGGAGCAGGACTCCAAGAACTACCGGGAGGTGCGCGACAAGGCCACCGACTACGTGGTCACCGCCATCCAGGCCATCGGCGCGATCGTCTGCATGATCATCCCCGGCGGCCAGGCGTTTTCGGCCGCCTGGATCGCCTACCTGGTCAAGTTCGCCGCCTCCATGGCGGTCACCGCGGTGACCATGGCCATGAAGGCCGGGCTCAAGGGCGGCGGCTACGGCTGGGAGGACGCCGGCATCGACCTGGCCCAGGGCGTGCTCGAGGCCGCCACCGCCGGCCTGGGCGGCATGCGCGAGTTCCAGAAGGCGGCCGCTGGCGCCATGGCCGCGGCCAAGGGCCTGGTGGTCGAAGGAGCCAAGAAGACCTTCAAGGAGGTGGCCAAGGAAGCCCTCGAAGAAGCCGTCACCGGGGCCGCCGAGAGCCTGCTTTCCGCGGTGATCACCAGCGAACAGGTCTGGGAAGGCGGCGGCGAGGGCGAGCTGTTCAAGCACCTGCTCAAAGAGACCGCCATGGGTGGGCTCAAGAAGGGCGCCATGTCCTTCGTGGGCGAGGGCATGAAGAAGATGCCCTGGGGCAAGAAGCTCGAGGAGATCGAAGCCCTGGCCAAGAAGGCCGGTACGCAGCCTCCCTTCCTGCTGCAGTACGGGCTCAAGTACGTCAACGAGGTGGCCACCGGCGCCGTCAGCACCGCGCTGGACCACAACAAGTGGCAGGCCTGGGCCAAGGGCGAGGGCGTGGACGGCCACCTGCTCAAGTCCCTGTTCATCGATCCGGCCTGGAAGGGCCTGCTCAAGGCGGGCATCAACCGCTCCGACTTCAAGCGCCGCCTCGAAGCCAGCATGGAGCTGTCCAAGGCCGAGAACGACCTGACCACCTACCAGCGCATGCTCGAATCGGGCGAGAGCGAGCACGATCCCCAGGTGCTGCGCAACCTCATCGAGCGCGCCGAGAGCACCATCGACGAGAAGCGCAGCGCCATCTCCCGCATCGACGGCGAGGTGGCCGAGGACATCGAAGAGGCCGCCCGCGCCAAGATCCGCGAGGCCCAGGAGGTCGAGAGCCAGCTGCGCAGCAAGGACATCGACGAAGACGAGATCGAGTCCCGCTCCCAGCACGTGGCCATGCGCCAGGAGGTCGAAGGCGCCGCCGAGGCGGTCGAGGAGCAGGCCGCGACCCTCAAGAAGCGCGCCGACCAGGGCGGGCCCGACCTCGACGCCGAGACCGACGCCGAGACCGGGACGGTGCGCAGCAAGAGCCGCGCCGAGATCGAGCAGGAGATCGAAGCCGAAGGCACCCAGCCCCGCCGCAAGGCCGACCAGGGGCCCGAGCAGGAAGAAGACAGCGACACCGTGCAGGCGCGCAGGGCCATCGACCAGGACATCGAGGAGGCCGAAGGCCTGGACCAGTGGCGCTCCTTCGGCAACTTCAAGGAGCTGGCCGACGACAAGGGCAACATCCTGGGGGCCAAGGTGCTGGGGGACGACGGCGAATTCGACCCGGCCTTCAAGGCCAAGCTGCAGAAGCTCGGCTACGTGGTCCGCAAGAACAACGTCATCGCGCGCAGCGACACCGGCGACCAGGTGCCGCTGCACATCGAGGATGGTCGCGTCGTCGCGGGCCTTTCGGTCAGCGGCAGGTCCAAGACCCCCACCCACCTGGCCAACGAGCTGCTGCCGGGCGGCTCCCGCGGCGAGCTGTGGCAGACCGCGCGCGCCATGGTGGACCAGGAGATCACCCTGGCCGACGGCACCGTGGTCAAGGTCACCCGGGTGGTGCCCGCCGTGGTGCACACCGGCGTGGACTCCGAGGGCCAGGCCCTCACCGGCCGCCGCATCGCGCTGACCACCGCCGACGGCCAGATCATCTACCACTCCATCGACGACTTCCAGGACGCGGCGACGGGGCCCCGCGGCTCACCGCGGCCACAGAGCGACGACGGGCCAGATCCAGCACCGGTGGTCCGGGCGCTGGCCGAGGGCGACACCTCCGCGCTGACGGGTGGCGATCCCGCCGCCGCGACCCAGGTCTTCGCCTCACCCCAGGTCCGCAAGGCGGTCGACCAGGCCTTCGAAGACGCCCCGGACGCTCCGGCGCAGCGCCAGCGCCAGGTCAACAACCTGCTGGACAGCTTCGGCGGCGACTTCATGGCCGCCCACGAGGCCTTCGGGCATGGCGACAGCAGGGCCGTGCAGAAGGCGCTCAACCAGCACCGCGGCCAGCTGGTGGGCTCGCTGATCTCCGAGGTGCAGGACGCCTTCCCCGGCCTCAAGGTCACCGCCAAGCGGCTGGATCCCGACAGCCCCACCCTGAGCTTCGAGTTCGCAGGCGGCGAGACGGCCCACGCCCGCGCCTTCCTGGAGCAGGCCGCCCGGGAGCTCTACGGCGGCTCCCTCAAGAGCACCCTGGGCGTGGAGCTGTCCGCGGCTCCCGTCCGCCTCAGCGCTGACGCCGACGCCGACACCGACAGCAGCCGCCGGGTGCAGGGTTCGTTCACGGATCCCATCTCCTACGAAGAAGACGGCGTCACCAGGTACTTCTCCGACGGCAAGGGCGGCAAGTGGGGCTACTCCACGAAGTTCGGCTTCGAGAGCGAGCTGGCGGGCGACGGCAGCTTCGTCATCCGGCAGAAGGTCGTGCTGGTGGCCGACGACATCGACGACCCCGACGTGCAGCGGGTCAAGGCCGATGTCGAGGCCGCCAACGCCACCTACTACAACGATCCCAAGCATCGCATCGTGGTGGACGACGTCGAACGCCCGCTCCGCCAGGAGCTGGACGTAGAGATCATCACCAAGGCCGAGGCCACAAAACGCGCCGACGCCCGCGCCAAGGCCAAGGCCGATGCCGCGGCGGCGGGTGAGGACTACGATCCTGGCGTCGAGCCCACCACGATCAACGTCGAGAAGGGCAAGGGCCGCGCATCGTCGG
>CAZEJJ010000117.1:0-23947 GCA_964512185.1 uncultured Enterobacterales bacterium | reverse complement strand
GGGACGATCTTGCCACGCTCGGTGATGAAGTACCGCAGCAGCTTGGGATCCTTGTAGTCGATGAGCTGCTTCTTGTCGGCGCAGAAGCGGCAGACCTTCCGGCGGGAACGACGTGAACGATGCATGGTGTCCTCCTGGAGGGGCTAATCCTGCGCGGGGGCAGGAGCGTCCTTGCCTGGTGCGGGTTCGGCGGCCGGGTGCTCCGCGGCCTCGGTGCGAGGCGGACGCGGCGTACGCTCGGGGCGACGGTAGCGATCGGGACGCCCGGAGCGCTCCATCTCAGCCTCTTCGCCCTGGGTGAGGGGATGGCTGGGACGCTGGCTGGCAGCGAGCTTGCGCTCTTCCAGATCGGCATCCTCGATGATGCGCACCGTGAGGAAGCGCATGACCTCGGACTCAATGCGCAGCACGCGCTCCATCTCGGCGATGCAGGGAGCGGATGCTACGAAGCCGAAGTGATGGTAGGCGCCGCGGGGCTGCTTGCGGATGGGGTAGGCCAGCCTGCGCAGGCCCCACTCCTCCTGAAACAGCTTGGCGCCCTCGAAAGACTCGATGACGCCGTCGACGCGCTCGGTGATGCGCTTGACCTCGGCCTCCGGTGCCTCCGGATGGTAGATCAGCGTGGTCTCGTATTCGTGAACGATCATGGTCCTGGGTTCCTCCACTTGGACATCTCGGGGGAGGGGTCGTGTCGCAGCGCGACCCGGGTTGACCTCCCCGCGGAGGCAGGGCGGGATCCACCCGCCCTTCGTGTGGTTGCTTGGCGATTGGGAATCGAAGAGGCTTTTAGGAGAGAGCGATGAGCGGAGCGATGACCAGGGCCACGACGCTCATCAGCTTGATGAGGATGTTGAGAGACGGACCGGCGGTGTCCTTGAAGGGATCACCCACGGTGTCGCCGACGACGGCGGCGTGGTGCACCTCGGTGCCCTTGCCATAGACCTTGCCGTCCTTGGCGCGGAAGCCATCTTCGATGGACTTCTTGGCGTTGTCCCAGGCGCCGCCGGCGTTGGCCATGAAGATGGCCATGAGCACGCCGGTGACCGTGGTGCCAGCCAGCAGACCGGCCAGGGCCTCGGGATCCCAGAAGCCGACGACCACGGGCACGACGATAGCCATGAGGCCGGGCACCATCATGCGCTTGATGGCGGCCTTGGTGGAGATGTCCACGCAGCGGGCGTAGTCGGCCTTGACGCCGGGCAGACCTTCCTTGAGGCCCTTGATCTCACGGAACTGGCGCCGCACCTCGACGATCATCTCCATGGCGGCGTCACCCACGGCCTTCATGGCCATGGAGGAGAACAGGAAGGGCAGCATGCCGCCGATGAACAGGCCGGCCATGGTGGTGGCCTTGGTGATGTCGATGATCTCGACGTTGGCCTGGGTCCGGAAGGCGGAGAAGAGGGCCAGGGCGGTCAGGGCGGCGGAGCCGATGGCGAAGCCCTTGCCGATGGCGGCGGTGGTGTTGCCCACGGCATCGAGCTTGTCGGTGCGCTTGCGGACCTCAGGAGCCTGCTGGGACATCTCGGCGATGCCGCCGGCGTTGTCGGCCACCGGGCCGTAGGCGTCCACGGCGAGCTGGATGCCGGTGGTGGAGAGCATGCCCAGCGCGGCGATGGCGATGCCATACAGCCCGGCGGACCAGTAGGCACCCACGATGCCCACGGCGATGAGCGTGACGGGAGCAGCGGTGGACTGCATGCCCACGGCCAGGCCGCCGATGATGTTGGTGGCAGGCCCCGTGAGGGACTGGTTGGCGATGGAGGTCACGGGACCGCGCCCGATGGCGCAGTAGTGCTCCGTGATGAGCCCCACCATGACGCCAACAGCCAGGCCGATGATGGTGGCGGCGAAGACACCGCCCACGCCGATGTGACCCACATCGCCGCCCACATCGACGCCACCCTCTGGCCACAGCCAGGTGGCCACGAACCAGGTGGCGACGAGCATGAAGCCGGCCGCGCCGAAGGTGCCCAGGTTGAGGGCCACCTGGGGGTTGCCGCCTTCCTTGGTGCGCACGGCGAAGGTGCCGAGGATGGAGCAGATGATGCCGGCAGCAGCCAGCATCAGGGGAAGCAGGATGGGACCCAGCGAGTCGCCGGTCTGGCCCAGGGCGTACCAGGAGCCGCCGATGACCATGGCACCCACGATGGCGCCCACGTAGGACTCGAACAGGTCGGCGCCCATGCCGGCCACGTCACCCACATTGTCGCCCACGTTGTCGGCGATGACGGCGGGGTTGCGGGGGTCGTCCTCGGGGAGGCCGGCCTCGACCTTGCCCACCAGGTCAGCGCCCACGTCGGCGGCCTTGGTGTAGATGCCGCCGCCGACGCGCGCGAACAGCGCGATGGACGAGGCACCCATGGAGAAACCAGCGATGACCGCGATGACGCGGGGCATCTCTTCGGGGCCGGGGCCCGTGCCGAACATGGCGGTGTAGAGGATGTACAAGCCGCCGAGCCCCAGTAGAGCGAGCCCCACCACGGACATGCCCATGACGGCACCGCCGGAGAAGGCCACCTGCAGGGCCGCGGTCAGGCTCTCGCGCGCCGCGGCGGTGGTGCGCACGTTGGCCGCGGTGGCCACCCGCATGCCGATGTAGCCGGCGAGCGCCGAGCAGCAGGCACCCACCACGAAGGACAGGGCCACCAGCGCCTGGGAGCCGCCGAACTGCATGAAGTTCACCACGCCCAGCAGCACGGCGACAGCAGCGACGAAGATGGCCAGCACGGTGTACTCGGCCTTCAGGAAGGCCATGGCGCCTTCACGGATGGCCTGACCGATCTCGACCATCCTCTCGTCGCCCGGATCCTGCTTGTTGACCCAGGCGGCCTTGACGAATGCAAACAACAGGGCCAGCGCGCTGGCCGCTGGCACGAGGTACACGGCGATGTCCATAGTCTTCAGCTCCTCTCCCCTGAGGGGGTGGTGCGAGATTTCACGCCAGCCACGGCCGAGGTGGCGTCGCCCGACGCCTCCACTGCCGCCGTGTCCGGCTCGTTCTTGTTCCCGCGCGCCTTGGGGCGGCGAGGTCTCACGTTGAAGCTGTTCATGGCGGCGATGAGACCCTCGGACAGCACGCCTTCCACGGCATCGGCCGCCTGGTCGACGGCGCGAGGCACGAGCTCGCGCTGCTGGTCGGACCAGCGGCCGAGCACGTAGTCGGCGGAGTCCCACTCCGGAGGCGGACGCGAGATCCCCACCCGGATGCGCGCGAAGTCGGCGCCCAGGTGATCGTGGAGGTCTCGCAGGCCGTTGTGGCCTCCGTGGCCACCGCCCTGCTTGATGCGCACCGTACCCAGGGGCAGATCGAGCTCGTCGTGCACCACCAGGACACGCTCGACGGGCAGCTTGTAGAAGCGCTGCAGAGCACCCGCCGGAGCGCCGGAGCGGTTCATGTAGCCCTGGGGCATGGCCATCAACACGGGCTCACCTGCTAGCTGGCCGCGCGCTGTGAGCGCACCGAGCTGCTTTCGGTCGACGGGGAGGTTCCAGCGGCGCCCCAGCTCGCGCAGCACCAGGAAGCCGGCGTTGTGCCGGGTGCCCGCGTAGCGCGCGCCGGGATTGCCGAGGCCCAAGACCAACCACATCGATGCTCCGTTGAGGATGGAAGCTAGTCCTGCGACTCGCTCTCTTCGTCGGTGCCCTCGCCCTCTTCGCCCTCTTCGTCCTCCTCGTCCTCGATCTCTTCTTCTTCGACGCGCTTGCCGACGACGGTCACGACGTTGAAGTCGATCTCGAACAGGAGGGTGGCCTTGGCGGGAGGCTCGATGGCGGACACGCGGATGAGGTCACCCACCTCGAGGGGGGTGACGTCCACCTTGATGGACTCCGGGATGTCCGCGGGCAGGCAGCGCACGTCGAGGGTGCGGCGGAGCACCTGCATGGTGCCGCCGAGCTTGGTGCCTTCGGCGCGGCCGACGGGCTCGACCCGAACCGCCACCACCAGCTCGGAGTCTTCCAGCACCTCGTAGAAGTCCACGTGCAGGAAGCGCCGGCTCACCGGGTGCCGCTGGAACTCCTTGATCAAGCAGGCCCGGGTCTGACCGCCGATCTCCAGGGAGAACAGGGTGTTGCGGTTGGCGGTGCGCCGCAGGGAGAGGTCGAGCTCCTTGGGGTTGACCCCGAACAGGGCGGGCTCGGCACCGTCGCGGTAGAGCACGGCCGGGACGAGGCCGGCGCGGCGAAGCTTGCGGGCTGCGCCCTTGCCGGTTTCAGTGCGGGGCTCTACGGCCAGCTTGATCGCATCCATGATTCCTCCAGCCACCGATGGGCGGGATGTGCCGATGCTGGTCCGAGCGGGGGTGGCCGCCTGGCAAACCGGGCGTGCTTCCAAGCACACCCGCCAGGCGCCACGTTTCGGACATGTGGGCCCCGGGGGGCCAACGCAGCATGCGGACGGTCACCATTGTCAGGGCCGCGCGAACCTGGGGTCCGCACGGGGCGCGCCATCTATGCGGCAGCCCCCCCGGTGTCAAGCGATGGAGACGCGCACAGGTCGGACGCCCGGAACTACACGAACAGCCGGCTCACCGAGTCCTGGTAGTGGATGGAGCGGATGGCCTCGCCGAAGAGCTCGGCGACGCTGACCACGTGGATCTTGTCGCAGCTGCGAGCTTCAGCGGACAGGGGGATCGTGTCGGAGACGATCATGCGCTCCAGCTTGCTCTCGCGGATGCGGCCGATGGCAGGACCGGAGAAGACCGGGTGGGTGGCGGTGGCGATGACGCTCAGGGCTCCGTTCTTGACCAGGGCATCGGCAGCGTTGCAGAGGGTGCCCGCGGTGTCGACCATGTCGTCGATGATGATGGCGTGGCGGCCCTCCACGTCGCCGATGACGTTCATGACCTCGGCCACGTTGGGGCCGCTGCGTCGCTTGTCGATGATGGCGAGATCGGCCTTGAGCGCCTTGGCGTAGGACCGCGCGCGCTCGGCACCCCCGGCATCTGGGGAGATGATGACCTTGGACTGCCCGTGGGTCTCCCGCGCCAGCCAGGCCACCAGCCGCGGCTTGGCGTAGAGGTTGTCGACGGGGATGTCGAAGAAGCCCTGGATCTGCCCGGCATGGAGATCCATGGTGAGCACCCGCTGCACCCCGGCGGCGTGCAGCAGATCGGCCACCAGCTTGGCGGAGATGGGCGCCCGCGGCGCGACCTTGCGATCTTGCCGGGCATAGCCGTAGTAGGGCATGACCGCGGTGATCCTGCCGGCGCTGGAGCGCTTGCAGGCGTCCACCATGATGAGCAGCTCCATCAGGTGGTCGTTGGCCGGTGCGCAGGTGGGCTGCACCAGGTACACGTCGCGCCCACGCACGTTCTCGTGGATCTCCACGTTGATCTCGCCGTCGGAGAAGCGACGGATGCGCGCCTGGCCCAGCGACAGACCGAGATACCCACAGATGCGCTCGGCGATGGCGGGGTTGCCGTTTCCAGCCAGAATCTTGAGCTCACCGTACATGCTGGCCTCCGGTATGAGCAGGCGGAGTCGAGTATTGGGGCGGCAGGATTCGAACCTGCGAATGTCGGGACCAAAACCCGATGACTTACCACTTGTCGACGCCCCAGCAGCGTCAGGGGGAGCGCTTAACCCCTGCGACGACCAGCGGCCGACGCCGGCTGACGCGAATCATCCCTCTGGTGGCAGCCCCTCCACCAGCGCGGCGAAACGAGCGTCGCCCGCCAGCACGGTGAGGTCGGGTTCCACCGCCAGACGATCGCCAACCCCCGATCCACCGATCTCCGCCGCCCGCTGAAGCAGCGCCAGAGCCTGCTCGGGGTCATCCCGGGCCAGCAGCGTGCCGATCACGATGCAGGACTCCACCACACAGGCCTGGGCTCCCCCCCCTTCGCAGCCCGCCAGCACGCCGCGAGCGAACTCCAGAGCGCGCTGCGTGTCGCCCGCGGTGCGGGCACGCCGGGCCAGGTCGAGACCTGCCATGGCTGCCAGCTGCCCGCCGCCAGCGGCCACGCGCTGCAACAGCTCACCGCTCTCGTCGCGCTCTCCGCGGGCCTCCAGCAGTCGGGCCAGGTTCAGCGCGGGATAGGCGGCGGTGGAGTCCAGCTCGAGGGCCTTGCGGAAGGCCACCTCGGCCGCTTGCTCCACGCCGTCGAGGGCGTGCAGCCGGCCCACGTTGTTGTACCAGCTGGGATCGGCGGCGTAGGCGCCGGCGCAGACGCGGAAGCGACGGCTCGCATCGGCGACGGCGCGGGCTCGCTCACCCGAGTCGCGGCTGGACAGCGCTCGCTCCAGCGCCAGGGTACCCAGCATGAAGGCCGCCTGGGGCTCCTGGTCCACCAGCGGCTCGAGGATCGAGTTGGCCTCGTCGGTGCGCCCGGCCCGGATGCAGGCTTCACCGCCGGGCACACCGCCCCCGCCCGCGGCCAGGTAGGCCATGCAGGCGCTGCCTGGATCGCCGCCCGCAAGGAGCAGCTTGCCGGCCTCCTGCAGCTGCAGCGAGGAGACGCCCTCGGTGGCCAGGAGGTTCTGCAGGGTGCGATGCACAACCACGACGTTTTCTTCGGCCAGGGAGGCCGCAGCCAGCCCGAGCATGGCGGCGGGATCGAGAGGCGCCGCCACCAGGGCGTCGGCGCAGACCGAGGCGTCGGGGGTGCCCGCCGCCAGCAGGGCACCGCAGTGGTTCACCAGCAGGGAGGCATCTCCGCCCAGCCGCGCGCCGGTGGCGAAGGCCACGGCGGCCTCGCCGGGCTGGCCACGCTCCAGCAGGAGCAGGCCCTGGGCCATCCAGCCGTCGGGGGTCCACAGCTCCTGGGGCAGCGCGCCGAGCAGCTCTTGGGCCTGGTTGAAACCACCCGATCCCGCGAGACCGCGCGCGAGACGCTGGCTGCGCTGGTCATCGAGCTCCGCCGCCTGCTGGTAGAGCTCGACGGCTCGCTCGATCTCGCCCCGCTTCCAGGCCCGATCGCCCGCGACGCCGGGCCCACAGGCCACCGCGAGCGCCGCCATCAGCGGCAGCAAGCCGCCGGCGACCAGGGATCCAGAGCTCTGTGGCGGCTGTCCGGACATCCAGTTCCTCAGGGTGCTTCCGCAGCCTCGCCCTATCGTGCTACCCTTGGCACCGCTTCCTTGTCGCGCTGCTCGGGACCCATTAGTTCGCAGCCAGCATCGGGGAGGCCCGCAGGACGTCTGCCCTCCCCCACCCCGTGCCAGGTCGCGCACACCGCGACCCACCGGAGATACCCGTGGAGCAGAACCTAGCTGTCCTGATCGACTTCGAAAACATCGCCGCCGGAACCGACAAAGAAGGCCTGGGGCGCCTGGATGTGGCCGCGATCTTCCGCCGCCTGAAGGTGCGCGGCCGCATCGTGGTGGCGCGCAGCTACGCCGACTGGGGCCGCTTCGCCCGCTTCAAGCAGACCCTGCTGGAGCAGGGCATCACCATGATCGAGCTCACCTCCCACGGCATGCAGGACAAGAACAGGGCCGACATCGCCCTGGTGGTCGACGCCATGGAGCTGGCCTTCACCCGCGACTATGTCGACACCTTCGTGGTGGTCTCGGGCGACTCCGACTTCACGCCTCTGGTGCTGCGCCTCAAAGAGCTGAACAAGCGGGTCATCGGCGTGGGCACCCGCGGCTCCACCTCCAAGCTGCTGGTCCAGGCCACCGACGAGTTCATCTTCTACAACAGCCTGATCAAGCAGGAGCGCCGGCAGCGCCCCGCCCAACAACGCCGCTCAGGCGGGCAGCGCGACAGGGACAAGGACAGGGAGCGCGACAACAACAGCGCGGAGACCATGGACCGCGAGCAGGCCTTCGCCCTGCTGGTCGAGGCGGTGGAAGGTGTCAAGCAGACCACCGACGGCTGGGTGCTGGCCTCGATCATCAAGTCCGCGGTCACCCGCCGGGAGCCCTCGTTCAGCGAGGGCGACCTGGGCTTCTCCAGCTTCGGTCGCTTCCTGGAGGCGGCCCACAAGAAGGGCGTCGTGGCCATCCGCCGCGATGAGCGCTCGGGCGGCTACCGGGTGGACGCGGCCGGCGACCACGAGCCCGGTGACGCCCCGAGCGCTCCCTCCTCCCCTCCGAGGCGGGCGCAAGATCCGGATCTCCCCGAGCTGGGACAGGCCGCCATGCTGCTGCGCGACCTGCTGGCGGGCGAAGGGCTCAATCCCCTCAGCCGCTCGCTGCGCATCGGCCTGGTGCAGCAGGTCATCACCCTGAGCCGTGAGCGCCGCTCACGCCGGCGCCGCAACAGCCTGCAGGGTCTGCGCTCCGAGCTGGTGCGCAACCTGCGCCAGGACCGCGACAGCCTGCTGACCCCCAACCGGGTGCGGGCCGCCCTGCGCGCGCTACGCGAGGCCGGGATCTTCGTGCACGCAGACGGTGATCCGGTGCGCTCCGAGTCAGCGCCCTACACGCTCAAGACCGATGACCCCGACGCGGTCATCGAGGCCATGGACCTCACCTACCTGCGGGCCCTGCAGACCCTGGGCCTGGAGGTGGCGCCCGACACCCAGGCCCTGGCAGAGCTGCTCTTCGACGACCCCACCCAGACCCGCCTGGTGGAGGAGCGGCTGGCAGGCATCAGCCAGGAGGCCGAGATCCCCGAAGATGTCGAGGTGGCCGCCACCGACCAGGAGCCGACGGCGGCGCGTCCAGGTGGCGAGGAGTAGGGCTGGCCTACTCGCCCACCTCAGCCGGCTCGGCCGAGGTGGGCAGCAGGATGTAGCCTTCGTACAGGTCGCCCAGGAAGGCGCAGGCCTCAGGGCCGCGCATGTCCAGGAAGGCCGAGATGTAGGCGCACAGGAGCGCCTCGAGCTTGTCTTCCAGCTCACCGAGGCGGGTGCCGTTGAGCCCACCGAGATCGCGCTCCAGCAGGCTGCGCAGAGCCGGGCTGGACTTCAGCGCTGGCCAGGCATCGGGCATGCGGGTGACGATCAGCTCGCGATAACGCGCCACGGCGTCCTTGCGGGCACCGATGGGCCCGTGCTTGAGCCGCACGGGACGCTCCAGGTCGAACATCAGGACCTGCGCAGGCTGCGTGAAGGTCTCGAAGACGCGGTCACCATCGGCCTGTGGGTCCGGATCGAAGCCCATGCGCATCATGGCGCGGCCCATGGTGCGCGGATGCCCGGCTGACACGATGTTCACGTGGTGATCGTCGATCTGGTAGCGGGAGAAGTGCTGGTTGAGCTGATCATCGCAGGCACGGCGACCCGAGCTGTTCTCGACGATGATGGGGGCATTCACGGCCATCAAGGCGCCCTGCCGACCGCGGTTGCGCGCGATCCAGCCCAGCACGTCTTCGTGGCTGCGGAGGTGGGAGGAGGACACCAGGCGGACCACGCCGTCTTCGACAGGCTCCATGACCGCGCCGCCGGAGCTGTTGCGCGGTGCCCAGGCCAGGTCCAGGCCCATGTAGCGGATCTTCTTCAAGCCAAACCCCTTTTCCGTTGGCAGGAGGGCGCCTGCACGGCGCCCCAGGCGAAAACTGGAAAACCGCCCAGCGGCGGAATCGCCCCCCCGTAACACCTTTCGAGGCGGGCGTCTGGACGCTGCAGGCTTCTCGGCCCGGTGCGAGGCACAGGGCTTAGGAGCGGCGCTCGCTGTCGAAGGCCCAGCGCACGGCTGGCATGGCGCGCACATGGGGAGCGAGGTGGGGACCCGCACGGTCGCGCAGGTCCATGGCCACCACCACCGCCTCGGCCCACACATCCTCGCCTCCGTGAGCGTGCAGGGCGCGCAGCAGCAGGGGCCGGTCACCTGCGGTGCGGGCGACGTTCACGGCCGCGGCGATGGCGGAGGCATCGCCCACCACCTGCGCACCCGCCAGCAGCAGGCGGGCCATCAGGCCTCGTGCGCCCACCTTCTCGAGCAGGTCCAGGGCTTCTTCGAGCGGGTTGGCGCTGGCCGTGAGCACCCCCGCGACGCCTTCGCAGTAGGCAGCCAGCACCGCATGACCCAGCTTGCGCGCCACATCGGTGGCCTGGTCGAAAGAGGCCAAGGCCGCCTGGCGATCTCCCGCTGCCAGGCGCACCTCGCCCGCCACCACGTGGTACTGCAGCCGGGTGAAGGCGTCGCTGCGGCGCTCGCGGGCGCTGCGATGGCGCCGCAGCAGGTGGGTGGCCCCGACGGTGTCACCCGCCGCCACGTGCACCGAGGCCCTGGCGGTGCCGATCCGGGCCTCGAGGTAAGGCAGCTCGAGCCTCCTGGCGATGGCGCCTGCTCGCTCCAGCTTGTCCAGCGCGATGCCGAGATCGCCCTCGATGACGCGGAGCAGAGCCAGCTGAAGCAAGGCTTCGGCGTGGGCAGCGGTGGGAGGACGATCGGAGAGCCGACGCGCCTCGCTCTCCAGGTAGTGGCCCGCCTGCTCATGGCGCCCACAGATGGTGTGCACCGCCGCGACAGCACAGCGGATGCGCGCCAGCACCACCACCTCACCCACCAGGCTCGCCTCCCGGGCGGCGTTGCCGAGCCGATCGAGGGCTGCTTTTTCGCTGCCGCGCAGCAAGGAGCAGACTCCGCGCAGGTACTGGATGCGCGAACGCTCCCAGGCGCCCAGCTCGGCTCCCTGGCCGAGGCGCTCAGCCTCGAGGGTCAGGGCCTCACAGCGGATGCCCGAGCCCGTCTGCAGCTGCACCGCGGCCAGTCCCAGCGTGGCCCGGCACACCGTGGCCATGTCGCGGATCTCCCGCGCCAGCTGCCGAGCGGCCACAAACGCGATCCGCGCCTCCTCGAGGCGGCCCCGCTGCAGCATCACGCGGCCCCGGAAGAAGGCCACCTGGGCGCTCAGGCTCGGATCTTCGGGCGGCTGCTGGCCCAGGTGCTCCAGGGCCACCCAGGCGCGCTGTTCGAAGCCCTGGGCGAGCGCGTCGCTGCCCAGCGACACCAGGGAGCGCGCCGCTCCGTCGCCCTCGGTGCCGAGGATGACGTGCAGCGAGAGGGCCTCGTCGCGCTCCGGGCTGCTGGGTTGCTTCGTCAGGGCCGCCGCCAGCGCCCGGTGGATGGAGCGACGCTGCTCGGCATCCATGGTGTCCAACATCAACAGCGCTACGGCCGCGCGGCGGATGCTGAGGAAGTCCCCCTGCGCCAGTCGATCCTGGTTGGCGAGCCCCAGCCGCAGCAGCATGTGTACATCCAGAGCCGACGGGTCCAGCCCCGCAGCCTCGACGGCCACCTCCACGAGCACGGGTGTGGCCGCCACGGCCAGCAGATCGAGGACGCGACGGGATCCTGGAGGCAGATCCACCAAGGCCTGGCGAAACAGGGGCCTGAGCCCGACGGTGCCGAGGCGGAAGGTCCCGGCGTCCATGAGCCAGCGGGGCTCACCGTCGTCGCCGATGCCGTCGCAGCGGAGAGCCCCGCGCTTGTGGAACTCGCGCACAGCCAGCACCACCAGCGCCGGGAGCCCACCGGTCTCGCGGTGCAGCAGGCCGGCCAGGTCGCCAGGCGGGGTGGAGGTGCCCAGCATGCCCGCCACCAGCTTGCCCACCTCGTCCTGGTTCAGGCCCCGCAGCAGCACCTCACGACCGGGGACTCCATCGATGGGAAACAGCGAGGTGGTGACCACCGAGATGCCGGGGACGCGGGAGAGCAGGCGGCGGAGCCGCTGGCGGTCTTCCTCGCCTGCCAGCTGCAGATCTTCCATCAACAGCAGGAAGGGGCCCTCGGCCACCAGCTGCTCCAGCGCCTGCCCCACCGCTTCTTCCTGGGGGAGGACCGGTTCGTGGAGCACCAGGCGCAGGCCGTTGGCGAGCTGCGGCAGCAGCTGCCGCTGGACGCCCAGGGAGCGGAACCGGAGAGCGAGCGTCTCCATGCAGGACTCGGAGGCCAGGGACAGGCTGAGCCGCGCCATGCGCCCCGTCCCGGCGCCGATCTCGCCCACGAGAAGGACAGCCCCACCTCCGTCTATGACCGCCTCGATGGAACCCCGGGGGCCCCAGCGACCCACCAGGGGAGGGGGACGAAGCTCGTTGTGCCCGCCACTCCTGCCCGTGAGCAGGGCGATGGCGATGCCCGCCGAGGGAGGGCGCGCGGAGGGATCGCGCGCCATGAGGTGGTGGATGAAGTCCATCAGGCGGATGGGAGCCGAGGCCACCCGCTCGGTCAGGGGCTGCGCGCCGCCGGAACGGTGAGCCCGCAGGTAGCCAGCGGTGCCTCGCGCCGAGTAGGGGCGCGTGCCCGCGAGGGCCTCGTAGAGGGTGATGCCGAGGCTGTAGAGGTCGCTGCGGGGATCCACCTCGGCGCCAGCGATCTGCTCGGGAGCCATGTAGGCGTAGGTACCCATCACGTCGCCCAGAGTGGTGGTGAAGGGATCCTCCGGGTCCATGGCCAGGCCCAGGTCCAGCAGCAGCACGCGCCCGTCAGTGCAGAGATAGATGTTGCTGGCCTTCACGTCGCGATGGATCACACCCCGCTGGTGCAAGAATGCCAGCACACGCAAGACGGCCAGCGCGATGTTGAAGACCTCGTCCGCAGGCAGGGCGCCGCCATGGGATACGCGGCTGGACAAGGTCTCGCCGTGCAGGACCTCCAGCACCAGGCAGGGCCTGGGCTCTTCGAGGACCTCGTGGCAGAGCGGCAAGCCAGGGTGGGGGAGGCGCTGCAGCAGGTAGCCCTCCCGCAGAAAACGGCGCACGTTCGCCCGGGAGCGCTCGGGCTCCCTTAGGATCTTGAGGGCGACGTTGCGCCCGTCGCGGTCGGAGGTGGCTTCGTAGACGTCGGCGATGCCACCGCTGCCCAAAAACTCCACCACACGGTAGCCGGTCACCTGCGTGGTCACCCATCGAGGATATCCCGCCCCCGCTCCGCATGCCGCGCTACCAGCCCCCCGAGTCCTCCGGTCCCGGGCCGATGGGATCCCAGCCGGGCTGCGAACCGCCTGCGCACTCCCCGTCGCGGTTATTGTCGGCGCAGCCGCTCCCGATCAGCCGCCGGGTGACCTCCCACTCCTCGCCGTCGATCACGGCCATGACGGTGACCCTTCCGTTGTAGGAGCCCGCTGCATCGGGGCGGAAGCGGATCTCCACCGGGGCCGATTCCCCGGGGGCGATCACCGTGGGCGTGGGATCGAACAGCAGGGTGAAGACACCCCCACCGTCCTGGTCGATGGTCACGTCCTCGGCGGCCACCCCTTCCGAACCCGCTGACAGCAGGTACATCTCCTGCGTGGTGGGCGAGCCGTGGGGGCTGATCTGCCCGAACTCCACCTGGCCCTCGGGCTCCACCTCGAGGACCGCGCCGTCCTGGTAGGCGGCCATGGGTTCGAGGAACAGCGCGCCGCAGCCCGGCAGAGCGAGGCCCATGGAGGCGGAGATGGCGAGGAGGGATAGGCGCACCGGGACCGTCCGAGGGAGAGGCCAGCTGGATCCACGATAGCAAGATGCATACCAGAACGTCTCGTTCTTCCTTCGCCAGCGAGACTCCCAGCGAGACGTAGGGAGCGCGGATCCGGCGATTCGCTCGCCACCGGTTCCGGGACCTGTGGGGTCGCGTGCGGGACCTCACGGTCGCAGCTGCGGGGTGGGCGCGCCCCAGGCTCAGCCCCCCTCGTTCGCCATCCCACTGCTGCGGCCGCCGAGACGCGGTCTGACGAACAAGGGGGGCTCAGAAGGTGCCCAGCACTCCGGGGAAGCCCAGATCGAGGCCCAGCAGCGACACCAGCTCTTCGCCGTCGCTGAGCACCAGGACGCGCAGCGAAGCGCCACCCATGCCCAGCGCCACCTGGCCTGCCGGGACCAGCAGCGGCTGTTCGCGCCAGGTGTCGAGCCGCAGCGACTCGGGGTCCACCCCTGCGTGCAGGGTCTCCAGCAGCACGACGCCGCCTCCCGCGTCCAGGTTCGTACTCCAGCGACCCCTGCCGACCCTCACCCGCAGCGCGGCGATGAGCTCAGCACTGGGCCAGCGGCACTGGCCCCGCTCCAGGGCGGTCCAGCGCTGCCACAGCGGCAGGTAGAAGCCCGCGCGAGCCACCAGGGTGTCGCGCAGCGTGGCGTCCGCCACCCCGCCCAGCGTGGGGGCGTGCTGCAGCTCCAGCCCCTGCAGGGATGAGAGCGACACACCCCAGGTGCCCCCCAGAGGAGAGCGCTCGGGCAGGTCCACCAGCTCACCGAGACGCCCCGCCGGCGCGATGAAGGCCACGTTGTCGGCGGAGAGGCGGCGAGAGGCGATGCCCACGACTCGCCCCTGCCCGTCCACAACGGGCCCACCGGAATTGCCCGGGTTCAAGGCGGCGTCCACCTGGATCATCCGTTCGCCCACGGCGCTCACCACGCCGCTGCTGACGCTCCATTTGAGGGTGCCCCGCAGCAGGGGGCTGGCCTCTTCCTGGGGCGCGTAGGGGTGGCCCAGCGCCCAGACGGGCTCACCCCGAGGAGGCGCCTCCCGCAGCAGCGACAGGGCTGGAACCACACCCGCGAGCTCGGGAACCGCCAGCAGAGCCAGGTCCGCACGGGGGGCGCTGGCCACGACACGGCCGAGGTGGCGGTCGCCACCGCGCAGGCGCACCTGGGGCCGGCGACCGCTGGCCACGCAGTGGTAGGCGGTGGCCACCGTCCCTCGCTCATCGATGACCACGCCGCTGCACCAGGCCGGCCCGGTGACGAGCAGCACCACGCTGTCGAGCCACCGCTCCGCGGACTGGGGCTCGACATCGGGCTCGTGGGCCCAGCCGGGGGACGAGACCAGGACGAACAGAAGCAGCAGGTAGACCGGAAGCCGCAGCATGGGTCACCGTATCACCGCCCCCCCCTGCGTCCAGAGCGGAGCGTGGCCGCAGGCCGTGCGCGCACATTAGGTGGTGTTCAGGGCAGGTCCCTCGCGGGGCCTGCGCAGCGAGGTCCCCATGCGCCGCCGCACCCTGCACCGCATCGCCGCGCTCGTCGTCCTGCTGGCGTCCTGCCTGCTGCCGGGCTGCCCCGAGCGAGGCGCTGGACCCGGCACACCAACCCTGGACACCCCACAGGCGGCGCCCGAGGCCCCCGCAGCCCAACCCGCTACGGCCCCCCTTCAGCCACCTGCCACCTCCGAGCCCTCCGTAGGCCCCCCTCCCACCACCGCAGCCCAGACCAGCGACCGCGTCGCGGCACGCCACATCCTGCTGGCCTACGAAGGGGCCGCCAGCCAACCCCTGCACACACGCAGGAGCCGCTCATCGGCGCAGGAGCTGGCCCAGAGTCTGCTGGAACGCCTCGCAGCTGGAGAGGAATTCGAGGCCCTCGCCCGCGAGAGCTCCGACTGTCCCAGCGCCGAGCGCGGCGGGTTCCTCGGCGGCTTCGACCGCGGCACCATGCACCCGGCCTTCGAACAGGCCACCTACGCCCTGCAGCCGGGTGAGTTCAGCGGCGTCGTGGAGACCCCCTTCGGCTTCCACCTGATCCGGCGCGAGCAGCTGGCCGAGGTCCGCGTGGCCCAGGTGCTCGTGCAGTGGTCGGGGGCGCTGGGGAGCAGCGCACAGCGCAGCCGCGACCAGGCGCTGGCCATCGCGCAGCAGGCCCTCGACCAGCTCCGCCAGGGCCAGCCCTTCGAGCAGGTGGCCCGGGACTTCTCCGATGGTGCCGCCGGCCTGCGAGGCGGCGACCTGGGCTGGTTCGTGCGCGGCCAATTCGTGCCCGACTGGGAAGCACAGGTCTTCGCCCTGCAGCCAGGTGAGACCTCCGCCATCATCGAGACGGGGGCAGGCTTCCACCTGGTGAAGCGGCTGGAATAGCCCTAGAGCAGGCGACAGAACCCCGAATCTACTGCGGCACTACGTCCGTCCAGCAGTCGCGACTGCGGCCGTCCCTGCTTGCAGCGCTCTCGGTCAACGTACTGAAAGTACGCCTCCCTCGCCCGCTACTGCGCAGAACCGGGCTCGCTGAGCGCCTGCTGGCCCGCGCTACGATTCGGGGCGGCCGCCTGTCGGCGACCTGTTCTGTCGCCTGCTCCTACAACAGCGCTTCGATCTCGGCCCGCAGCTGGGCATCGGTGGGCGGGTTGACCTGGTCCACCGCCAGGGTCATGTCCCTGTCGAGCACCTGGAGGCGGGGGAAGCCGTCGTCGCCCACCACCGTGGCGGCCACACCCGCGTCGTCCTGCAGGACAGGCGCGGTGATGCCGAAGCTGTCGGCCCACAGGTTGAGCTCATCCTGGTCCGGCACCTCACCCTCCAGATCCTCGGAGAGCAGCGTGAGGTACATGAAGCCCTGGTCGCCGTAGTCGTGCCAGGTCTCGTCCACAGCCGCGGCGAGCTGCTGGCAGGCGACGCACCACAGCGTGGAGTGGTCCAGCACGATGACCTGCCCGTAGAACTGCCAGAGGGAGACCTCCTGGCCGTGCTGGTCCATCATGCGAAAGTCGGGCACCACCTCGCCCTCGTGCCAGCCCTCGGCCACCAGGTCGCTGGGGGGCTCGCTGACACCCCAGTCGTTCTCGGGTGCTTCCCAGGTGAAGTCGGGGCCGTCGGTGTCGGGCGGGCTGTACAGGCTGGGCGTGCAGGCCAGGGCCACGAGGGCGAGAGCGGCGGTCTTCATGGTGCCTCCTGGCCATGAGTGTATCCGCCCACCCCCGCGGCGGAAACACCATCCCGGGTCCGCACCGGGCACCCGTGAGGGGGCCTACAGCGGCCCGACGGACGCTTTTTCGCGCCGCTGCGCCGCGCGGTGTTTACCTGACCGCCATGAGCACCCCCGAACCCCTGACTCGCCAGCGGCTGCTGTCCATCTTCCACGGCTATGGCCAGCCGCGCGAGCGCTGGCGCGTGGGTGGCGAGTTCGAGCGCCTCGCCCTGCGACCCGATCTGAGCCCGGTGGGCTTCCACGAGCCCCACGGCATCCGGGCTCTGCTCATGGAGCTGGCGGAGATCACAGGCTGGCGCGGCATCACCGAAGGCGACGAGCTCGTGGGCCTCTGCGGCCGGCCCGATCCTCGGGGCACGGGTCCCTGCCTCACGCTGGAGCCGGGCGGGCAGGTGGAGCTCTCGGGCTCCCCCGCGTCGAGCCTGCTCGCCCTGGCCGACGAGCTGCGAGGCTTCCAGGCCAGCCTGCTCGAGGCCGCGCGGCACCGTCCGGTGCGCTGGGCCTCCTGTGGCTACAGCCCGCTGGCCAGGCTGAGCGAGATCGGCTGGGTCCCCAAGAGCCGCTACCGCGTGATGCGGGAGTACCTGCCCACCCGCGGCGACCTGGCCCAGCGCATGATGAAGGCCACCTGCGCGGTGCAGGCCAACTACGACTTCTCGGACGAGGCGGACTGCGCCCGCAAGGTGGAGGCGGCGGCGCGGCTGGCTCCCCTGGTCACCGCCATGTTCGCCAACTCACCGCTGATGGAGGGCGGCGAGACAGGCTTCCAGTCCTACCGCGCACATATCTGGACCCGGACCGACCCGGATCGCTGCGGCTTCCCCCAGGCGCTCCTGGCTGGCTACAGCCACGCCGCCTGGCTGGACTACCTGCTCGACGTGCCCATGATGTTCGTGCGTATCGATGGCCGGCACCTGCCTGCCCGGGGGCGCAGCTTCCGCAGCTTCATGGAGCAGGGCATCGACGGCCAGCTCCCCACCATCGAGGACTGGGAGCTGCACCAGACCAGCGTCTTCCCCGAGGTGCGGGTCAAGAAGACCATCGAGGTGCGCGGCGCCGATGGAGTCGGCTCCGCCCTGAGCGTGGCCTGCTGCGCCCTGTGGACCGGCCTGTTCTACTGCGACCAGGCCCTCGACGAAGCCCTGCAGCTGGGTTCGGATCTCTCGGTCCACGGCAGCTCCGCCGAGCTCTTCGATCGCGCCGCCCTGCACGGCCTGCAGGCCCAGGCCGGTCGCGCCTTCGCCGCCTGGGCCCAGGATCTGTGCGTCATCGCCCGCCGCGGCCTCGGCAGCAGCCGCCCCATGGACCGGCGGCTGCTGGATCCGCTCCTGGAGCGGGTGGAAGCGGAGCGCTCCCCCGCCCTGGACATGCTGGACGCGTGGCGTCGCGAGCCGTCAGCCGCCAGCCTGCTCGCCGTCATCGGGCACCAAGGCGGGTAGCCCCTGGGCCTGGAGCAGCTCCAGGGCCACCGCAGCCGCCGCCTGTTCTGAGTCCTTCTTGCGCCGGCCGCGCCCCCGCCCCAGCTCCAGCCCGCCCTCACCCCCAGGCCGACCGCGGGGCACCAGGAAGACGATGGCGCGGTGGCTGCGTTCGTGGGCAGGCCCTTCGCCCACCACCCGGTAGCGCAGCACCCAGCGACGCTGGGGATCCGCCTGCACCAGCTCCTGCAGGGCGGTCTTGGCTCCCCGCGCCACCAGGATGTCCTCGCCCAGGTCCACCCGCGCCATCCACGCCCGTAGGATCCGCCGGGCTGCCTGGTAGCCCCCATCCAGGAAGACGGCGCCCACCACAGCCTCGAAGGCGTCCCCCAGCATCGAGGCGCTGTCCGCCCCGTCACCCCGCAGCATGGACCGGCCCAGGCGCACCAGCCCCGGCGTGTCCAGCCCCCAGGCGCGGGCCGCCGCCGCCAGCTGCTGACCGTTCACCAGAAAGGTCCTGCGCACCGACAGCGCGCCCTCGTTCTCGGCCGGATGGACGCGGACCAGGTACTCGGCGGTCACGCTCTGGATGACACCATCGCCCAGGAACTCCAGGCGCTCGTTGTCCGCGATGAGCCCGTGCTCATCGAACACGCCGCGGTCGTGGGCCCAGCTGCGGTGCACCAGGGCGCGCTCCAGCAGGGCCTCGTCATCGAAGCGATACCCGATGCGATCCTGCAGCTGCTCGACGAGCGCCTGGCGCGGCTGGGTCATGGGGGTTCCTCCACAGACTCGATACCGGGCTCCCGCAGCCCTGTCACCTCCAGGAAGGGGCGCAGCTGCTCCAGCTTGGCTGGTCCGATGCCCCGAGCCCGCTGCAGATCGTCGACGCTGGTGTAGGGCCCACCGACCCGCCGCTCCGCGACGATGGCCCCCGCGAGCGACGGACCCAGGCCCGGAAGCTGCTCGAGCAGCTCGATCCCGGCCAGGTTTGGATCCACGGGCAGCCCCACCAACAGGGGCTGCTGGGCCAGCCACAGGCGCAGCTCGCCCGCGGTCGTCAGCTCCACACGCTGGCCATGCCGCAGGGGAAGGACCACGAACGGATCCTCCAGCTGGCCGGGATCCGCCCCGGCGGCGCTCAGCGCGTCGGCCACCGTCGCGCCCGGGGGCAGGGCCTGGATGCCGGGCCGAGGGACGTCCCCTCCCACCTCCACCAGCAAAGGCTGCTCGGCCGGGGTGCGCTGCTGGAGCACAGAGCGAATCAGCAGGGCGCTCACCGCCAGCAGAGCCAGCACCGCCAGCGCGCGGAACCTCCGCAGCAGGTCAGCGGACCGGGGGCGGCCCGACCTGGCGCCGAAGCTCAGGCCGCCGGCAGCCCCGCCAGAAGACCCACCAGGCCGCGAAGGACTAGGCGCCGTCATGGAGGAGCGCCTCCAGCGGCCGGTGCAGGGGGCCGGTGGCCCGCAGCTGGATGCGGCGCTGCCCTGGCGCGCCGGAGACCCAGCTGATCTCCACCCACAGCAGGTCAGCGGGGAGGATCTCAGGGAAGCGATCGGCCCACTCCACCACGGCCACACCGTCGGTCCCCAGGATCTCGGGCAGGCCCACGAGCTCGGCCTCCTCGGCATCGCCCAGGCGATACAGATCCGCATGATGGAGCGGCAGGCGTCCGTCCTCGTGCAGCATCAACAGCACGAAGGTGGGGCTGGTGACCAGGCCGCGCACGCCGAGGCCCGCTCCCACCCCCTTGGCGAGCACCGTCTTGCCAGCGCCCAGCTCACCCCGAAGCGCCAGGCAGCACCCGGGCTGCGCCGCGTGCCCCAGGCGGCGGCCCAGGGCATGGGTCTGCTCGGGAGTGCTGTACAGGGCCACGGGCACGATCCGACCCTCAGCGCCGTTCCAGCGGGATCCAGCGCGCAGGCTGACCGGACAGGAGCACGCCCAGGGAGCCGCCGCGGCGAGCGAAGACCGCGGATCCCGTCTCTCCCACCTGCCCCAGGGGAAGATCACGCCACCCCAGCCCATCGCGGGCCAGCAGGTGCGCCGTGGTCGAGCCGGTGGCCAGCACCAGCGCCTGTTCGCCCTCGCCCCAGACCTCCAGCTGGTTCACGGTGAACTCGGCGTCGAAGGACGCGATGGTCCTGCCCTGCTGCCAGTCGGGGCCTTCCAGCAGCCGCACGCGGGCCACGGCTGAGCTGCCGTAGGCGTGGTGCCAACCGTCGCCCACCAGCAGATCCAGGTCGCCGTCGCCGTCGAGATCGCCGGCCGCCAGCGAGCGGATCCCGCGCAGGCTGGGCAGCGCCCGCTCACCCCCGGGGCCGTGCAGGCGCAGGTCACCATCGGAGCGAGGCTCATCACCGTAGATGCGGCCGACCACCACGCCCCCTCCGGAGACCGGATACTGCCGCGTGCCCAGGGCGGCCTCCACCTCGCTGCCCAGCCGCCAGCTGCCGCCGGCCCCCCGCTCGAGCCAGCCAGCACGCACGGTCCGCTGATCGGCGAACACCCCCACCCAGACGCGCCCGTCCAGCAGCCGCAGCTCGGTCACCTGGTTGCGGACGCCCTGCTGCTCCCAGAGCATGGTGGCGCTCTCCTCGTCCAGGCTCCAGATGCGCGCCGGCGCCTTGCGCCGCCCCCTCCCGAGCCCGCTGGCGATGAGCAGCTCTTCGCGGCCGTCAGCATCCAGGTCGCCCCGCGCGGTCAGCTGGGTCAGCCCACCCAGCGCCACCTGCGCTCCATCCCAGTGCGCCACAGCGTCGCGCACCAGCACCAGGCTGTCCTGGCCGTCGCCGTCCAGGTCGGCGGCCGCCACGGCCTGGGCATCGTCCAGCGCTCGGGCTGCGCCGAGGCTCAGCGTCGCCGGGCCCCCGGAGGGGCCCGTGCAGGCTGCCAGCAGCAGCGGAGCGAGCCCGCTAGCGGGAGCCGGCCAGGTCGATGACCGCGTCGAAGGCATCGTAGTAGGCCTCGCGATCGTAGAACACGATCTCCATGTTCTCGTCCATAAGCACAACCGTGGGGTAGCCATAGATGTTCAGGTGGCTGGGCATCACCTGGCCGTCGTCGGCCAGCACAGGGATCTTCTCGTGGGGGTATTCGGCATCCCAGGCTGCCACCGTGCTGTGGTCCGGCGGGCCGCCCAAGTAGTTCTCGGACATGATGGTGACCCACTGGATGGTGCCATCTTCCACCAAGTCCACCATCTCGTCCCAGCCGTAGCCCTCGAAGATGGAGGGCTGGCGGGTGAGGAAGGCGGAGAGCTCTTCGCAGTAGCCGCACCAGGAGGTGGAGATGTCCACCATGACGTACCGCTCCTGCATGGCCACGTCGTACAGGTCGACCAGGTCACCGAACTGGTCCACGCCGGAGAAGTGCCCGAAGGTGTCGCCCACCCCCACGGTGGAGCCGAGCTCCGAGCCGATGATGGAGTCCTTGTCGGGGTTGTAGGGCCAGTAGCCGGTGTAGATGCGGCTCTCCGCGTCCGCCGGGTCGGTCTCCTCCAGCACCTCGTGGTAGTCGCTGTACCCGTCACCGTCGGTGTCGGGGTTGTTGGGATCGCAGCCACCCTCGTACTCGTCGAGGTCGTTCAGACCGTCTCCGTCCGTGTCCTCGAGGTTGGGATCCGAACCGAAGTCGTTCTCCTCGTGGTCGTAGAGTCCGTCTCCATCGGAGTCCACCGCTTCGCCGGTGTCGCCGAAGTTGAAGCAGGCACCGAGCAGCAAGGCCATGGGGATCAGCGCCAGAGATGAGGTACGCATCTGGAATCCTCGCGTAGGAGTGAAGAAGGTCTCGAGGTCGCTCACCTGATACCTTCACTCCCCGCCGAGACGCAAGCGCTTTCGCGGACCGAGGGGGCGAGCATCCTGCCCAGGGCGGAGGAGGAAGCCAGGCTGGGGTCTCCAGCCATTGCGCGCCCGGCCCCATGTGGTAGCTTCTGGTGCTGGCAGCCCGCCGGAGGAGACTTGACTGCCGAGGCGAGCGCGACACTGGCCGAAGGACGCTACCGACTGCTCGAGGTGATCGGTTCGGGGGGCATGGCCTCCGTCTACCGCGCGTTCGACACCCGCCTGCAGGTGCCCCGTGCCATCAAGGTGCTGCTGCCCGCCCTCGCCAACCGCGAGCGGCTGCGCGCCCGCTTCGAAGCCGAAGCGCGCACCATGGCGCTGCTGGAGCACCGCAACATCGTGCGTGTGTACGACGTGGGCAGCGAGGGCAACCGGGTCTACATCGTCATGGAGCTCGTGGAAGGCGGCAGCCTGGTGGATCGCCTCGAGGAGGGCGGGCCCCTGCCCCCGCGGCAGGCCCTCGATGTCTGCCTCGACGTGCTCGCCGGGCTGTCCGTGGCCCACAGCCGCAAGGTCGTGCACCGCGACATCAAGCCCCACAACGTGCTGCTCACCAGCGACGGCGAGGTGCGGGTCACCGACTTCGGCATCGCGCGCCTGGCACAGAGCAACGACAACCTCACGAAGACGGGCGCGGTCATGGGCACCTGGGGCTTCATGGCCCCCGAGCAGCGCGCCGACTCCAAGGGAGTCGACGAGCGCGCCGATCTCTACGCCGTGGCCGCCACGCTCTACAGCTGTGTCACGAACCAGACCCCCATGGATCTCTTCGCGGCCGAGCTGGACTCCAGCATGCTGGCCGACGTGCCCGGGCCCCTGGCCGAGGTCATCCGCCAGGCCACGCGCTACGACCGCGAGGAGCGCTTCGCCAACGTGGGGGCCATGGCCAACGCGCTGCGCGCCATCCGGCCCAGGCTGCCCGAGGTCCCCGACGACGCGCCCGCGCTGTTCTGCCAGCCCAGCTGGTCCAGCGAAGCGGCCGGGCCCGCCGCCGCGCTGCCCCTGGCCGACTCGCCGTCGGCCAAGACCGGCACCACCGACACCCCGGCACCTCCGCCCACCGTCGATGGCGGGGAGCCGGTGACCCCCACCATGATCCCGGATCCGCCCCGGATCGGTGGCAAGATCTCCTCGGTCGACAACTTCACCTTCGATGCCCTGGGCGGCGCCGCCGACATCGCCGAGCTCGAAGCCCGCGCCGAAGAGGCCACCGGTGCGTTCCGCAGGCAGCCGCCGCGGCCGGTGCGCGGCTCGGTGATCCCCGGTGAAGCCCCGCCTTCCAGCGCCGACGCCCCCAGAGCCGAAGCCGAAGCCGAACCCGCAGCCCGCCCCGCGCGACGACGGCTGTGGTTGCTCCCGCTGCTGCTGCTCCCGCTGGCGCTGGGCGGCGGCTGGTTCCTGCTCCGGCAGCTCCGGACCGACCCCACGCCAGCCGTGGTCCAGCCGGCCGACGGCGGCGACGGGGCGGTCATCCCCACCGCGCCTCCTCTGGATCCGGCGCTGACGGCCGCCGACGCCACGCCCGAAGAACCGCTCCCCGACGAGCCCATCGAGGCGGAGCCCGCGGCGCCAGCCGAGGTCGAGGTTGAGCCCGCGGCGCCACCCGTGGTCGAGGTTGAGCCCGGGGCGCCAGCCGTAGCCGCGGTGCGCCCCCCCTCCACCACCCAGCGAGCCGCGCCGCCTGCTTCACCCCAACCCCCGCAGTCCCCGACCTCCAACCAGGGTTCGGCCACCACCGAGCCCCCGGAGCCGGAGCCCGCCACCACCACCGGCGGCGCTGAGGCCGAGCCCTCGCCACCCGCCGAGCCACCCGCGGTGGGTCCACCCCAGCTGCTGCACAGCGCGTTGACCAGCGCCAGCCTCTCTGGGGCCACCGACATCACCGCCAGGGTGACCTCCGGCGCCTACAAGCTCACCCTGTACTACCGACCCGCCGCCTCCGGCGCCGCCTACCGCGCCAAGGTCATGGTGCTGCGCGGCACCGGCTACGCAGCCAGCCTCAGCCTCGACGCGAGCTTCGCGGCGGGCCTGGAGTACCACATCAAGGCGGTCGCCGAAGAACCGGGCCTGTCCAACCTGTCCAGCGGTTCGGGCTTCCACCCCCACCGTGTGCCGCTGCGCTAGTGCCCGTGCCCAGAAGTACCTGCCCACCCTGCTGGGCGGCCAGATACTT
>CAZEJJ010000116.1:0-24024 GCA_964512185.1 uncultured Enterobacterales bacterium | reverse complement strand
TGTGGGGGAGACAGCAACTTTGAGGGTCACGCCAATGCGGTGAAGTTCAACTCGCCGTGCCTCAACAAAGGCCTTATCGCTCACGAGACGGGGCACATGGTGGTGGCAATGCGGATGGGTGGACCCGAGGAATACGTGCTGACAGCCGATCTCGACGACTGCATGGGTGATTGGTGGACGGAAGGCACGAATCCCGTTGACAGTGGCGGAACCCAGCGCGGCCTGTTCACGAAGGAGTACATGGCCGAGGCTCTTCGAGAGGGGTGGGGTACCTTCTTCAACGCCTGGGCCTGGAACCGTCGCACCGAGAGCGACTGCGAACTCAAGGCGATGAAGTACTACAGCGACTTCGACCTCGATGGCGAGGTGGACAACGACTTCACGGGTACCACGGACGACTTCCTCGTCGACTGCATCGGGACTCCGTACGTTGACGCTGACCCAGATCCCCTCCCCATGGACGATGCCAACTGGCTATTGGACTTGGTGAACTACGATGACGAAGCTGGCTGCGAGTCCGCTGGGCTCGCCCTGGAGTACAACAGGGGGACGGTATACGACGCGGCGAAGTTCTTCTGGGTCTTGACGTCTGACCCTTCCGATCCAATCGACCCCGATAGGCTGGCCGACGTGTATATCGACATGTGTCCGAGGGCATGGTCCGAAGAGGACGCGGAGTGGCAGGCTGATGTCGAGGCAGCGCCGAAGTACCGGGTGACCTTCGCAGCCGAAGAGCATCCCGACATCGAAGACCAGATCATGGACGCCAAGAACGACTACCTGTAGGCGGTGTCGGTTTCGGATTTCTTGAACCGTGCAGCAGTCCTGTACCTGCCCTTGTCGATGGCTGGCGACTTAGGAGGGACAGCGAGCGGGCTAGGTTCTCTTCTGGAGCGGTCGGGCTGCTTTCATGCCGGTCAGGCCTTCCATGGCGGCCATGAGGGAGGGTGCCTCACGCAGCCACAGAGTTCGATAATCATCCAATATGGCCGACCATCGGCAAGAGCCGCCTTCTGACGAGGGCGGCTCTTCGGTGCCGGGAAGCCCTGCTCCAGGGTCAGTCGGCGTCCTCGCATGCGGGCGGAGTCGTGAGGGCTGCGACCACGCTGTAGAGCTTGCCGTTCATGCCGACCGTGAAGGCGGCGAGGTCTCTGATCTCGGTGGAGGACTGCGCCTGGATCAGGCTGTTCGGAGCTGCGGCCCGCGTCTGCAGCTGCACGGACTCATCGACGAGCAGCGGGTGCGGGCATGAGTTGGTGACGCGGGTCCTGCCGTCCTGGAAGGAGAGCTCCACGCAGTCGGGCTGTCCTGTGAATTCGAAGCTGGGCTCGGGGCACGCGGATGCTGCTGCTGCGATCAAGAGCAGGGTCGGGAACATGGCGGCTCCGAGGCGGGTGGCTCGCCCGCCAGTCTTGCAAGGACCGCGCCATGCGTGAAAACCAGCCCGCTGGGTGGCTTGTGCTCTCTCGGGCGAGGGGGTCGCCCTCAAAGCCACGACAAGTCGATCGCGGTGCGTCACCCAGCTGGCGGGGGTCATCCGTCTCAGGCCCGGTGTCGCTGGGCCTGTCGTTCGATCAGGGATTCTCCAGCAGCATGGTGAAGCTGGCGCTCAGGGAAGGCTCGATCTCCAGCAGGCCCACCAGGGGTGTGTACTCGCGGCTGATGTCCAGGGTGAGCGTGTAGTGCTCGCCGAGCGGAGCCAGGCTGGCGGTGACGTCGCAGTCGGTCGTGGCATCGCAGGGGAGCCCCAGCTCGGCCAGGACCACCTTGGCCTGGGCCTCTGCTGCGGCCGCTGGATCCTCGTCGAGTCCCAGGGGTACGCCGCGGCGGACGCCATCTCGGGCGGCCTGGATCACCGCGGTGTCGGACACCAGCAGCCAGCCGAGGTCCATGATCCCGCCGATGATGAGGAGGAAGATTGGCAGGGTGAGGGTGAACTCGGTGGCCGCCACACCCCGTCGACTGTCCCAGGTCTCACGGCTCGTCATCGCTGCAGCTCCAAGAGGGTGCGGGTGTAGGCTCCCACCTCGGTGGGCATCGTGCCGAAGTCGAGCAGCGGTTGGAACTCGGTGTCCACCGTGCAGTCGAGGAACTCCTCGGGGCTGTTGCCGGTCAGGTTCACGTCCACCGCGCAGTCAGCGTCGTCCGCGCAGAGGATGTTCACCCTGGCCAGCCGGTCGCGGATGGCGTCCTCGGCCACGGCCTCGGGTCCGGGATCCCCCTCTGGATCTGTCACCGCGCCGGCCCGACAGCCCTCGTGCACCGCCGATCGCACCGAAGCCTGGGCGAAGAAGAACCAGCCCCACTCCATGGTTCCGAGGCCGAGCACGACGAACAGCGGCAGCACCAGCGCGAACTCCAGGGCGTGCGCGCCTCGACGGGGATCTCTCCGGGCCCCCATCATCGCACCAGCGCCACGGGGATGTTCGAGGCGATGGTGCCCAGGATGGCTGGGAGCTCGTATTCGTCCGGTGTCTCGTAGAACTCGCCGTACCCGGTGATGAGGCTCTCGAGGTAGGCGGACTGGGTGGCGTTGTAGGTCTCGTTGAAGCTCACCGAGAAGATGGAGATGTTCTCCCCGGCCGCCCGAGCGGCGGCATCGATGCCGCTCTGTCGCCGATCGGCTTCGCTGCAGGAGGGGTTCTGGTAGCACTGGGGTCGGCCATCGGAGACCAGCACGATGACCTTCAGGGCGTGGTCCTGGGGAGAGGCGAGCAGGCGATCCACCGCCAGCTCGATCCCTGTCCCCTGGTCCGTGCCGTCTCCTCCGGAGCGACAGTCCAGCATGTGGTCGTTGCCGTTCTCGTAGCCGTCGGGATCGTTGTCCTTGTCGCACCAGTCCAGGGTCTCCCACTGGCTGCGGGCGCTGCCGTAGATCTCGGAGACCACCCCCAGCTCCGTCCAGACCTCCGCGTCGCCGGTGAAGATGGTCATGCCCAGCTGGTCGTCGGGGAAGCCGTTCTGCGCCATGTAGTCCAGCAGCACGAGATCGGCCTCGCGGGCCTGGCCGATCTCCTGGGAGAAGGATCCCGTCACGTCCTGCACCACCATGATCTCGCGCGGTCGAAGCGCGCCCACCGCCGAGCGGGAGGCGATGCCCCAGTCCTGACCCGCCGGCAGTACGCTCCCCAGCCAGAGATCCACTGGGCCGAGGGAGGAGCCCTGGTCCCTGTGCAGCTCGACCTGCACGGAGTTGATGTAGTCATCGCCCACGGTGAAGCTGCGACCTGGGAAGTCCCAGGCTCCGAAGCTCACGTGGGACGCATCCAGGCTGGCCTGCTCCCCTGCCACTCTGTTCATGGCCACCACCTGGTCGGCCACCGAGCGGGACAAGGTGGTGTCCTGGGAGCGCTTCAGCTCCACCAGGGCCGCGTGGGCCCCCGCGTCGGCTGCGTTCTGGGCCTGCAGGCGCACCAGCCTGAGCCAGGCCAGGTCGATGGCCAGGGCGCCGAAGCCCAGCAGGGCCACCAGGGCCAGCCCGAAGATCACCAGGAAGCTGCCGCGCCGCCGGCGCCTGCGCAGGCCGTTGACGGCCATTCTCTTTCGTGTCATCGAGGCCACCTCTCGCGCTCGCTCACGGTGATCGGGGCTGCGCGCAGGGTCAAATGTGGCTCGATAGGGCCGTCGAGGAAGCCCGGGTTCACGGAGACGTGAGTGTTCCCACCGGAATCACCGGTCCCGGGGCCTGGCCGGCTCACGAGGGCGTTCTTGTGGGCACGCCCACCGTCGGGAGGGGTCTCGACGCACTCTGTAGGAGCCTGTAGGGCGTAGGCGGCGTGGGCCGTGCGAACGCAGGGATCCGTGCCGCCGGTGCCGAATCGTAGCGAGGGCCGCGAGGCGCGCCTCAGGGGGCGCCCTGCGTGGTGCTGCTGGGAGAAGGCATGTTTTCAACATGTTGATGTCAGCGGCGCCGCGAAGGGCGCGTCAAGAGGTGTGGATCGTGGGCCGCAGTAGATTCGGTACGCCCTACAGGCTCCTAGTACAGGACCTCGGTCTTGAAGTTGCCGGTCACCTGGACGAGGGCGGCGGAGGAGTAGTCGTACAGCTCGCCCTGGAAGCTACCCTCCACCGCGTCGCCCACGTTGGGGCCGGTGGCGTCCAGCTCGATCTCGCACCAGGCGTTGTAGTAGGCCAGATCCACGTTGGCGCCCATGTAGGAGTCGCCCGTGCTGACCGTGAGGATGGTGGGGCCGGTGTTGCAGTCGATGGTGCCCGTGGCGGTGTCGAGGGCGTAGTCGATGTTGAAGGCGGGGGTCGAGTTGTCTTCCTGCGAGAAGTACAGGCGCAGCAGGCCGGCGCCGGAGCCGGCGCCGATCCAGGCGGAGCCCACGGGGGTGGCGGTGGCCGAACCGTCGAAGTCGACGCAGCCGGTGTTGGGCTCGAGCGCGTCGGTGCAGGCGCCCTCGATCACGTCGGTGTCGGAGTCCGAGTCGGTGTCGGTGTCGGTGTCGGTGTCGGTGTCGGTGTCGGTGTCGCCCTCGACCGTGCTGTCGTCGATGGGCTCCTTCTCACCACAGGCGAGCAGGGCGAGGGCGGCGAGGGCGGCGAGGGCGGCGAGGGCTAGGATGCGCATGGGTACTCCTGGCTGTGGTCTTGAGGTCCCGCGAAGCTGGACATCCAGCTGCTGCAGACTGGTACGCTCCCGCCCAGCCCTGCACAACGCGCGTCGCGGTGGGCCAGGGCACAGACTCCGGCGTTTGGCCCGCGGCGCTATCGATGCTGCAGCTTCAGCCGCTCGCGGCACTCTTCGACGGTGGCCAGCTCGCGGCCCTGGTCGCGCACCATGCGCGCTGCCTTGGCCACGAGCTCGCCGTTGGAGGCGGCCATCTGGCCGCGGGACAGGTAGAAGTTGTCCTCCAGGCCTACGCGAATATTGCCACCCAGGGCGACGGCGGCGGCCACCATGCGCCACTGGTCGTGGCTGATGCCGATGACCTCCCAGTCGCTGCGGGGAGGCAGCTGCTGCACCATGGCGTGCAGGTTCGAGGCGGTGGGTGGCACCCCGCCCAGAACTCCCATGATCAAGCTGTACTGGTAGGGGGGCTGGAGCAGGCCCATGTGGATCAAGGGCAGGGAGTTGCCCACCTGGCCGACATCGAAGCACTCGAGCTCAGGGCGGGTGCCCACCTCGTTCATGGCCTCGACGATCTGGATGATCTCCGAGAACGGGTTCTTGAAGACGAACTCGAAGACAAAGCGCTGCTTGCCCGGGTGGTACTTGGCGTAGTTCATGGAGCCCATGTTGAGGGCACCGATGGCGGGCCTGATGGCCTTGATGTGGGCGGTCTTCTGCTCGGTGGTGATGTCGATGGCGCCGGTGGAGAAGTTGATGATCACCGGGCAGGCGGCGGTGATGGCGTCGTAGATGGCGCGGTAGTCGGAGACCTCGTAGCTGGGCAGGCCCCGCGGCGTGCGCGCGTGCACGTGCACCACCGCGGCGCCCGCCTCCCAGGCCCGGCGCGCCTCCTGGGCGTACTCTTCGGGGGTGTATGGGATCGCGGGACACTGCGCCCGGTCGGCCACCACGCCTGACAGGGCGCAGGTGATCATGCAGGGGCGCTCGAAGTCCATGTTCTCGCGAGTCCACAGGGATGGCATGGCGGTCTCCTAGCGGCCCTTCCAGACCGGCTCGCGGCGCTGCAGGAAGGCGCTGAGGCCCTCGGCGGCGTCTTCAGTTCGAACCAGCGAGAGCAGCTGGTCGCAGAGGTGGTCCATGGCGGGTTCGAGCTCCATGCCCTGCACGGCGGCCAGCGCTCGACGGCCGGCGGCCATGGCCACGGGGGCCTTGCCCGCCAGGCGCTGCAGGATCCCGTCCACCGCTGTGTCCAGCTCTCCGGCGGGGAAGACACGGGTGACCAGCCCCAGCTCCCGGGCCTCTTCGGCCGGGATCATGGCGGCGGTGTAGATCATCTCCAGAGCTCGCGACCGGGGCGCCGCGCGCAGGATCAGCGGCGCGATCATCATGGGGAACAGGCCCACGTTCAGCTCGGGTGTGCCCAGCTTGGCCCCGGCGCGGGCGTAGGCCATGTCGCAGGCCAGCATCAGCCCCAGGCCGCCGCCCACGCAGTACCCGTTGACCCGGGCCACGAGCGGCTTGGGGAAGGCGTCGAGGCGCAGCAGCAGGCGCGCATAGTCGCGCATGGCCTCCAGCCCACCCGGGCCTCCGACGGTGGCCGCCAGGTCGGCGCCCGCGCAGAAGGCCTGCTCGCCGGCACCCGTGATGCAGACAGCGCGCACCTGCGGATCGCCTTGCGCCTGGTCCAGGTGGACGCCGAAGAGCTGGATGGTGGCAGGAGAGAGCGCGTTGCGCCGCTGGGGCCGGTTGATGGTGAGGCGCGCCACACCGTCGGCGGCGTCGTACAGCAGGGCTGGGGCGTCAGTCATGGCTGGCCTCCTGGTGTGCTTCGATCTCCACCAGCACATCGCCGGGGGCCACCTTGGCGCCCACCTCGGTGCTCACCGCCTGTACGATGCCCGCGTAGGGTGCCACCAGGGTGGTCTCCATCTTCATGGCGGAGATCACCAGCAAGGCCTGGCCCTTCTGCACGCCCTGGCCAGGCTCCACCGCCAGGCTCACCACCACCGCGGGCATGCTGGGGGTGACCCGCTGGCCCTGGCCACCCGCGGCGCCCCTGCGCCGGCCGCTGAGCTCGCGCACCA
Source organism: uncultured Enterobacterales bacterium (assembly GCA_964512185.1). Taxonomy (GTDB): domain Bacteria; phylum Myxococcota_A; class UBA796; order UBA796; family JAFGLY01; genus CAZEJJ01. The sequence continues at coordinate 17,364 of CAZEJJ010000116.1, read as the reverse complement.
GGCGGGCGCGGCCCTCGGCCCACACCCAGGTCCCGTTCGGCGTGCGCGCTACCCAGCAGTCCAGCCAGCGATCCCCCCTGCGCAGGCGCAGGTGGCCCGCGCCGGCCTGGGCCAGCTGCAGGCGATGCCGCTGGCCGTCGATGGAGAGCTCCCAGCTGCCTTGCTCGTCGGTGGTGTGGACCTCCACGGACTGGAGCTCGGCTCGGATTTCCAGCTGGTGTCTCATGTTCACTCCAACAGGTCCCAGGCGCCCAGCCGCTGCCAGGGAGCCTGCCACTCGGCCCTGGCCGCGCCGCTGCCGGCGCTGGCGGGCCGGCCCGCGCCGGTGAGCTGGTCGGCCACGAAGCCCATCCGTGCGAGCAGATCGCCTTCGCCGGCTGGCCGCCAGCCGGCGAAGTGCTCGTCGAGAAAAGACGTGTGCGTCTCGCCATCGGCGAAGGCCTGGCTGCTCACCACCTCCAGCAGCAGCTCGGTGGTGGTGGTGACGCCCAGGATCACGTTGTCCTGCAAGGCGCGGCGCATGCGCGCGATGGCGGCTGGCCGGTCCTCGGCCCACACCACCAGCTTGCCCAGGATGGGGTCGTAGTGCACCGGGATCTCGAAGCCCGCGTGGATGCCGGAGTCGAAGCGCACCCCGGGACCCGCGGCGGGATGCAGCAGCGACACCTCGCCGGGGCAGGGCATGAAGTCCTGGGCGGGATCCTCAGCGTAGATGCGGCATTCGATGGCGTGGCCACGCTGCTGGATCCGCGCCTGGTCCAGCTGCAGGCGCTGGCCCGAGGCGATCAGGATCTGCTGGCGGACCAGGTCGAGGCCCACCGTCAGCTCGGTGATGGGGTGCTCCACCTGCAGGCGCGCGTTGACCTCCAGGAAGTAGAACGCCCCCGCGGGATCCAGCAGGAACTCCACCGTGCCGGCGCCCTGGTAGCCGGCCGCCGTGGCGGCGGTGACCGCCGCGGCGCACAGGCGCTGTCTGAGATCGGCATCCAGGGCTAGGGATGGGGTCTCCTCCACCAGCTTCTGGTGGCGTCGCTGGATGGAGCACTCGCGCTCGAACAGGTGCAGCACGGTTCCGTGCTGGTCGGCCAGGATCTGCACCTCCACGTGGCGGGGGCGCTGGAGGTAGCGCTCCAGGTAGATGGCCCCGTCCCCGAAGGCGTTCAAGGCTTCGCTGGCCGCCTGCTGGGCTGCTGCGGAGAGCTCCGCTGGCCCGCGCACCGCGCGCATGCCTTTGCCGCCCCCTCCCGCCACCGCCTTGATGAGCAGGGGATAGCCGATCTCTCCTGCGGCCTGCTGCAGGCGGGCGGGGTCCGACTCTGGCGCCAGCATGCCGGGGATGAGGGGCACTCCGTGCTGGCTCATGAGCCGCCGGGCAGCGGTCTTGTCGCCCAGGCGGGCGATGACCTCGGGCGGTGGCCCGATGAACACCAGGCCCGCCTCCGCCACGGCGCGGGCGAACCCCGCATCTTCCGCCAGGAAGCCGTAGCCCGGGTGCACGGAGTCGGCGCCGGTCTGCAGCGCGGCCTGGATGATGCGCTCGCCGTTCAGGTAGCTCTCGGCGGGCTCGGAGCCACCGATCTCGACGGCGTCGTCGGCGCTGAGCACGTGCAGGGAGTTCCTGTCGGCCTCGGAGAACACGGCGATGCTGCGCAGGCCCAGCTCGCGGATGGTGCGCATGATGCGCACCGCGATCTCGCCGCGGTTGGCCACCAGGATGTTCTTCAGCATGCTGCGCCTCACATCCGGAAGGTGCCGTGGCCCTGGTGTCGGCCCTCGAGGGGAGCGTTGGCCGCGGCCGCGATGGCCAGCCCCAGCACGTCGCGGGTGCGCGCAGGATCCAGGATCCCGTCGTCCCAGAGCTGGCTGGTGCTGTGCCAGGCGTCGCCCTGCTGGGCGGCGGCGGCCAGGATGGGCTTCTTCATCATCTCCACCGCGGGGGCGGGGAGGGGGGGCTTGCCTTCGCGGGCCAGCTGGTCGTTCTTGACGGTGACCAGGACGTCGGCGGCCTGCTCGGCGCCCATCACGCCTATTTGGGCGTTGGGCCACATCCACAGTAAACGCGGCGAGTAGGCGCGGCCGCACATGCCGTAGTTGCCCGCGCCGAAGGAGGCGCCGACGATCACGGTGAACTTGGGCACGGTGGCGGTGGCCACGGCGTTGACCATCTTGTGGCCGTGCTTGGTGATGCCGCCCCGCTCGTACTCGCTGCCCACGATGTAGCCGGCGATGTTCTGCAGGAAGACGAGGGGGATGCCCTGGCGGTCGCAGAGCTGGACGAACTGGGTGGCCTTGAGCGCGCTGTCGGAGAACAGGATGCCGTTGTTGCCCAGCACCCCCACCTGCTGGCCGTGGATCCACGCCCAGCCGCACACCAGGGTGGGGCCGTACAGGGCCTTGAACTCGAGGAGCTCGGAGCCGTCCACCATGCGGGCCAGCAGCTCGCGCATGTCGTAGTGGGTGGAGAGCTTGCTGGGCACCACTCCCCAGATCTCCTGGGGATCGTACAGGGGTGGCCGCGGATCGCGGCGGGGGAACTCGGCCTTGCGCCCCGCGGGCAGCATGGCCACGATGTCGCGCAGGATCTGGCAGGCGTGGGCGTCGTCGTCGGCCAGGTAGTCCGAGACCCCGGATTCGCTGCAGTGCACCATGGCGCCGCCCAGCTCCTCGGCGCTCACCTCTTCGCCGGTGGCGGCCTTGACCAGGGGCGGGCCCCCCAGGAAGATGGCGCCGGTGCCGGAGACGTGCACCACGTGGTCGGACATGGCGGGGATGTAGGCTCCTCCTGCGGTGCACAGGCCCATGACCGCGGTGATCTGGGGGATGTTCAGCTTGGACATCCAGGCCTGGTTGTAGAAGACCCGGCCCCCGTCGTCCACGTCGGGGAAGATCTCGGCCTGCAGCGGCAGGTAGGCTCCCCCCGAGTCCACCAGCATGATCATGGGCAGGCGGTTCTCCATGGCGATGGTCTGGCTGCGCAGCGTCTTCTTGACGCCCATGGGGTAGATGGTGCCGCCCTTGATCATGGGATCGTTGGCGTGCACCAACACCTCGCGGCCGTTCACCAGGCCGACGCCCACCCGCGTGCCGGCGCCATGGATCTTCTTGTCGTACATGCCCCGCGCGGCCAGCGGCGCGATCTCAAGCCAGGGCGCGTCGCGGTCCAGCAGGGAGTCGAGGCGCTGCTGAATGGTGAGCTTGCCTAGCTGGGCGTTGCGCGCTCGCGCCCTGTCAGAGCGCTCGTTGCGGGCCTGGCGGAGCTCGTCGCGCAGCCTGGCCACCAGCGCCTCCATGGCCGCGTAGTTGGCTCGGTAGGCGTCGCTGCGCGCGTCGATGTTGCTCTCGATGACGTTCATGGGCCTTCCAACAGATCTGCGGCGATGGACATGCGGCAGCGCTCGCTGGTGGTGCCGGCCAGCGCGGTGAAGCAGGCGTCGCGGTGGGCTGCCTCGGCCACGCTGCCGGTGGTGTAGCCGGCGCCGGCTGACAGCTGCAGGCCCAGCCGCGCCACCCGCTCCGCAGCCTCTGCGGCGAAGACCTTGGCGCAGCCCAGCAGCGCGTCTGCGTCGGCTGTGCCCTCCGCCCAGGCCCACGCGGCGCGCCGCACCAGCCACTGGGCGCTCTGCAGCAGGGTGAGCATCTCGGCCAGGGAGAAGGCCACCTGCTGTCGCCGTTCGATGGGCTTGCCGTCGCGCTTGTGGCTGCGGGCGTGGCTGCGGGCGGCGTCGAAGCTGCGCTGCGCCACCCCCACCGAGGCCTGGGCGAGGCACAGGTCTTCCCGCGCGCGCAGGCGCGCCAGGATGGGCTCGGCGCCCTCGCTGCCCAGCACCTGTGCTGCTGGTACGCGGACCCCGGTGAGCTCCAGCGAGCAGACCGCCAGCCCGCGGTAGCCCAGCGTCTCGATGCGCGGGCTGCGGAGCAGGCCCGGGGTGGAGGCGTCCAGCAGGCAGACCACGGAGCGCCGCGGGGCGTCCCCGTCGAGCTGCGCTACCACGGCGAACCAGTCGGCCAAGGGACCGTTGGTGACGAAGGGCTTGCGGCCGTGCAGCACCAGGTCCTGGCCGTCACGGGTGGCGATGGTGGGGCCCAGCTCGGGCGGCGCGCCGTCGGGTCCGTCGGCGCTGGCCACCGCGCCCAGCAGGCGTCCGGCGCGCAGCAGTCCCAGCAGGCGGCCGCAGAGCTCGTCGCCTGGGAGCTCCGCCAGCAGGTCACCGAAGATGGTGGTGGAGGTCTCCACGGCCAGGAAGAGCGAGGGGCTGTGGCTGGCCAGCAGCTCCTGGGCTGCCAGGCGCTGCAGGCCCTCGGTCAGGTAGCTCCGCTCGGCCAGCCTGGTCAGCTGGGCGCGCAGGATCGCTCCCAGCTCGCGCAGGTCGGCCTGCTCCAGGGCCTGCGGCGCAGCGCCGTGATCGGCGCCGATGGCGGCAGCCGTGGCCTCGCGCAGGGCTCTCTGCTCATCGGTCCAGTCGAAGTCCATGGCGCTCCTCCCTTCAGATCAGGCGCGAGATGATCAGCTTCTGGATGTCGGAGGTGCCGCCTCCGATGGGGGCGAGGCGTCCATCGCGGAAGACGCGCTCCACGTCGTACTCGTGGCAGTAGCCATAGCCACCGTGCAGCAGCATGGCGTCGTTGGTGGGGCGCAGGGACCAGTCACCCACGAAGAGCTTGGCGATGGCGGCTTCCAGGTGGTTGAGGGGCCGGCCCTGGTCCTTGCACCAGGCGACGCGGTACACCAGCGTGCGGGCGGTCTCCATGAAGATCTTCATGTCCGCGAGCTTCTGGCGGGTAGCCTGGAAGGCGGAGATGGGGCGCTGGAACTGGCGGCGCTGCTGGGCGTAGCGGGCGCTGCGATCGATGAGGTAGGCCATGGAGCCCACGAAGGGAGCCAGCAGGGCGCTGCGATCCCACTCCACCGTCTGCATGGCCATCAGGAAGCCCATGCCCTCGCGGCCCAGCAGGTTGTCCGCGGGGATGACGCAGTCCTCGAGGATCAGCTCCGAGGTGGGGGAGGTGCGCACCCCCATCTTCACCAGGTCGCGCCCCGCCGAGAAGCCCGGCGTGCCCCGCTCCACCACGAAGGCGGAGATGCCCCCGTGGCCGGCTGCGGGGTCTGTCTTGGCGTACACCACGGCCACGTCGGCGATGCTGCCGTTGGTGATGAACATCTTGCTGCCGTTGAGCACCCAGCCCTGGTCGCTGCGGACGGCCCGCGTGCGGAGGGCGGCCACGTCGGAGCCCGCGTCGGGCTCGGTGAGCGCCATGCAGCCGATCCACTCGCCGCTGGCCAGCCTCGGGATGTAGCGCTGGCGCTGCTGTTCGCTGCCGTGCACCAGGATGGTGTCCGCGCAGAGGAAGCTGTGGGCGCCGTAGCTCAGGCTGAGCCCCCCATCGACGCCGGCTTCGCCCAGGGCCTCGCCCACCAGCACGCAGCTCATGACGTCTGCCCCGCTGCCGCCCAGCTCCACCGGCAGGTGCAGGCCCAGCACCCCCATCTGGCCCAGCATGCCCCAGGCTTCGCGGTCGAAGGCGGAGCGCGCCTCGTGCTCGGCCACCCGGGGCACGATCTCGCTGCGCGCGAAGCGGAGGATCTCTCCCTTGAGGCGCCGCTGCTCCTCGGTCAACGCGAAATCCATGCTCACCTCCCGCTGGGGTCGACGGCATCACGCCACTCGCCCGTGCGCTTGTCAATCACGAGCCTCAGCTCGTGATATCGTGCGGCCTCCACCGGGGCCGGGAGGTCCTTGGAATGAATCGTTCTCCACGCATCCTGGCCGCGCTCCTGCTGGTCCCGCTGGCCTGCTTGACGGAGCTGGACCAGGACAGCGGCCCGCGGCCCGGCGACAGCAGCATCTGGCGCGACAGCGCGGACACCGCCGACAGCCACGCGCCGGCGGACACCGGCGACCCGGACAGCGGCGGGATGGACACCGGCGCGGCCGACACGCAGAGCCCGGTGGATACGGGCGATACCGGGCCAGCGCCGCCTTCGGATCTGCGCGCAGCGGGGCCCCATGCCGTGGCGCTGAGCACCGGGTCCCTGGCGGTGTCGGGCTGCACGCTGGACTACGACCGCTACGCGCCCCAGGGCGGGACCGAGGGCCCGCTGGTGGTGCTCGCTCACGGCCTGGAGTGTTCGAGGGACCAGATGGCGGGCGTGGCGCAGCACTGGGCCAGCTGGGGCCTCGACGTGGTGGCGCCGGACCTGTGCCACTCCACCGCCTTCGACCTGGACCAGCAGCAGAACGGCGAGCACATGGTGGAGCTGGCCCAGGGGCTGGGGAGCAGCTCAACGCTGTACGCCGGGCACTCCGCGGGCGGTCTGGCTTCCCTGGTGGCTGCGGCGGAGGACAGCGCCGCCCTGGGGCAGCTGGGGCTGGATCCCACCGAGTGGATGGGCATCGGCGCGGTGGCGGCGGCCAGCGTCGATCTGCCCGCCTACGCGCTGCTGGCCGAGTGGTCCACCTGCAACGGCTACAACAACGCCCTGCCCCTGTACGCCGGCATCTCCCAGGGGCGCGTGCTCAAGCTGAGCCACGCGGATCACTGCGATCTCCAGAGCCCCAACGACTGCGCGGCGTGCAGCCTGCTCTGCGGCGTGAGCCAGAGCGATGTGTTCAGCGACGACGAGATCCTGACCCACTCGCTGGGCCTGTCCACCGCGTTCCTGCTGTGGCGGGCCGGGCTGGACTCCAGCGCTTCCCCCTGGTGGGAGCCGGGCGGCATCTTCTACGAAGAGCTGCTCGCCGCAGGCGCCATCGCGGAATTCTAGCCTCGATTCGAGGGGCGAGCTGATCCCGGTGCGACCTGGGTGTCGCCGCCCGGGGCGACGCTCCGGGGAGGCCGGGTACCCCTGCTTCTTCGCCCTGTTCGGGATCAGCGGCCAATCGACCGCTGGCGGGCTGTCCTGGCACGGATCCTGCTTGGGTTCAGGGGCGCCCCTCGGTCACTGGAGGCCCCATGCGCATCCCGGTCCTCACAGGCGCTCTGCTGCTGGGCGGCTGCTCGGACTACGGCTTCAACAGCGGCAAGGACGCCTATCCCGACTCCGGCTGGGACAGCGCCGACCCGGGCTCGGACGAAGGCGACAGCGACGATACCGACGACAGCGACGATGGAGACGAGCCCGTGGGCCGCGTGCTCACCATCCTGCTGACCTTGAGCGACGAGTTCATGGATCAGAGCGTCGCGAGCACGCTGCTGCTGAACTCGGTGGCCTGGGCCACGCCCGACGGCGTCACCTCGCCCCGCGTGCTGGTCATCCGCGACGACGACCACAGCGGCGAGGACATGGACGACAGCACGAATGCCTGGCAGACCCTCGTGGATGCCGGCTACGACGCGGACTTCCTCGACGAGCCCGGGTCGGGGATAGAGGCCTCGGCGCTGGAGGGCTACCACGTGGCCATGCTGTCAAATCCGGGCCACTCGCCCGACGACGTGAGCACGGTGGAGGCCCTGTACGACTTCTCCTGCGCTGGCCAGGGCATCATCTTCCAGGGCGACGACATGGCCCACTTCGATGACGAGAGCGCCTTCGACATGGAGAGCCTGACGCGGCTGGTGTACCAGGACAACGGCACCGAGTACCACGGCTACCAGATCGACAACGACGACGGTGACGCCTACCAGGTCCAGCTGGCCAACGGTGGCAGCACCATCCTGCGGGGCATCGAAGGCGCCGTCTTCAGCTACGGGAACGACATCGACACCACCGAGGCCGCCACGGGTGACATCGACATCCTGGCCACCGCCACGGTGGCGGGCACTGGGCTGCCCACCAAGCCTGTGATCGCGGCCTGGAGCCTCTAGCCGGTGTAGCGCCTCGAGTGCGCGCTGCCGAGGCGGCGGAGGAGATGGGCTCGCGCCGTCGCACCCCCGCGGGCCTCGCGCTCCTGCGGGCTGGCTTCAGCGGCCGGATCGCTGGTATGCAGGGTATGTCACCTTGCGCCCCCCACGCGGGCTGGAGCACGCCGGATGCCGCCACGCTCCCCGCTTTCCCCGCTCCTGGCAGCCTGCCTCGGCCTGGCGCTGTGGGCCGGCGCTGTGGCCGCAGAGGAGGTCAGCCTCAAGGTCGAGAACTACCTCTTCGCCGCCTCCGAGGCGCTGGACGACGGCGAGCCGGCGCTGGCGCTGTCCCTGCTGCGGCGCGCCCAGGCTGAGGATCCAGGCTGCTGCATCGTCGACGAGTACCTGTGCCGCGCCTACCTGGCGCTGGACAACCTGGATCTCGCCCGTGAAGCCTACGGCAGCTTCGTGGGTTGCATGCAGCTCAGCGACGAGGCGGTGCTGGGAGAGCTGGACCAGCTGCTGCAGCAGGCCGAGCAGCGGCAGGCGGAGGGCGGCGCTGCGATCTCCGCGCCACCCGCGCCCGTTCCCGCCCCGCAGATCGCCTCCCCGGTGGCGGCGCCCACACCGCGACCTCCCGGTTCGGCCGGTCGCGCCATCGGGTGGACCCTGCTGGGCACCGGCGCAGCCGCCACCGCGGCCGGTTCGGTGGGCATGGGCTTGAGCTGGACCTGGGGTGAGCACTACGTGGAGGAAGGCCAGCGCGGCGAGTACGAGGCGCTGCTCCCCTGGAACCACGCCGCCGTCATCGGAGCGGGCGTGGGGGCCGGCGTGCTCGTCACCGGCCTGCTGGTGGAGCTGGCCGCCCAGCGCAGGGGCAGGCAGGTCGCGCTGGTGCCCTCCTTCGAACCCTCCACCGCCGCGGTCGGCCTGTCCGTCCGGGGAGGTCGCCGCCCATGAGGCACGCCCGCTCGCTCCGCCCGTCGGTGCTCCTGGCCCTGCTCGCCGGCGGCTGCTGGCTGGGGCCCTGGCCCGGCGGCGAGATCTCCGACGTGGGGTTCCTCTACGTTGGTCCCATCGGCGATCATGGCTGGACCAAGGCCCACGACGATGGGCGCCTCTACCTGGAGGAGAACCTCGAGGGTCTGAGCACCCACTACGAGCCCAGCGTGCTGGTGGCCGACGCCCTGGAGGTGATGGAGGGCTTCGTGGCGGAGGGGGACGACGTGCTCATCACCACCAGCTACGACTTCATCTCCTCCACCCAGAACGCCGCCGCCAACCATCCCGAAGCCAACTTCCTCAACTGCTCGGGCTTCTACAGCGCTCCCAACATGGGCTCCTACTTCGGCCGCATGTACCAGGCCTGGTACCTGGCGGGCATGGTGGCGGGCCACATGGCCGAAGAGACCGGGAGCGACCGCATCGGCGTGGTGGGGCCGGTGGTGATCCCCGAGACGGTCCGGCACCTCAACGCGCTCACGCTCGGGGCGCGCCAGCAGAACCCGGACGCGCAGGTCCACGTGGAGTGGATCCACGCCTGGCTCGACACCGACAACGAGCCGCTGGTGGCGGAAGCCCTGATCGCCGCGGGCGCCACGGTCATCGTCAACAAGACCGACACCACCATCGCCCTGGAGACCGTGCAGACCCACCACGACGACGGCGAGTCCATCTACTCCATCGGCTACGACAACCAGGACTCCTGCTCCCTGGTGGGCGATTCCTGCCTCACGGCGCCCTACTGGAATTGGGGCCCGCTGTACCTGCGCCTGGTGCAGGCCATGGCAGACGGCAGCTGGGATCCCTACGAGCAGGTCTGGGACCAGATGCTGACCGACCCAGAGCAGAGCACGGTGCACCTGGCGGAGCTCAACGAGGTGCTGCCGTCCACGCTGCGCATCGACATCGAGAACGAGCTGGCGCGCCTGGCGGACGAGGACAACCTGCAGCTGCCCTTCCAGGGGCGCATCAAGGACAACGCCGGCAGCACCCGGGTGGCGGAGGGCGACGAGATGAACGACGAGGAGCTGCTGCGCATGTGCTGGTATGTCGAGGGCATCATCGACGCCGATGGCGAGCCTGCCGAGGTCCCCACGGGCTGCGGCGGCGACTACTGAGCCCTGCTTGCCCATGAACCCGCCACCGCCCGCGCCCACCCGCCGCAGCTTCCGCTTCCGGCGGCGCATCGGCGCTGGAGCCTTCGGTGAGGTCTACCTGGCCGAGATGGTGAGCGCGGGCGGCTTCGCCAAACCGGTGGCCATCAAGGTGCTCAAGCCGGAGTTCCTCGAGGAGCCCGACATCGTCGGTCGTATGCGCGACGAGGCTCGCCTGCTGGGCCACCTGCGGCACCCCTGCATCGTGCAGGCGGACGACCTGCTGCTGCTGGGCGGTCGGGTGGCGGTGGTCATGGAATACGTGCCCGGCGCCAACCTGCTGTGGCTGGTGCACCCCAAGCGCAACATCCACCCCCCTCCGCCCGCGGTGATCGCCGCCATCGTCGCGCGCGTGGCCGACGCCCTGGACGCGGCCTGGTCGCGCCCCAGCGCCCTCACCGGAGAACCCCTGCGCGTGCTGCATCGCGACATCAAGCCCTCGAACATCCGCATCACGCCCGATGGCGAGGTGAAGGTGCTGGACTTCGGCGTGGCGCGCTCCGACGCCATGGAGCGCGAGACCACCACCCACAACCAGCTGATCGGCTCCCTGACCTTCCTGGCACCCGAGGTCTTCCTGAGCCAGGAGCTGTCGCCCGCCACCGACACCTACGCTCTGGGGGTCACCTTCTGCGAGTGCATCGCGCGCTCGCGCTTCGGTCGCTGCGGGCTGAGCGCCGAGCAGCACAGCCAGCGGCTGGAGGCGCGCCTGGCCACGCTCGATCTGCGGGAGTGGGGCACCTGCGCCGGCCCGGTGCTCGACATTCTGGGCCAGATGCTGGACTTCGATCCGCGCCGGCGTCCCTCGGCCGGCAGCGTCGCCCACTTCTGCCTGCAGACCTCCCGCCACCTGCGGGGGCCCGAGCTGCGGGACTGGGCCCGCAGCACCGTGCCCGAGGTGGCGGCCAGGGCCGAGCAGGACCACGGCGGCGAGCTGGTGGGCATGAGCCTGGACGAGGACAGCTCGCACATCCTGGTCCGTCCGCTGGTGGGAGAGGCCACCCTGGTGACCGACCACGATCCCCTGGAGGAGGAGGAGGACACCGAGCCGGCCATCGCGGTGGGGGTGCCGCGCAGGCAGGTCTTCGTGATCCTGCTGCTGCTGCTGCTGCTGCTGGTGCCGGCTCTGGCTGCGCTGAGCGTGGGCGTCGCCTGGCTGATCTCCTCCCGGGGCGAGGTGGCCACGGTGGCGCCGCTGGTGGCGCCCCAGCCGGCCTCGCCGGAGCCGCCGCCCGAGGCCCAGCGCGCCGCTGGTCCCGATCCCGAGGAGCAGCTCCCCGCCGCTGTCGTCGAGCCGGACCCTCGAGGCGGGACCTCGGCTGATGAGCCCACCAGCGTGCAGCCGCCCGCGCCCAGCCCCGCGCCTGCGGTCCCTGTCGTCGTCCCAGACCGCTCACCCGGCAGCGCGCAGGCTGAGCGCGTCCCCGAGCAGGCTCCACCGCCCGCGGTGTCGAGGATCGAGCCAGCGTCGGGGCGCAGCGCGGTGGCCCGGGTGACCCAGGAGATCGTGGTGGAGCTCGGGTCCAGCGGCGCCTCCGATCCCGTGGATCTCCAGGTCTCGCTTCCGCGCCGCGCGCTGCGCAACGGCACGCTCAGCGCCGGGGTCATCACCACCGCCAGCGGCTGCCAGGCCGCGGCCCACTGGCAGGTGGAGGGCCAGCCGGGCTGGCAGCACGAGCTGCTCTCCGGCCCAGGTCCGAGCTTCAGCTGGACTCTGGCCATCAGCGCCCAGCATCGCCCCGCGCTGCTGGTCTACTTCACGGTCGAAGGCTGCGGAACAGGCAGCCACGGGAGCGCCGCCGAGCCGCTGCGGGTGGTGATCCTGTAGGGGCGCTCGGCCGACGGCACCTGGGGGTGCGGGCGCCGCTCGGGCTCCGGCGCTTCAGGCCCAGCAGCAGCAGGCCCGCCATGATCCCCGAGGAACGGACCCCGCCCGCGGCGCAGCCGCAGGTCTCCGGCGCGGCCGAGCCCGTGTCGCAGAGGTCGCAGGCGCTCCAGCTGAGCACCAGCACATCGCCGTCGTCGTAGTGGTGCAGCTGGATCTCGCAGCCCGCGGGCAGCTCGGTCTGCAGTGCCGTGTCAAGCTCCAGCGTGGCGGCTCGCACCAGCTCCACCTGGCCAGCGTCGTCGCCCTGCAGGGCCTGGTCCAGCTGCACGATGAGCGTGCCGGCCAGCGTGGCGTCGCCGCTGATGTCCAGCCATGGACCCTGCAGCTGGTGGAGCACCAGCTCGAGCTCGGCCTGCTCCGACCCGGTCAGGTCGCCCAGCAGATCGACGCTGCCGCCGAGCCGCAGCCGGCCGCCCGAGTGCTCGGTGGGGGGCAAGCTCCCGCTGGCGATCTCCAGGCTACCCCCGCTGATCAGCAGCGCCGAGTCTCCCAGCGTGGACATGGTGGTGATCTGCAAGCCGCCGCCGTCGGTCACCAGCAGGCGTCCTTCGCCCTGCTGGCCATCGGCGTGCTCGGCGCCCAGCGCCAGGCTCTGCACCTGCCCCGCGTCGGCCGCAACGCGCACCAACGGCCGCTGCACGAGCCCGGAGATCGCGGTGCCCTCGGCCGAGACATCCTGGGGGCTCTGCCAGTCGTCCCAGTCGTGGGCCCAGCGATAGGCGACGTCGCCGAAGGGCTCGGCCAGCAGCGCGTCGGCCGCGGGGCGCAGGGTGTCGGCTAGATCGCCATCGAGCTCTCCAGGTGCCGGCACCTGGGCCACGGAGCGACCGGTGAGCGTCGCTGCGGCCGTGAGGGCCGCCAGCCAGCTGCCCGCGAGGCTGGGGTGGCTGCCGTCACCGCTGTACAGGGCGTAGAAGGCGCTGCTGGGGTCGGTGGGCGCTCCTCCCGCCGCGAGGATCTCGTCGTGCACCTGCTGGAAGGACAGACCGGCGGGGATGATCCAGGCGACCTCTCCTGCGGTGGTGCATGCCTCTGAGTAGGCCAGGTAGCCCTCCAGCAGGCGGTCCTGCATGGTGGTGAAGTCGGGATAGATGTCCGGGTTGCCGGAGTCCCCGTCGCGCCTGCCCCAGGTGAGCAGGAACACGGTCTCGCCAGCGCCATCGCCGATGAGCCCGTCGAGGATCACCGCCCCATCGCGGCTGGCGATCCAACTGGTCTCGGTCGTGGGAAAGCCTGGCACCTGGCTCTGATCTTGCAAGATGACCTGGTCCCAGCTGCCCGCCTCGGGGCCGCTCACCAGGGCCTCGCTCCACTCGGTGTCGCCGCTGCTGCCGTCGGCCTCGGCGGCGTGGTCCGCCAGGGTCCAGCCGCCGCGGGTGAGGCGCCGTGCGTCCACCTCGCTCCACGCAGGCACTGTCTCGACGAGGGCCCCGGCCACGAGAGACTGCAGATCGTTGAACTGGGTGTAGGAGTTGCCCAGCATCAGGATCTGGGCGTCCTGGGCGTGGGAGAAGGGCTGGAGCAGCAGGGCGATGGTGATGGCATGCATGGTGCGCTCCGCGGCTGCGGGTTCGATCTCCTAACCACCGATGGGTTCCCGCTCCGACCAGACGCCGATGCCCATGGTGGAGTGCTCCAGGCCCAGCTCGCGGTGGGGGCGCACGATCTCCAGCTTGTGGCCTTGGCTCAGCTCCCGCCACAGGCGCGCCACTCCGCGGGTGTGGCGGCTGGAGCCTGTGATGTCGTGCAGGGCGAGGAAGCGATGCGGGAATCCCCGGTTCACGGCGAAGTCCCGCTTGACCGCGTGGTAGCTGTGGTTGGCGTCGATGAGCACCAGGTCGATTGGGCCCAGCCCGGCCCGCCAGCGCCTGAATTCGGCGGACTCGGAGTCGCCGCGGAAGAACTCCACCTGGGGAGGCAGCCGGATGTGGAGACCGCGCTGCTCCGCCCAGCCGTGGTCGCAGGCGGCCACGCGCTCGAAGGGGAACAGGCGGCACAGGGCCCTCACCAGCCCGCCCGTCCAGACGCCGATCTCCAGGTAGGAGCGCACCTGGTGGGCTTCGATGAACCGGCAGAGGCCCAGCAGCTCCTCCCGGTTCTGCAGGATGGCGTCCCGGTCGGGCTCGCCCCGGGCCTCGAAGCTGGCCTGCACGCCCCGATCCCAGCAGCGCTCCCCAGCGAGCTCGGCGCGGAAGTCCCTCACGGGTCGATCCGGATGGCGTGGCGGATCGTGAGCCAGTCCTCGGTCCAGGCGCCGTCAGCTCCGCGGATGCACAGGGGAGGGGGATCCTCGCGTTGCCCGTCGTGGCCGCAGGTGAAGATGGCGATCATGGGCGACCGTCCGTGGCGGAACCGCACCTCGTGCCGGGCCAGCAGGGCGAACCCGGCCTGCGCGATGGCCCGCTCTGGCCTGGGATCGCGCGCCGAGTGGCACAGGCAGAAGCGCCCTGCAGCGGCCAGGTGCGCCGCCGCCACGCGGCAGTAGTCGAACAGGTCCCCGTGCAGCTCCAGCCGGGCGGCGGCGCGCTGGGGATGGGGCGAGGGCGAGGCGGTTCCCGGCGTGAGGTAGGGCGGGTTGGCCAGCACCAGGTCGAAGCGCTCGTGATCTTCGAGGACGCCCGCCTGTCTCAGATCGCCCTGTCGGATCTGCACCCTGTGCTGCTGTCGGTTGAGGGCGACGCTGCGCCGAGCCAGGCCGGCGCTGACCGCCTGCACCTCCACAGCCACCAGGCGGGCCCGCGGCGAGAGGCCCTGCAGGGACATCAAGCCCACCGAGCCGACGCCGGCGCCCAGGTCCAGAACGCTGCTGGCTGTCGGCCTGGCCTGCAGGCCCGTCCAGGCGGTGAGCACATCGTCTGTGGAGTACCGGTGCCCGGATCGCAGCTGCAGGATCCACCAGCCACCCGCCAGGCGGTCCAGCGTCTCATCGGGTCCCAGCTGCGCGTGAGGGGCTGTCATCGAACGGGGGGTAGCGCGTCCGGCGCGCAGGCTCCAGCCTCGCGGGTTAGCTGCGCCCGGTCCGGAGGAGAGATGCGCCGCCCCTTCCCGCCCGGCTTCTACGGGATCCTCTCCGATCCAGTGCTCGGCTACGAGCGCCTCGCCGCGCTGATGGTGGCCGAAGGAGTGCGCTGCGTCCAGCTGCGCGCCAAGGAGGCGGAGCGCGCCGATCTGCTGCGGGTGGCCAGGGCGGTCCGGGCGCTGATCCCGGCGGGACACCTGTTCATCGTCAACGACGACCCGCTGCTGGCGCTCGAGGTGGGGGCTGACGGCGTGCACCTGGGGCAGGACGACTGCTCCGTTGCGCAGGCCCGCTCCCTGCTGGGACCCGAGGCGCTCATCGGGATCTCCACCCACGACCTCCACCAGGTCCGGCAGGCCTGCGCCCTCGGCGCGGACTACCTCGGCGCGGGCCCGGTGTTCCCCACCACCACGAAGCTGCGACCCGATCCTGTCCTGGGCGTGGCGGGCCTGGCCGCCATGGCGGCGGCGAGCAGCCTGCCCGTGGTGGCCATCGGAGGCATCGATCTCGAGCGGGTGCCCGCGGTGCTGGCGGCGGGGGTGCGCAGCCTCGCCGCCGTGGGGGTGGTGAACCGCTCATCCGACCCGGCTCCCGCGCTCCGCGCTCTCGTGGAGAGCATGGCCTGATCGGCCCGCGCTCCCCTGGTGCAAGTGCGCCTATGCGCCGGTGCCCCATCCTCGTCCGCGGTCGAAGAGTAGCTGTTCTCACGCTGCCTGGGATGCGTGCGCGAGAGCGCGCCTTGCTGCCCTTGCCCCGAGAGATCCCGTCCGGGCTCGCATGCCGCGACGATTATGCAGTAGCAAGGCGACGAATACAGGGTTCCTCGGATTCTCGGCCTTGCTCGCCCGGCCTGGAAGACGACATCTGGAGGACCGCGCCCTGACCAGGGCGTTGGAGTTCACGAACATGCCGCTTGAAAGGCGCGCGTTGATTGAATTACCATCCCTGCGTCCGACCACAGACTGCGAGGTGTTCGAATGGCGGATTACGACAAGGTTCACAAACTACTTGACCAGATCGGCGAGGAGCGCGGCAAGGGCCGTATGCACAGCCGAGCCTTCACGATCGGCATCGTGCTCATGTTCCTCATCTTCCTTGGAAACCTGTACTACAAGGTGACCGGATTCGACGTGGACGAGTTCATGGTCAACCTCCAGGAGCACGCCACCGCGTCGGTGTGGCCCGTCTACTCTGCGGAGCTCAAGACTCTCGCAGACGACGCCGTGCCCGCCATCTCCGCCGCCATGGCGGACGAGGCTGCAGGCCTGCTGCCCAAGGTCTCTGAGAAGCTGAGCGGCGAAGCCATCATCTTCCAGCAGAACATGGGCGAGCACATCAAGACCTCCCTCGATGGCAAGTTCGTCGAGGCGGCCAAGGCCCAGGAGGGTGACCTCAAGGCCCGCTTCCCGCGGTTCTCAGAAGATCCCGAGGCCTACGAGCAGCTCATGGAGCGCATGCAGGCCGCGTCGCGCCTGTGGGCGCAGGGCCAGCTGGACACCACGTTCCAGCGCCACGTGCTGTTGCTGCAGTCCATCAACGAGAGCGTACAGAAGCTGCAGACCCAGGTGGCCGCCGACCGCGAGGTCAGCGGAGACCGGTCCATGGAAGACGTGCTCTTCATGATGAGCGATATCTTCAACACCCGCGTTGGTGGGGAGGGCTAGCCATGTCGACCGACAATGGAATTCAGGATCTCCTCAAGCGCCTCGACCTCGACCTCGAGAACGAGCGCAAGGCCAACAAGACCCTCGACGTGGTGGCCGGCATCTTCGTGCTGATCGTCGCCTGCTACCTGCTGTGGCTCAGCGTGCAGCTCGGTCGAATCCTGCAGCCTGACGCCATGGCCGAAGCTGCTGCGGGTGCCGCGCTCGACGCTGCTCCGTCCGTCACCGCCCACGTGCGTGGCCTGGTGGTCGATGGCGCCCCCGACCTGGCTCGCACCGCGTCGGATGCGGCCATCGAGATGGTGCCCGCCTACCGCGCTGCCCTCGAGGACGAGATGAAGCCCGTCATCGACGAGGTCTCAATGGTGATCGCCACCACGGCCCTCCAGAAGATGTCCGACGCCGGCCCCGGCGGGGAAGTGGACGAGAGTCTGGCCATGCAGGAAGCGGCCGACGCCGTCATCGCGCGGCTGGACACGGTGCTGGCCGAGGCCATGGACGAGCCCATCGAGCAGGACGGCCAGACCCCGCGCGAGCTCATCGACGGTTCCCTCGAGAACCTCGAGATGGTGGACCGCGGCCTCAAGCGCATGGCGTCCGGTGGCGGTGAGTCCTCCGAGCGGGAGCTGGTCATGGCCTGGCTGAACGTGCTGCAGCAGTACGGCGAGAACGTCGATGCCGATGCGGCCGAAGTCTACCGCACCACCGGCAAGACCGCCGACCAGGCCCCGCCCCAGTAGCGCTGGTCAGCGCGCCCGGATCAAAGCGGCCCGCCCCCGGGGGGGGGGCGGGGGGGGGGGGGGGGGGGGGGGGGGGGGGTATTTGGGCGCGGGGGGGGGTTGTGGGGCCCCCCCCCCC
>CAZEJJ010000115.1:0-24039 GCA_964512185.1 uncultured Enterobacterales bacterium | reverse complement strand
TCGCTACGATTCGGGGCGGCCGCCTGACGGCGACCTGTTCTGTCGCCTGCTCTCAGGAGAAGAGAGCGTGATGTCCACCGCCAGATCATCGGCCAGGGCGGTGGCGGGACCGAGCAGCAGTGCGGCTAGCAGGGCGGGAAGGCGGTGCATGGTGACCTCGGGTGGGGACAAGGACAGCATAGCCCCCCGAGCCCTGCTGCTATGCCCCCCTCTTTGCGACAACTCCAGAACTATGCCCCCAATAATGCGACAGAAGTGGGCCAAGAGGGCCTTGTTTGTGTGCGATGCGAGGATGGCCCGACGGTGGAAAGCCGGTTTTCGTGGTCGGCGTGTGCGCTGCAGAGTCGACCTGTCGCATTTTAGGGGGCATAGATTGGCGGCTGTCGCATTTTGGGGGGCATAGCGTCCCCCCGGACGCTCCGGTCAGATGAACACCACCTGGGCGCCCTCGGCCTTCTCCCAGAAGTCGGCGGCGGTGAGCACGTCGGTCACCTCGGGGGTCAGGTCGTCCTTTTCCAGCTTGAACATCTCCATGGCCATCTTGCAGGCGTAGAGCTCGGCGCCGGAGGCCTCGAGGATCTCGATCATCTCCCGCACGGGCGGGATCTCGATCTTGTCCATCTCCTTCTTCATCATGGTGGAGGCCACAGCGGACATGCCGGGCAGGCCGCCTACCATGGTGGGCATGCCCATGGAGGGGTTGCCCACGGTGGCCACCTTGAGGCTGTCCATCTTCTCTTTGTTGATGATGTCCATGCCCCAGAAGGTGAAGAAGAGCATGGCGTCGATGCCGATCATGCGGGCGGCGTTGGCCAGGATCAGGCCCGGGTAGGCCATGTCCAGGGTGCCCTTGGAGCAGATGATGGCGACCTTGCGGGGGGTTTCGTCAGACATGGTTTCTCCCTTAGATGCAGCCTTGGGGTTTGCCGAGGCCGGAGAGCTGGGCGGCCAGCTTGCCGGGGCCTCTGGGGAAGAGCTGGTACATGTCGCGCATGCCCACCCCCGAGTTCTTGGTGATGCGGCGCACGCCGGGAGGTTCGCCGCGGTCGCGGGCGTCGCGGCGGCAGAACTCGATGACCTGCCAGTGCTTGTCGTTCAGGTCGGCGATGCCGACGCGGCGGGCGAGCTCTTCGGCGATCTCCTTGTTCCAGGCGGCAGGATCGGTCATGAAGCCGTCGCTGTCGAGTTCTACGGTGTGTCCGGCGATGGTCTCGGTGGGCATGGTGTTCTCCTTGTTGGTTGGGTTCGGTAGGGGTGTGTCTTCAGGGCCGCTTGCCGGCCATGCTCATCTGGGCGTCGAGGGGCAGATCGCGGCCGGGCAGCAGCAGGTTCCAGTAGGCCCAGCGGAAAGCCATCTTTCCCCAGTGGTTCACGCGGCTCTCCTCCAGCAGGCTGAAGGGCCCGGCCACGGGCAGCGGGAACTTCCCTGGCAGGGGCTCGGTGTCGTAGTTGAAGTCGATCAGGATGCCCTTGCCGAAGCCCGACTCGATGAAGCAGTTGGCGTGGCCATCGAAGGCCGGCTCCAGCTCCTCGCCCTCCATCCAGCGCAGGATGTTCTCGGCCAGCACCTCGGCCTGGAAGTGGGCCACCGAGCCGGCCTTGGAGGCGGGCAGGTCGGTGGCGTCGCCCAGCACGAAGATGTCGTCGTGGGCCTTGGATTGCAGGCTGTGCTTGTCGGTGGGCACGTAGCCCAGCTCATCGCCCAGCCCGGAGCGCTCGATGCAGGCGGCGCCCTTGTTCACCGGCACGGAGACCAGCAGGTCGTAGGCCACTTCGCGGCCGTCCCAGCTCTGGATGACCTGTCGCTCGGGGTCCACGGAGCCCAGGTTGAACTCCGTGACCACCTCGATGCCCTTCTGCTGCAGCATGTCGCTCAGGAGCGAGGCGGCCTTGGGCTTGGTGAAGGCGCCGTCCAGGGGCGTGGCGTAGATCAGATGCACCTTGTCGCGCATGCCGCGCTGCTGGAAGTAGTGGTCCGCCAGGAACAGGAACTCCAGGGGAGCCACGGGGCACTTGATGGGCATCTCGGCCACGTTCACCACCAGGCGTCCGCCCTGCCAGCCATCCAGCTTGTCGGCCAGGGCCAGGGAGCCGTCGGGGGTGTAGAAGTCGAAGATCTCGCGGCGCCAGCCCTCGCCGGCCAGGCCCTCGGTCTCGCTGGCGTCGATGCGGGAGCCGGTGGCGATGACCAGCAGGTCGTAGCCGAGCTTGCGACCGCCCAGCAGGCGCACCTTCTTCTCCTCCGGCAGGACCAGGTCGATCTTCGCCGTCACCAGCTCCACGCCCTCGGCGATGGAGGACTGTCGGGGCCGGATGACGTCCTTCTCGCTGTAGATGCCAAAGGGGATGAAGAGGAACCCGGGCTGGTAGTAGTGGATCTCCTCCTGGTCAACGACGGTGATGGCCCAGTCGGCGGGGTCCAGCAGCCGTCGCATCCGGTTGACCACCATGGTGCCGGCGGTGCCGGCCCCGAGGACGAGAAGTTTCTTCATGGTGTGGCTCCTTGCCGCGTGGGCGGCGCGCTCGATGCGTTCGCCCGCCACAGGAGCAAGGGCCGTGCCATGGGGAAGGCGCGAATGGTATCTATGCCGAAACGGGGCCAAGAAAGGGCTTTGTTGGACTTTCCTGTGCCTGGCCGGTTCTCTTCGGATGGGACGCCTGTTGCAACGAGCGTTGCAACAACGTTTCAGACCAGGCGGTACTGCTTGAGCTTGCGCCACAGGGTGGTGCGGCTGATTCCCAGCAGCTTCGCAGCCCGCTCCCTGTGCCCGCCGGTGGCCTGCAGCGCCTCGAGCAGGGCCTGGGCATGGTGGGTCTCTGCCGCGGAGAGGTCATGGGGCAGGCTCTGGGAGCCGGGTTGGCCCGGCAGCGGGGCAGGGGGCGCCACCGAGGGACGCGTCCAGCGGCTCTCACCCTCACGGGTGATCTCGGCAGGTAGATCCGACGGGTGGATGGTCTGGCCTTCGCAGACAGCGGTGGCGTACTCGAGGGCG
The DNA here is from genome assembly GCA_964512185.1 of uncultured Enterobacterales bacterium. Taxonomy (GTDB): domain Bacteria; phylum Myxococcota_A; class UBA796; order UBA796; family JAFGLY01; genus CAZEJJ01. The sequence continues at coordinate 21,046 of CAZEJJ010000115.1, read as the reverse complement.
TTCTGCAGCTCCCGCACGTTGCCCGGCCAGTGGTAGGAGAGCATCGCGCGGTTGGCGGCAGGCGAGAGCCGCAGCGAGCGGCCTCGGGCGCGACCCACGCGGCTCAGGAAGTGGCGCACCAGCAGCTCCAGGTCCTCGCGTCGCTGCGCCAGGGGCGGGATCTCGATGGGGACCACCCGCAGGCGGTAGTAGAGATCGTCGCGGAAGCGACGTTCCGCCACGGCGCGGGCCAGGTCCACGTGGGTGGCGGCCAGCACGCGCACATCCACGTGGCGGGTGCGGTTCTCGCCCAGGCGTTCGAAGCTGTGCTCCTGCAAGGCCCGCAGCAGCTTGACCTGCAATGGCAGGGGCAGGTCGCCCACCTCGTCCAGGAACAGGGTGCCGCCGTCGGCCACCTCGAAGCGCCCGGGCTTGTCGCGCACGGCGCCGGTGAAGGCCCCGCGGGCATGGCCGAAGAGCTCGCTCTCCAGCAGGGCCTCGGGCAGGGCCCCGCAGTTGACCACCACGAAGGGTCCGGCGCCGCGATGGGATCGGGTGTGGATGGCCTTGGCCACGAGCTCTTTTCCGGTGCCGCTGGCGCCCGTGATCAGCACGGTGGCGTCGTTGTCGCGGATCTGGTCGATGAGCCGGAAGATGCGATGCATGGAGGCGGAGCGGGCGATGATGCCCGAAAAGCTGGGGATGCCCGAGCCCTCATAGGGCAAGGGGCGGCCCGCCTCGTCGGGGCGGATCATCACCAGCATGGCGGAGTCGGCGTGGCAGCCGGTTCCGGCCAGCGCTCCCGGCATCTCGCCCACTGGCGCTGCGGAGAGGGACACTGGGACCAGGCTGCCGTCGGCCTTCACCAGGTCGGCGTGCCAGCCCTCCCGGCGCTCCCCACCCATGACCGCCGCCCGGAAGTCGGCGTCCTCGCCGAACAGGGCTTCGCCCAGCAGCTGGCCGATGTTCATGCTCTCGAGCCGCCCCGGTGGGTAGTCGAGAGCCGTGGGCAGGCCTTCGCTGAAGCGCAAGATCCGGCCCTGCTGGTCGGTGGCCACGAACCAGCGCCCCAGGGCCAGCAGGATGCGGTCCAGGGCCTGCTCGGGCGGCATCTCGCACGACACACGGTCGCGCTCCCAGACCTGCTCGATGGCCCCCACCAGCCGGTCCTCGTCGTCGTAGATGGCCACGCCGCTCTTGAGCACCTCGGTGGAGCTGCCGTCCTTGCGGAACAGGGTGAGCGGCTTGTCGTGCAACGAGCCCTGCTCCATCACGCCGCAGCCCTCCACGCAGCTGTGGCAGCGCACGGCCGTCAGGCAGTGCTGGTGGAGCACCTCTTCGGCGGAGAAGCCGGTGAGCCGCTGAGCCAGCGAGCCGATGGCGGTGATGCGGCGCTGCGCGTCCACGGCGAAGCAGCCGCGCCCGCTGAGCTGCTCGAAGAGGGTGATGGAACGCTGGTCTGGGAGGAGGGCGGACATGGGGTCCTCGCGGCGCTGTTGCAACAGATGTTGCAACATAGCCTCCGCAGGCCCCCGCCTGCTCTGACCCAGGTCACCATCCGCGGCTATCCGCGTGAAGGAAGGCCAGCTGCTCGGGAGTGGAGTCGCGGCCCAGCTCGGGGTCGCGCTGGTGGAGGCGGCCGATGCGCTCGATGACCAGGGCGCGCTTGCGGGCGAGTTCGTCCGGGGCGAGCCGAGGGAAGACCAGCCCCAGGTCGCCCTTGGGAACGACGGCGATGGCGGGCACCCCCGCCTGCACGAGCTCTGCGAGCAGCACCATGGAGAGCCCCGTCTTGCCGCTGCCGGTCATGCCCACGAACACGCCGTGGGCGCGCAGGTGGGAGGGCCTCAGGCGGGAGCCCTGCTGGGTGTCGGCGTCGCTCCCAGGGAGAGCTCGTCGCTCATGGCTCGCTCCGGTCCGATGATGGCTCTGGGAAGAGCACGCCCGGCGCCAGGGTCCAGCCGGGATCCAGCGCTCTCTTGGTGGCCCGCAGCTGGCGGAGGCCCTGTTCACCGCGGGTGAGGGCCAACATGCGCTGCTTGAGGGGGTGGCGCCCGACGCCGTGCTCCGACAAGGGACATCCGCCGAGGCTCAACACCTCCTGGGCCAGCGCCAGCAGGGCCTGCTCGCCCGCCCGCATGTGGTCCGCGTCGCGGGGCAGGCCGTTGGGGTGCACGTTGCCGTCGGAGATGTGTCCCCAGATGGCCACGTCCAGGCCGCGATCGTGGAAGGCCCGGTAGTAGGCGGACAGCATGCTGCCGAAGTGCTCGAAGGGCACGATCATGTCGCCGCCCAGCTTGTGTATCGCGGGATCCCGGCGCTGGTGGCGCAGCAGGAACTCGCTGGCGGACATGGGGATGGCCTCGCGCAGGGCGGCCAGCTGCTGCTGGCGGCGCGCCTGGCCGGGCAGGGCGAGCTCGGTGCTCTCGGAGGCCTGGCAGGCGTCGAGCGCCTGCGCCAGCGGGACGAGCCCTCCGTGGGACAACTGCTCGAGGATCGCCTCGTCATCGAGATCCTCGGCCAACTCCAGGACAAAGAGCAGGCAGGCCTTGGCCTGGGGGGGGATGGTGAGGTGCAGACCCCCGGCCTGGCCCTCGTCGCGCACAAGCTGCAGGCAGCGGCGGTCGAAGAACTCGATGCTGCGCACCAGAAGCTCGGCCCGGCGCAGAGCGGCGGTGAGGGCCACGGCCGCGGAGGTGCTGGGCAGGAAGCTCAGGCCGACCAGCAGCTCGCGGCGTGGGAGCAGGGCCAGCTCGATCTCGGTGATGATGGCCAGCGTGCCTTCACTGCCCAGGAAGAGATCGATGGGATCCATGGGATCGCGCACGAAGTAGCCCGCGGAGCTCTTTTTGAGGGCGGGGGAGAGCGCGCGCGGGATGGGGACCTGCAGGCTGCGTCGCCCCTGGAGCAGGAGCGTGTCGCCGGGTCTGATCTGGTGATCCCCTCGGCGCAGCTCCAGCACCTCGCCGTGGCGCAGCGCCAGCCGGATGCGCCGCACCCAGTCGCGGGTGGTGCCGTAGCGGAAGGTGGCTGCACCCGCGGCGTTGGTGGCGGCGTTGCCACCGATGGAGGCGCCGTCGTGGGTGGGGGCCGGTGGATAGAACAGATCGCGCTCGTGCAGGGCCTCGTTCAGGTCGGCCAGCAGCAGCCCGGGTCCCGCCACGGCCCGCTGGCCCTGGATCCGGAGCCCCTTCATGCGCGTCGTGGAGATGACCACTTCGCCGCTGGGGGTGGCTCCGCCCGTGAGGCTGGTGAGCGCACCCTGGGGCAGGACGGTGGTGGTGGGGTGGGCGCGCAACCAGGCGCAGAGCCGGGCCTCGCTCTGGGGCTGCACCAGGCCGGCCGCGCCGCTTCCCTGGGTCGCGCCCGCATCGCGGGCCACGGCGGCCAGGCGCTCGGGATCGCGAACGGTGGGCGGAGGCTCGGGTGGGTCGCCCCCGTGGAACGGGTCGAGTAGTGGCAGCTCCAGTGTGCCCAAGGCGGCGGCTCCCGAGAGTCGTCAGCAGCCTATCCGGTCTACAGGCCGTAGTACGCCGGGTCCTGGTGCTCCATGTACATGGTGACCTTTGCGGAGGTCTGGTCGGGCAGGGGGACGAGACCCGCCAGGGGCTCGAAGATGCGCGACACGGAGAGGGTCAGGGCGAGGGTGCCGGAGACGTCCACCAGGGTGGCGTCCAGGGTGCAGTCGGTGCCACAGGGGATGTTGGCGGCGTCCATGATGGACTCCATGTGCTCCCTGGCCAGGTCGGTGGGGTCTGTGTCTGCGGGAGCGGCCACCGCCAGCCGGGCGCTGTCCTTGGCGGCGTTCAGCACCGCGCTGCGCTGCAGGAAGAACCAGCCGTAGTCCATGGTGGCGGTCAGGATGGCCAGCAGCAGCGGAAGGGCGATGGCGAACTCCACCATGGCCGAGCCGTTCCTGCCGCGTCGAGACATGTGTCGTGCCATCAGTCAGTCCCCTCGATCCGGTTGCGCGTGGCGGAGACGAAGGCGACCCCGTCCATCAGGGGTACCAGGCCGGTGAGGGACTGGTGGGGGACCGTCAGCGTGCAGCTCAGGAAGCGCTCGGTGTCGGCCCACTCCAGGTTCACCTCGGGAATGCAGCCCGCATCGGGGCACTGGACTCCCGAGTCCACCATGTGGGAGGCGATGGAGTCCGCAGCGACCGCGACGGCGTCTGCGGGATCCTGGACGATGGCGCCGTCGCGACAGCCGAAGCGCACGGCGCGGGTCATGCTGCCGTGGCTCTGGAACGCCCAGGCCGCCTCGAAGATCCCGCCCAGCAGGATGAGCAGGACCGGCAGCAGCAGCGCGGTCTCCAGCGCCGCCGTTCCGCTGCGTCGTGTGCGTCGTGTGCGTCGTGTGCGTCGAATTCGCATCGTCATCTCACTCTCCTGTCAACGCACCATGACCACATCGCGCCCGACAACGCCGTAGTCTGGACCTCCGCCGCCGCTGCCCACTTCGCGCTCCTCCATCACCTCGAGACGCACTCGGATGGTGCGCTCGGCCACGTTGCCTCTGGTCTCCACGTCGTAGATGGAGGCCCAGACGAAGCCGCTCACGATCTCGGTGCCGTTGAAGCCGCCTCCGGAATCTTCGCAGTACTCGGGGGCGTTGAAGGTGGGGATGGGTCCTTCGATGGTGTAGCCGAAGCGCCCGGGATTCACCGCGCTGTCGTCGGATGGCGAAGGAAGATCGCCCCACAGCTCCGTCTGCCAGCTCGTGGTGGAGTCCTCGTTGATGATGTCGGCGATCTCCTGCATGGCAGATGTCATGGCGCCGTTGTTCAGGTTGATGTCGTCGCCCACGGCCAGCGCGCCGTCGTACTGGCAGACACGCAGCTGGTCGCGCACCCACGAGGCCGAAGGACTCTGTTCCGGGCGCGCCCAGCCCACGTTGTCCACACCGGGGGGATTGAGCACGAAGTCTACGAAGTTCACGCCGTCGGCGTACAGATCGGTCAGGGTGCAGTCGGCCACGCCCAGGGGGAGGAAGCACTCCACCTCGCCTGCGCCGTCGGGTTCGTGCACCGCGATGGCCTCGGCGCTGGCGGCCAGGGCGTCCACACCAAAGGCGGCGGAGGAGAGCCATGGCACCAGGTCGGCGCGGCGTGCGAGGGCGCGCACCGCGTTGATCTGGGTGGCGTCGTTGTTGGGTGTGAAGGCGCCGTCATCCCACACGCCGAGCTGTAGCAGGGAGCCGTCGGTGCCGTCGAGGGTCACCAGTTGCTTGCCCGCTTCGTTGGCCTGGGAGAAGCTCTGACCCAGGGTCAGAGCCAGGCCGGTTCCGTCGACGGTGCCGTCCAGCTGGCGGGCGCCGGCGTGGGCGGCGGAGTCAGCCGCGGCCTGCAGCTCGGCCTGCACCGCGGTGACGTGCCCCATGTCGATGACCAGCGCGCCCGCGCCCAGCAGAACCACCAGGGACAGGGCGATGATGATGGCGGAGGCTCCGCGGCGGTTGTCCATCGAACCACCCGGCTTGGGGATCCTGCGCCGCGGCCAGTAGTCGGTGGGGATGATGGCGCCGCTGTCAAGTGGCATGGGACCTCCTCGTGCGCGTGGGATTCCACAGGCATCCCACAAGCTTCCACGCAGCCGCCCCGGGACAAGCGTTCCTCGCCTTGCCCGTAGCTGTGCGGACCAAGCGCGGGATCGTCCTCCTGTACGGACCCGTTCGGTAGTCCCGCTGACGCTGGAACAGAAGATGTCCCGTGGTGACATGTGGAGCGCCGGGTGTCGGGGCGGCCTGCGTGCCTACAGCGGGCTCCATATGGACCATAGGAAGCCTGCTCCTGATCTGAGGTGGTCAACATGAACCTGGGTGAACAAAGACTTGGGGCAGCCTGACCGCTTGTGCGGGCGACGCTCAGTCGTCCCACGCCTCGTTCAGCGCGTCCACCACGCCGAATACATCGCCGATGTCGTAGAAATCCACGGTGACGAAGTTGGGCATGACGCCCGACTCTTCGAGGCAGCCCAGGGCGCGCTGTTCGAAGAAGGGGTTCTCGTTCACCAGCGCGGCCTGCTCGGGTAGGGACACGGGATGGGTGACGAAGTGGTTGAGGATGAACAGGGCGTTGCCTTCTGAGCCGCGGTTCATGGCGCAGGTAAGGTCGTCGGCGCTCTCGGCGCTCCAGTGGGTCTCCCAGGACAGGCTCCACAGGTCCAGCAGCCAGGGAAGCTCGCCTCGGTCGCTGTCGGTGAGCACCACGACGCGCTCGCCTGCCGCGAGCAGCTCCCGGCGGCTGGGCCAGGACTGCCCGCTGTCGTGGTGGTGGGCGAGGCTCAGCAGCCCGCTGTCGGCGAAGGCGTTCTCGAGCTCGCTCGCGGTGGCGTAGTTCTCCAGGATCAGGGTGACCACGGCGGTGGGCTCGCTGCGCAGGAAGGCGTGGATCTCGGTGAGACCTTCCGCCAGGGGCTGGCTCCCCATGCTGCAGCTGCTGTGGCAGAGCCAGGCTTGTTCCTCGTGCATGTGGATGTCCAGCATCAGGCCGCGCACCCCGTCGCGGAGCTGGCGGGGGATGTCGTGCTCCTGGCTGGGCACCAGCCAGCCATCGTCGCGGTTGGACATGGCGTTGTGGGTGGTGGCCACGGCCACTTGATCGAAGGGGCGATCCTGCAGCTGGGGTGGGGCGCAGGCGGTGGCCATGAGCGCGATGGCGGTGAGGCCGGTGGGCACGGGGGGGCTCCGATCTTGGCGAGCGCTTCAGTATCCTCTGGCCCCGGTGACGGGATAGGAGTGGAGCATGAGCAAGCCCACCCTGAACTCCGCTGGACTTCTGCTCATGCTGGCGGTGGGCTTTGCGGGCGCGGTGATCATCGGTGTCGTCTACGGCGTCGTGGTGGCCTGGATGCCGCTCATCTACGTGAACATCGTGCTCACAGCGCTGTGTGGCGGCGGCGTGGGCGCCGTGGTGGTCAAGGGCGGCGAGTGGGGGCGCTGCTACCAGCAGGGGCCCATCCTGGCGGTGGGGCTGCTGGCGGGGCTGCTGGCTCTGGGGGTGAGCTGGGTGACCTGGTTCTGGGCCCTGTCGCATTTCGAGCTGCTGGTGCTGGATCCTGGAACGATGGTGGCGATGGCCCGGGAGCGGCTGGAATTCGGCGCCTGGTCCATGTCAGGCTACACGCCCACGGGTGCGGCGCTGGGGGTCATCTGGGCGCTGGAAGCGCTGTTCATCGTGGGCGGCGTCACCTGGGTGGCCTGGCTCGACATGGGGCCGACGGACGTATGGGACGCCGTGATGCGGGGATTCGGGTCGGGTTAGGCGCGGCGACGGAGCCGAGCGAGTGATTCGGCGGGAGCTGCGCCCAGCTCGGGGAGAATCACCCGGTATGCGCTATGCTGGCCGGCATGAGCGTACCGCGCTGGGAACGACCTCTCTACGCGCCCGGAGGCGCGGCGGCGCGCGTGCTCACCTGGGTGTTCTTCGAGCGGCCGTACTCGGGGCAGCTGCAGCTGTCGCGGCGGCGCCATGGGGTGCCCGAGGGCGGGCTGCGGGGCGAGATCGCGCTGCGGGTGCACACCGAAGAGCAGGATCCGGAGTGGTTCCGCGGCTTCTTCGAGGAGCCGGGGCTGTCGCTGGCGCGCCGCAAGCTGGGGTCAGATTTCGCGGCATTTGAGCGCTCCTGCTGCTGCGCCACGGTGATGGGCTCGGTGCCCGATCCGGCGGATCTGGGGCACATCCAGGCGGGCTGGGCGGTGGTGGCCAGCCTGTGCGAGCACGGTGGCGTGGCGGTGTTGGATGGGCACGCCGGGCGCTGGTACACCGCCGCTGAGGTGCTGGGCTGGGCGCCGGATCGCGGCTTCGATGTGCACCGTGAGATCAGCCTGGTGTTCGAGACCGACGCCACCCCGGGCATCGGGCACATCATGCACACCCGCGGCATGGTGCGCTTCGGGCGGCCCGACCTGGTGCTGCCCGGCGCCGATCCCGAGCTCGCTCCCCTGGTGTGGGAGCTGGCCGGCGCGCTGGCCCTGGGGCTGGATGTCGGGGAGGGCAGCGAGCTGGATCTGGACGAGGCGGGCACAGTGGCCTTCCTGCCCTACACACCGGGGCAGCACCTGCCCGAGCTGCACCTGAACAACCAGGGCGTGGTGGTGGAGATCCGCAGGCGCTGAGGGGTATGGTCGGGGTGTCCCCCCGATGGAAGATCCCCATGCGCTCGCTCATCATCCTGTCGCCGCTGCTCTGTGCCTGTCCCGGTCCCGGCGAGGACTCGGAGGGTGTGCCCCTGGACGTGGAAGCGCTTGTGGCCGCCGCCCTGGAAGAGAGCTGCAGTGCAGGGAGCCTGGATGCGCTGGCAGAGGCCGAGCCCTCTGCGGTGCGGGCAGCACTCGTCGCGGCCCACGACGCCAGCCAGGAGGAGTGGGCGGCCGGTCAGACCTTCGGGCATCCCATCGAGGTGGAGCTGGGCACGGCCCTGCTGCAGGACTTCCAGTTCGACTACACCCTGCACCTGCCCGAGGGCTTCGATCCCGACAGCGGCGAGCTGCTGCCCCTGTACGTGGAGCCGGCCCATCCCACCTACGATCTGCAGGAGCAGTACACCCTGCCCTGGTATGACTCCATGGCGCCCGAGCCCTTCGCCTTCATCATGGTGAACTTCTACAACCGGCTGTACATCGAGCTGTCCGAGGAGGACTACTACAGCGACGAGTTGGGCACCATCACCGGCTACCACGACTACTTCGCCGCCATCGACGCCAGCATCGCCGACGTGCTGCGTCACTGGCCGGTGGATGGTTCGAAGGTCTACATCGGCGGCGTGTCGGCCATGGGCAACAGCGCCTGGTTCAACGGCATCTTCTCCACGGACACCTACGCGGCGCTCAATCCCATCTCGGCGGGCACCGCGGGCTTCGACGAGCAGCTGTGGCGCAACCTGGAGAACACGGGTCTGCTGGTGACACACGGCTATGACGACGACATCGTCTCCATCGATGGTGTGATCCCCACGGTGGAGATGCTGGAGGAGTGGGGCTTCGACATCGAGTTCTGGGACATGAAGGGCGAAGGCCACGGCACCATGTTCTCGGCGGTCTACGGCGACATCCTGGCCTGGGACCTGGAGCGACAGCGCAGCCTGACGCCCACCAGGGTGCACAAGGGGATCAAGCTGGCCAGCCAGGCCGATGCCTTCTGGCTGGCGGCCACGGAATTCTCGGTCGAGCTGCCCGCGGACGCCACGGCCTATCCCTCCGTGCCCCCGGCGGTGATGGACGCCAGCTGGGAAGGCGGCAGCGTGACCATCGACACCACCGGTGTGTCCGCGCTGGAGCTGCGCTGGCTGGAGGGCGAGCTGGGAGCGGGCAGCGCGAGGGATGGTGACGAGGTGGAGGTGGACGTCAACGGTCTGGGGGCTGCGGGATTCACCCTGGTGGAGGATCCGACGGTGGCGCTCGAGGACTACTGCCTGCACGGGGATATCCAGCGGCTCTGGGCGGGGCGGCAGAGGATCAGCGTTCCGTAGGGCGTCCGGCGGGGCGCGGTTCCGGGCTTGGTGTGGCTGTTGACCAGACCCGCGACTACCAGGCCTTGAACTCCCCCATGGGACCGTCGAAGCGTAGCAGCTGGCCGTCGGCGCGGAACCAGTAGTTCCAGTCGGGGGCCACGGCGCCCAGCAGGCCCGCCAGCTGCAGCTCCACGTGGGTGCACGGGGTGCCCCCGCAGTCATCGTCGCCTTCCCCGTCGGCCTCGAAGCTGTAGAGCTTGCCCGAGGCGGGGTCCAGCGCGCGGAACTCCAGGTCGCCGGGCCAGCCGCGGGCGGCGTGGGCGCCGAGCCTGATGTCCAGCGTGTCTGAATCCCACAGGCCGGCGACATCGTGCCTGATGGTCTCGTCGGGCAACTTCACCGTGGCACCGGTGGCGCTGTAGTCCACCGTGACGGTGGCTCCTTCAGAGTCGGTGCGCACCGTGCGGCGTGGAGTCAGATCGGCGCCAGCCTCGTGGTGCACGGTCCACTTGGGCGAGCGGCCCTCGATGACCACGCCCGCAGCGGACGTGCTGATGGTCCAGCTCAGGGTTCCGGTGGGGCCGGTGAGCGCGGTGGATGGCGGGGCTCCGGCAAGGGCCGCGGAGACGATGACGAGCATGGGCGTGACGGACATGGGCACCTCCTGGTCCCTGTATTCGCAAGCCGCGTGCCATGGGATCCTTGACGAAAGGCGACAGGTGGCCTGGCACGAGGTCTGCAGTGTCCTGAGGGTGGAACCTCCTCCTGGAGCACAGCATGCGTTTTCTTCTCGTGTTCGCAGCCCTCATGCTCACGTGCGTCCCCGCACCTGCCCAGGGCTTTGGCCTGCAGATCGGCCCGGCCGAGGAGGTGGATGCCCGTGACCTCCTGGCATGCGTGCGTTCAATCTGGCGTACCAGCCCGTGGTACAAGGGGCAGGACGAATTGGCCAGCAGCGCGGGCGGGCAGCTGCCCCCCTGGCACGCTCCCTGTCCCCACCCTGAGCCGAGGTAAGCCATGGGCGCCCCCGCGCGAGGCCTCTCCTTCTCCCTGCGTCACGGCTACGGCGCGGCGGCCGGCTCGCTGGCTCTGGCCAACACGGCCATCTTGTTCTTCCTGCTGAAGTTCCTCGTGGACGTGGCCGGTCTCTCCCCTGCGGTGGCGGGCACGGTGCTGCTGGTGGGCAAGGCCTGGGACGCGGTCTCGGACCCCCTGGTGGGTCGCCTGTCGGATAGCACTCGCACCCGCATGGGCATGCGCCGGCCATGGATACTCGGAGGTAGCCTGCCCTTTGTGGCACTCTTCGCCACCATCTGGTGGGGCTTCGGGGGCGCTGACTTCGGCGGTGGCCTGGGCCTGGCGGTGGCCTTCGCGCTGTTGCTGGTGCTGTACAACACAGCCTACACCTGCGTGGTGGTGCCCTACGGCGCCCTCACCCCCGTGCTCACGCAGGACTACGACGAGCGCACCCGCCTGAACGGGGCCCGCATGGGCTGGTCCATGGTGGGTGGGATCGTGGCCGGGGTGGCCTTTCCCATGATGTTCAATGCGTGGTCCTGGACCGTGGGCGGCCTGGTGATCGGTGCGTTGATGGTGCCGGGCCTGGCCATCATGCTGTGGACCACCCGCGGCCGCGATCCCGTGGTGGAGGTGGAGCAGCGCGGCTCCATGTGGTCGGTGTTCAAGGTGCGCGCCTTCCGCCGCACGGCGATCCTGTTTGTGCTGGCCTGGACCACCATCGCGGTGCTCTCGGCCCTGGTGCCCTTCTACGTGGAGCATCACCTGCACGCACCACAGCTGCTGGACGCGGTCTTCGCCGCCATCCAGGTGAGCGCGCTGGTGACCATCCCGCTGGTGGTGCTGCTGTCGAAGCGCTTCCAGAAGCACCTGGCCTACGCCGTCTGCGTGGTGGCCTGGGGTGCGGTGCTGCTCGGGTTGTCGCTGGTGCCCGAGGGCATGACCACCCCCGCGTTGATCATCGCTGCGCTGGCAGGCCCCGGTGTGGCCGCAGCCCATGTGCTTCCCTGGTCCATGCTGCCCGACGTGGTGGAGGAAGACCGCGTGGAGCACGGCCAGGACCGCGCCGGCGCCTTCTACGGGGCCATGACCTTCCTGGAGAAGGCGGGCACCGCGCTGGCCCTGTGGGGTCTGGGCATCGGGCTGGAGCTGTTCGGCTATGCCGAGGGGGCGGCCACCCAGCCCGAGTCCGCGCGGCTGGCCATCTGTGTACTCATCGGGCCCCTGCCCGCGGTGGTGCTCATCGTGGCCGCCCTGCTGGCCTGGCGCCGCCCGCCCCTGACCCGCGGTGCCCACCAGGCCCTGGTGCAGACCCTCGGAGCGGAGTGAGCCGCGCCTGGCGTCATCTCCGGATAGTCTGGGAGCCGCCCTCAAGGTGAGATCCCCATGTTCCTCTTTCTCCTGGCCCTGGCCTGCACGCCGGAGCCTGCCGTCCGAGACACCGCGCCTGTCACGGGCCCTCGCGCCTGCGGCGTGACGCTTCGCGAGCCGCCCATGCTGGGGGAAGATGCGGAGGACCTGCCCTTCGCTGTGCCTCATGTGCCGGTGCTGGGGGCCGATCCCGAGCCCTGGAACATGCGTCGAGGCATCCACGACGATCCCGCCTACGACGCTACCTTCCTGTGGCAAACGGATCTGGGCACCCTGGCCAGTCGCCTGGCCCTGGATGGTCCCGACGGTGCGGTGTCTGTGGATGGCGCCTCTTTTCCAGCGGCCGACGACAGCTCGCGGCTGCACGAGCTGCACCTGTGCGGCCTGGAGCCCGCCACCACCTACAGCTACCGGGTGGGTGGCCGCGGAGCCTGGAGCGAGGACTTCGAGTTCACCACTGCTCCCGTGGAGGCCGACGCCGAGGTGCGCCTGGTGGTGCTGGGAGACTCCCGCGACGACCTGAAGATCTGGACCCAGGTGCTGGAACAGGCCGCCGACTTCGAGCCCGATCTGCTGCTGCACACCGGCGACGTGGTGGCCCTGGGTGGGCTGCAGTCGCTTTGGGACGAGTTCTTCGCCGTGTCCGAAGGTGTGCTGGCCAGCACACCTATGGTGGTGGTGCACGGCAACCATGAGTTCATGGCGCCCAACTTCTGGGGCGGGTTCGCTCTACCCGACGCCGAGCAGTACTTCTCGGTGGACTGGGGTGCTCTGCACCTCGTCGGCCTGAACGACATGGCCACGGGCGACATGGTCCAAGAGCAGGACGACTGGCTGGCCCAGGACCTGGCCGACAACGAACGCGCCTGGCCCATCGGCAGCCACCACCAGCCCACCTGGACCGACGGCAACCACGCCGCCAACATCGAGTCCCGTGAGGACTGGAACCCCCTGTTCGAGCAGCACGCGCCCACCCTGATCGTCGCCGGCCACAACCACCTGTACGAGCGCACGGTGCCCATCCTGGGCGAGGAGCAGGACGAGGCCGGGGTCACCTACCTGACCATCGGCGGCTCGGGCGCGCCCCTGTACGGCACCGGCTCCGACTGGTTCCTGGCGCTGACCGAGTCGGTGTACCACGTGCTGGTGCTGGACATGACCAGTGAGCGGTTGGACGCGGTGGCCTATCGGCTGGACGGGTCGGTGCTCGACAGCTTCTCGCTAGAGCGGTGAGCCCAGATCCTGGTGGGGCCGCCCGTTAGCATGTGGGCGGCCCCTGGGGATTGGTGAGTAGCTGCGGGCGTGTTGCTACTCGACCAACAAGGTCAGGTCCACCGAGGAGGACACGCCGACATCCAGCGTGCCCAGGTCCCAGGTGACCATGTCGGTGACAGAGTCGTAGCTGTAGCTGCCCGTGGCGGAATCCAGGGTGGTACCCGCAGGCAGGACATCGTCCAGGGTGACAGCCGAGGCTGCGGCGTCGCCGGTGTTGCTGACGGTCAGCTCGTAGGTCACGAGCGTGCTGGTGGTCACCGTGCTGTCCACCGCTGTGCTGGCCACCGGGTCGGTCTCGGCACAGTCGGCGGTGGCGCTGTTGGACACGGTGGTGGTGACGTCGGCTGTGGACACCACTGCCTTGACCACCTCCAGGGCCGGGGTGGCGGTGACCACCACGTCGGTCTCATCGGTGACGTCGCCGTCCTCGGTGGAGCTCAACACCACCACGTTGTTCACGGTGGTGTCGCCCGCCGGGAAGGTACCCGCCGAGGCCAGCACTGCCTCGTAGCTCACGCTGGCGCTGGCGCCGGGGGCCAGGCTGCCCAGGTCCCAGCTGATGGTGTCGCCGTCATAGACGCCGCCGCCGCTGATGGCCTGCACGCCGGCGACCCAGGTCTCGTCGGGATCGTCGGTGAGCGTGACGCCCGTGGCTTCGGCGTCGCCCAGGTTGGCGTAGCTCACCAGGTACTGCACCACGTCGCCCGGGGAGAGCAGGCCGTTGCCGTCCACGTCGGTGGAGCCGGTGGAGGACTTGGCCACCGTGAGCTGGGCGTCGGCCAGGACGGTGACGGTCTCGTCGGCGGTGATGGGCCCGTCTTCCGCCGCGGTGAGGGTGGCGGTGTTGAGCACATCGGTGCTGCCGTCCAGGAAGGTGCCGGCGTCGCCCAGGGTGGCCTCGTAGGTGACCGAGCCGGACTCACCGGGGGCCAGGGAGCCCAGGTCCCAGCTGGAGGTGTCGCCGTCGTAGCTGCCCAGGTCGCTGATGGCGTCGATGGAGACCACCCAGGTCTCGTCGGGATCGTCGCTGAGGCTCACCGAGGTAGCGGTGGCGTCACCCACGTTGGCGTAGCTGACCTGGTACTGCACCACGTCGCCCGGGGAGAGGGCGCCGTTGCCGTCCATGTCCGCATATCCGATGCTGGCCTTGGCCAGCGTCAGAGCCGCCGCGGCGGTGACCGTGACGGTCTCGTCGGCGATGACCGGGCCGTCCTCGTTGGCGGTGAGGGTGACGGTGTTGAGCACCGCGGTGTCGCCGTCGGTGAACACACCCGCCGCGCCCATGACCGCCTCGTAGGTGACCGAGCCCGAGGCGCCGGCCGCCAGGGAGGACAGGGACCAGCCGACGGTGTTGCCGTCGTACAGTCCGCCGTCGCTGATGGCCTGGATGCTGGCCACATGGCCCTCGTCGGGATCGTCGCTCAGGGCCACGCCGCTGGCGTCTGCGTTGCCGTTGTTTGCGTAGTCCACCTGGTACTGGACGATGTCGCCCGGCGACAGGGCGCCGCTGGCGTCCACGTCGGTGTACCCGGTGCTGGCCTTGGCCACGGCCAGCTCCACCGCGGCCACCACGGTGACGGTCTCGTCCGCGGAGACGGGGCCGTCCTCGTTGGCGCTGAGGCTGGCGGTGTTGAGCACATCGGTGCTGCCGTGGGGGAAGGCCCCTGCGGCGCCCATGACCGCCTCGTAGGTGACCGAGCCGGAGGCTCCAGCCGCCAGGGAGGACAGGGCCCAGCTGATGGTGTCGCCGTCGTAGCTGCCACCACCGCTGATGGTCTGGATCCCAGCCACCCAGGTCTCGTCGGGGTCGTCGCTCAAGGCCACGCCCGTGGCATCGGCGTTGCCGGAGTTCGCGTAGTCGAGCTGGTACTGCACCACGTCACCCGGCGACAGCAGGCCGTCGGCGTCCACGTCGGTGTACCCGGTGCTGGCCTTGGCGATGGCCAGCTCCACGGCGGCCACCACGGTGACGGTCTCGGAGTCGGAGACCGGGCCGTCTTCGGCGCTCTGCAGCTGTACGGTGTTCGTCACCGCGGTGCTGCCGTCCAGGAAGGTGCCCGCGCCGCCCAGGACCGCGGTGTAGGTGACGGAGCCGGTCTCACCTGGAGCGAGGGAGCCCAGGTCCCAGCTGATGGTGTCGCCGTCGTAGCTGCCCAGGTCGCTGATGGCGTCGATGGAGACCACCCAGGTCTCGTCGGGATCATCCACCAGGCTGACGTTGGTGGCCTCGGCGTTGCCGTCGTTGGAGAAGTCCAGCTGGTACTGCACCAGGTCGCCTGGGGACAGCTGGCCGTCGCCGTCCAGGTCGGTGTAGCCCGTGCTGCTCTTGCTCAGGGCCAGGGTGGCCGCGGCCTGCACGGTGACCGTCTCGTTGCTGGTGAGGGGGCCCTCTTCGGCACTGGTGATGGCGGCGGTGTTGGGCACCGCGGTGCTGCCATCGGGGAAGCTTCCTGCCGAGGCCATGACGGCTTCGTAGGTGACCGAGCCGCTGGCGCCCACGGCCAGGGTGCCGAGGTCCCAGCTGATGGTGTCGCCGCTGTAGCTGCCCGAGTCGCTGACGTTCTGGATGCCTGCGACCCAGGTCTCGTCGGGATCGTCGGAGAGCACCACCGAGGTGGCGTCGGCGTTGCCGTCATTGGTGTAGTCCACCTGGTACTGGACGACGTCGCCCGGGGAGAGCACCCCGTCTCCATCCAGGTCGGTGTAGCCGGTGCTGGCCTTGAACACCGACAGGGCGGTGGCGGCCACCACGTCCACCGTGGCGGAGTCGGTGAGGGGGTCCATGTCCGTGGCGGTGAGGGTGGCGGTGTTCAGCACGGTGGTGGTGCCCGCCGGGAAGGTGCCGGCTGCGCCCATCACGGCGTCGTAGGTGACCGAACCGCTGGCACCCACGGCCAGGGAGCCGATGGTCCAGCTGATGAGATCGCCGTCCCAGCTGCCGCCCGCGCTGATGTTGGTGACGCTGGCAACCAGGCTCTGGTCCACGTCGTCGCTGAGCGCCACGTTCGTGGCCGGGGTGGCTCCGACGTTGGCGTAGTCCAGCTGGTAGCTGACCGTGTCGCCGGGCGAGAGCAGGCCGTCACCGTCGCTGTCTGTGAAGCTGGTGGCGGTCTTGGTGAGGCTCAGCTCCACCACGGAGCAGGCGTCGCCGATGCCGTCTCCGTCGCTGTCGGCCTGGCTGGGGTTGTAGGTGTCGGGGCAGTTGTCGCAGCCGCAGACCCCGTCTCCGTCGCTGTCGTAGCAGCTGTGCTCGGTGGCGTTGGTGACGAAGGGCTCGGGCAGGGTGGCGGAGTCCAGGACGCCGTGGTTGTAGATGTCGTCCACCGCGCAGGCCCAGTCCACCGTAGCCTCGAAGCTGACGGTGATGGTGTCACCGGGGGCCATGTCGGGCATGATCCAGGTGATGGTGTCGCCCGCACCGCAGGGGGACGAGGAGCAGCTGCCGCCGTCATAGACCACCACGTCGCTCAGGTTCTGGTCCACCACGTCGGTGATGGTGGGGGCGGCGATGGTGAGCAGGCCCGCGTTGGTGAAGCTGAGCGTGTAGAGGATGGTCTCGTCGAAGTCCACCGCGCTGCCGCTGGCGGGCACGGCGGTCTTCTGGCCGTTGATCAGCGGCGTGGGCATGGGGTTGACGCCGCTCTTGAGGGGCGAGTTGTGCACCTCCATGATCTCGATGTCGCCGAAGCCAAGGGGGCCGAAGGCGGCCTTGTCCACCTGCCACTCGTAGACCAGTTCGTAGATCCAGGGGTAGTTGGGATCGGCGGTGGTGCCGGCGTCATAAGTGTTGGTGGGCACGCGCCGGGGGCTCTTGCTGGACCAGCCGCTCCACGGGGGTCCGGCCACGTTGAGGTTCCAGTCCTGCGATGAGCTGGCGTCCATGACGTAGCTGGGATCGCCGGAGACCAGCATGCCGTCCCCGCCCCACATGCCGAGGCAGTCGTAGCTGGAGGAGGTGCTGGCGCCGCTGGTGACGTAGTCCAGGAAGAAGTCCAGCACGAGGTTGCCGGCGGTGTCGTAGAGTCGGATCTCGGCGTGCTCGCTCTTGTCGAGGTCCTTGAGCTTGTGGGGTCTGCCCAGGGTCCAGTCGATTTCGTTGGCGCCGTAGGAGTTGTCGTTCAGGTGAACGCTCTGCTCGAAGGCGAAGTAGAGGTAGTCGGCGTCTTCGTAGAAGTAGTAGATGCCGGCGTAGTCACCCGTCAGCGAGTCCAGGGTGTAGGTGATGCCCTGCACCACGTAGGCTTCTTCCACCACGCCGGTGACCGGGTCGCGCACGAAGCCGTCGATGATCGGGGCGCTCACCCCCGCGCCGGCGCCGCCGGTGTCCTGGGCCAGGGCCGGCAAGGGGGTGGCCACCAGGGCCGCCAGGGCCATGCTGCGCAGCGGCCAGCGCTGCGCGAGCTTGTTTTTTGCCGTCGTGAAGAGACTGTTGTCGATCGCCATTGTGCACCCTCGATTCGCCGTGGAACGAAAACCAGCTCTTGTAATTACGAATGCCGGCGACCTTTGGTGACATTTTCCCGACATGGCTTCATTGGTCGAGGACATCGCCGGTATCGAGCAGATCTCGGTGGTGCCGTTTTGGGCGGGCTCTGCGCTGCGGTACAGTGTCAGGCGATGGTCCAGGCCTCTCCCAAGCTGCACTCCGGCCCGCCCGTTGGCGCCGCCCTCGAGCTGCAGCAGCGCTACGCGCGGGGAGACGCCGACGCCTTCGACGACCTGGCGCGCCCCCACCTGGACGCCATGTACACCCTATGTCTGCGGGTGGTGGGCAACGAGCAGGAGGCCGAGGACCTGGCGCAGGACGCCCTGGCGCGCGCGCTCGTACACCACGGCCGCTTCAACCCGGATCGAAGCTTTCGACCCTGGCTGTTTCGCATCACAATGAACGCCTGCCGCGACCGCCTGCGTACGGTGTGGTGGACCAGGGTGCTGCCCCTGTCCCGGACTGTCGAGGGGCGGGCTCCTTCTCCCGAGAGGCTGACACAGGCCGCCCAGCGCGACCTGATGGTGCGCCGTGCACTGCTCGGCATGCCCCTCAAGTACCGGGAGGCCATCTCCCTTTTTCACCTGGAGGACATGAGCTATTCGGAGATGAACGAGATCACCGGTGTGTCCGTGGCCGCACTCAAGCAGCGGGTGCGCCGTGGCCTGGCGTTGCTGGAGCGCAGGCTCCAGACGATGTATCCAGAACTGTTCGCGGATCGTAGAAGCAGTGAACGAGGAGATTGAGCGCGTGACGTCGTTGGTTCCAGCACTGCTCGTCGCCGCCCTGGCCCTGGGAACGGCCCAGGCGGTGGATGCGCAGCTGCCTGTGGAGGTCCAGGAGATGCTGCAGGCGGCCACGGTCGCTGAGCTGCCTGTGGAGGTGCTCGAGGCCAAGGCACGCGAAGGTCTCGCCAAGGGTGTGGCCGAGGCCAGGTTGCTGGCGGTGCTGCAGCAGCTGGAGGCGGATCTGGTGCAGGCTGCCAGCCTGCTCGAGGGGCAGGCCCATGGCTCCGATCGCGAAGAGCTGCTGGAGGCCGCCGTGGCAGGCGAGCGTGCTGGCCTGTCCGATACGGCCGTGCTCCGGCTGGCGGGCATGGACCTGCAGGTGCGGGCGCGGGCGCTCTACGCAGCGGCCGACCTGGTGCGGCAGGGTTTCTCCGAGGGCGATGCCCTGCGCCTGGTACAGGCCGCCGCGAATTCGGACGATCCACTGGCCGCCCTGGGTAGCCTGGCCACCGCGGCGAGTACGCTGGTGGCGGCGGGCCTGCCTCTGCCATCGGCCGTAGAGCGGCTGGCTACAGAGGTCTCCACCGGCAAGCACCCCCTGGCCAACGTACCGCCCCAGAGCCGCTCGGATCTGCCCGAGCCGGCCCAGAACGCGCCCGGCAAGGGCCCCAAGGGTCCCAAGTGAACGATCCAGGTCGGCACCTGCTGCAGCACAAGGCTCCCTCGGGTCTGCTCGAGGCTGCTCGCCTGCGGGCCGTGTCCCTGGAAAGGCCGCGGAGCTGGGCGGCCCCCCTGGCCCTCGCTGCAGGGCTGCTGCTGGGACTCTCGGGTGGCTACTTCTTCTGGGCGGGTTCGGGGCCGGTGGTCGTCGAAGAACAGGCGGTGCCGGCCGTGGCCGAGGTGGCGGTTGCGCCCCAGGTGGACAGCCCGGTGAGCACGCGCCTGGTCTGCTACGCACCCGGGGCCGAGACTGTGGCGGTGGCGGGCAGCTTCAACCGCTGGGATCCCTCGGCGGCGCCCATGCGCCCGTTGGGCGACGGGCTGTTTGCCACGGATCTCGTGCTGCCGCGCGGGCGCCACGAGTACATGTTCGTGCTGGACGAAGTGGAGTGGGTGGGTGATCCGTCCGCTCCGCTGGCTGCTGACGACGGCTTCGGTCAGCAGAACTCCGTGCTCGAAATCTGAGCTTCGTCTTGAGCTTGGCTTTCCTGGTGTTGATGGCCGGAGTTTCGGCGGAACCTCTGGCCCCCCGGCCCGCCCTGCCCGCCATCTCCAGGCTCGAAGCCGACGCAGCCCTGCTGGCCGGCGCCGACAGCTGGCCCGAGGAGGAGCCAGGCACCGCCGAGCTTCGGCTGGCCGGGGGGCTGAGCCGCAGCCTGGGCGCCGGGGCCTGGGCTCTGCGCTACGGCGGAGTGATGCAGGCCTGGCAGGAAGGCTACCTGCTGGACGGGCACCTGCTGGAGCTGGCAGTGGAGGGCAGCGGGTCGCCTTCGCTGGGCGGCCTGGCGCGCTTCAGGGGCAGCGCCGCCTGGGGTTGGGCCGAGACTCTGTTGGCGGGTGCCGGGCGGCTGGAACTGGGCCGGTGGAAGGGGCGCGCGCTCGTAGGCCCGGCCATGCGCGGCGACTCCGAAGGATCCTCTTTCGGGCTGGGCCTGGGGGCACAGAGCGCCGTGCGCATCTCCCCCCGGCTCACGGGCATCGGGCTGGTGGAGACCCGCCACTGGACGGCCGAGGACTACCCCGCTGCCGAGCTGGAAGGGGACCTCTCGCTACGCTGGGCCGGGGGAGGACAGCTGGCCGTGCAGGCCGGCGGCGGTGGAACCGTGGCGCTGGGCGGGAAGGATGACGCCTGGGTGGCGGGTATCCCGCCTTCGGGGCTGCTTACGCTGCGCGGCTGGCTGGCCCCCGAGGTCGCGTTGTGGCGTTCCGCCTACCTGGCGGTGGAGGTTTCGGGGGAGACCGCGGGAGAGGACTACCGTCGTGTGCGCCTGATGGCGGGGTTGGGAGCGCGACTGGGTCGCCTGAGCAGCGATGAAGCGCCGGCCTACGGCGCCCGGGGCGTGGTGTTCCACTACCTGGCGGTGGGGGCCGAGTCGGTGGCGGTGGCCGGTAGCTTCTCCGGCTGGGAACCCCTGGCGCTGGAGCCGGGGCCTGGCGGTGCCTGGTCCCTGCACATGCCGCTGGAGCCGGGCGAGTACGAGTACGTCTACCTCGTGGATGGCCAGCCGATGTCGCCGCCCGAGGCCACGCGCCGGCGACCCGATGGATTCGGCGGGGAGAACGGCGTGCTGTGGGTGGGTGCGGAGTAGGGGCGGCAAGGAGTCGTGTCACCGCGGCCGATGCTGGTTCGTAGATGAAGATGCGATCCGTCCGCGCCTTCCCTGGATCCCCGCTTGTCGACTCAGCTCTGCTACCGCTGCCCACGCTGTGGACAACCCTGTCACAGGGCGCCATTTGTGGCGCTGCACACCTGGTGTTGCGAGATCTGCGCTGCCGATGTGACCGCAGATCCCCGGCCTGTGGAGCTTACGGGCAAGCAATTGCTGGGGGTCCTGCGCCGCTGGCCCGTGCCCATCCTGGCAGCATTCTGGGCGCCGGGCTGCGGGCCAGGAAAGAAGGCTCGCCCCATGCTGGATGCGTGGGCCCAGCGCTTCTCGGGTTCGTTACTGGTGGTGCGTCTCGACGCAATCAGTGCATATCCACCCAGGTCGTGACCGACGCCGGGTCGCCGGGCCGGT
>CAZEJJ010000114.1:0-24340 GCA_964512185.1 uncultured Enterobacterales bacterium | reverse complement strand
ATGTACGGTCGCTGGCGACTGTACGGCCGAAGTATCTGGCCGCCCAGCAGGGTGGGCAGGTACTTCTGGGCACGGGCACTAGCCGATGATCGTCTCGTCGGAGCTCGCCGCAGCTGGCGAGATGAGGGTGAGGCTCAACACGCGCGACAGGCGCACCTGGCTGCCGGGGCGCACCTGCACCTGCTCGTCGGGGGTGACCGTGCGACCGTCCACCTCGGTGGGGGCGCGCGAGAGGGGATGCAGGAACAGGCCGTCGGGCTTGCGCAGCAGCTCGAAGTGCCAGCGGCTGATGCGGCGCAGCACCTCGTGGTCCGGGTGCGACAGCACGACCTCGTTGGCCACCTTGCCCTCGTGCTGCGCCAGGCGGCCGAAGCGCACCCGGTTCAGGGGGGGCAGGTCGAATTCGAGCCCCGTCTCGAGCACCCGCACCTTGGTGGGGAACAGCCACGGATCGCGCCACTCCATGGACACCAGCGGCACGTCTTCCTGGAAGCCCTTGAGCTGGGCTGCCGGGAGCGTGGTGCAGCGGATGCGGAAGCTGGGGGGCAGCTCGTCGAAGGCGTCCTGGGTGAGGTGGATCTCGCCCGCGCCCGCGGTGCCCGACACCCGGGCCGCCAGGTGCACGGCGTCGCCGGTGACGATCTCGCCGTCGGTGAGCACCAGCCCCAGGTGCAAGCCGATGCGCACCCCCAGCTGGTGATCGCCGCTGCGGCCGGCGTTGTCCTTGGCCAGGCTCTCTTGCAGGTAGGTGACCGCGCCGATGGCGAGGATCAGGCGATCGAAGACGCAGAAGCCGCCGTCGCCGGCGGTGTCCACCACCCGACCCTGGTGCATACGCACCACCAGGTGCAGCTGATCCAGGTGCCGCTGCAGCAGCGCACGGCCGGCGGTGTCGCCGTGACGCTCCATATAGGCGGTGGAGCCCACCACGTCGGTGAACACCAGCGCCATGCGCCGCTCGTATCGAGATCGCGTCTCCCGCTCGATCTCGTCCTGCAGCTTGATCAGCTCGGTGAGGGACAGGGCATCGTAGTCGATGGGCATGGCGCTCTTGCGGCGTAGCTGACAGTCAGGAGTACCCGGCTGGGAGCCCCGGCGCTACCAGGCGTTGGGGTGTCTGCGCGGACGCCCGTAGGCGGGCTCGGGGATGTCGGGCGGGTCCACGTGCTGGCCCGACAGGTACCGCATGGCGGACTCGATGCCGTCGAGGCTGAGCTCGAACATGGGGAACAGATCGTAGATGCGCTCCACCGTGGGGTGGGCCCACATGCGCAGGCGCATGGGGTTGAGCCACACGGCGCGATCGAAGTGGTCGCGCAGCCGCTCCAGCCAGCTCGCCCCGGAGCGCTCGTTGTGGTGGGACCAATCGATGGAGCCCCAGCGCATGAGCAGCTCGCTGGGGGCCATGCAGGCGTCGCCCACCAGCACCAGCTTGACCTTGGAGTCCAGCTTGCGCAGCAGCTCCTCCACCGGCCAGGGCTCCCAGCGGGCCAGGTCCGTGTAGACGCTCTCGTAGACGCAGTTGTGGAAGTAGCAGGCCACCAGGCGCTTGAAGTGCGAGGCGCGGCTGGCGGCCGAGAAGAGCCTGCCTACCCGCTCGGCGTAGGGGGTCATGGAGCCGCCGCAGTCCATCAGCAGCAGCACCTCCAGCTCGCTGGTGCGCTCGGGCCGCTCCTCCACCGTGATGTCGCCGGCGTTGCGCGCGGTGGACTGGATGGTGGCGTCCATGTCCAGCTCCATGCGCTGCCCCTCGCGGGCCAGCTTGCGCAGCTTGCGCAGGGCCACGCCCGCCTGCCGCGTGTCGAGCACCTGATCGGAGCGGTAGCCGGCGAAGCGCCGCCGCGCCGCCACCTGGGCCGCCATGCCGCCGCCCCCCTGGCCGCCCACCCTCAGGCCCCCGGGGTGGTAGCCGCCGTGGCCGAAAGGAGAGGTGCCCCCGGTGCCGATCCACTTGCTGCCGCCGTCGTGGCGCTCCCGTTGTTCGGCCAGCCGCTGCTCGAACTCCTCGCGCAGGCTCTCGAGATCCATCGCCTCCAGCAGGGCCCGCTCCTGCTCTGTGAGCCCTCGGGGAAGGATGGGGTTCTGGAGCCACTCCTCGATCTCGTCCCGGATCGCAGCGGGTGTGTCGATGCCCTTGAACACCTCCAGCCAGGCCTGGTCGTAGGCGTCGTAGTGGTGCTCAGACTTGACACAGATGGCCCGCGCCAGGTGATACATGCGCAGCAGATCCGAGCAGGCCAGCCCCAGCGAGAGGGCCTGCATCAGGGCGAGCCACTCGGTGGGCGTGACGGGCACGCCGCGGGCTCTCAGGGCGTAGAAGAAGCGCAGGAACACCTTTGCTCACTTCCAGCGCGCGGAGGCTCGCTGCACCTTGGCCAGGTCCTCCTCGTGCTTCACCAGGGTGCCCAGGAAGGGCAGCTCCCTGCGCAGGGTGGACTCCTGCACGCCGCCCGCCAGCAGGGCCCCGATCCAGTCCACCAGCTCCGAGGTGGAGGGCGGCTTGCGCAGGCTGGGCACCTTGCGCAGCTGGTAGAAGCGCGCGATGCACTGCTGGGCCAGCTTGTCGGGCAGAGCAGGGTGATGCACAGCGACGATGCTGCGCATCAGCTCGCGCTCGGGGAAGGCGATGAAGTGGAACACGCAGCGGCGCAGGAAGGCAGGGGGCAGCTCCTTCTCGTTGTTGGAGGTGATGATCACCACCGGGCGCTGCTTCGCCTCGATGGTCTCACCCGTCTCCGGGATGTGGAAGGCCATCTCGTCCAGCTCGCGCAGCAGGTCGTTGGGGAATTCCAGATCCGCCTTGTCCACCTCGTCGATGAGCAGCACCACGCGCTGTTCGGCCACCAGGGCCTGCCCCAGGGGGCCGATGGTGATGTACTGGGAGATGTCGTCCACGTCCTTGTCGCCGAAGCGCGAGTCGTGCAGCCGCGACACGGCGTCGTAGACGTACAGGCCGTCCACGGCGCGGGTGGTGGACTTCACGTGCCAGCGCAGCAGGGGCAGGCCCAGGCCCTGGGCCGCCGAGTGGGCCAGCAGGGTCTTGCCGGTGCCCGGCTCGCCCTTGACCAGCAGCGGGCGGCCCAGGGCCACCGCCACGTTGACGGCGTCGCACAGGGCAGGGGAGGCGATGTAGTCGGGGGTGCCGCGGAACAGGTTGAAGGCGCCAGGCATGCGGGGCTCCGGTTCGAGGTGCCGGCTGTCTATCACGGGGTCCTCTGACAGCGCGGGCAGATCCAGGTGCCCCGCTGGGCCACCACCATGCGCTGGATGCTCGCTCCGCAGCGCACACAGGGCTCACCCGCCCGGCCATACACGCGCAGGTAGTCCTGCATGCTGCCCGAGGGGTAGATCCAGTCGATGCTGGTGCCGTTGTGCTCGATGGCCTCGCGCAGCACCTGCTGGATGCGGCGATGCAGCTCGCGCGACTCGGCCGGCTTCAGCGCCGCTGCCTTCGCGAGGGGATGGATACCCGCCCGGAACAGGCTCTCGTCGGCGTAGATATTGCCCAGCCCAGCCAGGAAGGCCTGGTCCAGCAGCAGGGGCTTGAGGGCGCGTCGCCGGGCGGCCAGCATGGCCTGGAAACGCTCGGCGGTGAAGGCCGGGTCCAGGGGCTCCGGGCCCAGGTGGGCCAGGCTGCCCTCCGGCTCGCGGCTGGCCAGCACCCGCCCGAACTTGCGCGCGTCGTCCATCACCAGCCAGCGACCGTCGTCGAGCCGCCACAAGGTGCGCGCGTGCCGCCAGGGCGGCTGCTCTTCGGACCAGATCTCGAGCCTGCCGCTCATGCGCAGGTGGATCAACAGCCAGCCGCCGCCGGAAAAACCGAGCAAGGCGTGCTTTCCGCGCCGGCCCAGCTGCTGGATCTCGCGACCTCCACAGGCTCGCCGCACCTGCTCTTCGCTGGGGTGCAGGGCCTTGGGCCAGCGGGCCTCCAGGGCGAGCACCTTTCGGCCCAGCAGCTGTGGGCGCAGGCGGCGCACGATGGTCTCCACCTCGGGCAGCTCGGGCATGGGAGCCTCCTGCTGGGGGTCTAATCCGGCGCACCCCACGGCAGCCCGATAGGCGCAGCTCATGGATCGCGCAGCGCTGCTCGCCCTGACCCTGCTGGCCTTCGCCGCCCGCCTGCTGCGGCTGGTGGAGAGCCCCCATCCCGTGGGCACCGACGGCTACTACTACGTCGTGCAGGTGCAGAGCCTGCTGGAGCAGGGGCGGCTGCACGTGCCGGACAGCAGCTGGGTGCACCTGGTGCTGGCGGCCTGCGCCGGGCTGGTGGGTGAGCCTGTCCTGGGCGTCAAGCTGGGGGCAGCCCTGCTGGCGGCGGCCTGCGTGCCGGCGGCCTGGTGGCTGGGCAGGCAGCTGGGCCAGGGCTCTACGCTGGGCGCCTGGCTGCTGGCCGGCTGGGTCGCGGCCTCCCCCACCCTGACCCACCTGGCCGGAGACTTTCCCAAGAACCTGGGGGTGATGGCGCCCTTCCTGGGCCTGCTGGCCCTGGCGGCGTCCAAGAGGCGTACTGGCTGGGGCTGCGCGGCCGCGGTGGGCCTTGCTCTGCTGGCGGCCATGGCCCACCGCAGCGGCGCGGTGCTGGTCCTCCTCGCTGGCCTGGGCTGGCTGCTGGGCTGGCTCTCCCAGCGCCGGACCCAGCCTGCAAGCTCGGCGGGCACCAGCAGGCGCGGCCTGCTGGCGGGCCTGCTGGCGTTGGTATTCGCGGGGGGGCTCTTCGCCGCAGCCTCCGCGTCCCTGCCCGCCCTGCTGCACCCCGACGACCTGGCGCGCCTGCAGGGCAGCATGCGCCTGGAGCCCCACTGGCCCGCCCCCTGGGGCTGGCTCCACCTGCGGTCCACCCATCCGCTGCAGCTGCTGGAGCTGTGCCTGCCCTGGCTGGCCCTGCCCGCAGCGGCGGTGCTCTTCTCCGCGCGGCCCCGGCGCAGGGCGCTGCTGCTGGGCCTCGGCCTGCCCCTGGTGGTGCTCGTCTTCCCTGGCTGGCGGATGGACAGCCTGGATCTCGGCTACCGGCTGTCCCTGCTGACCCCCCTGGTGGCCGTGCCCTTGCTGGTGCTGGCGGCTCCGCCCTGGCTCGCAGCGCGCCCCGCTGCCTGGCGCATCCCCGCCCGCCTGGCGGCCCTGGGCCTGGTGCTCTGCGCCCGCTGCGGCGTGGATCCACATGAGGGCCCACCCTACGAGCGCTACAGCGCGGTCCTGGCTGCCATCCCGCGGCCTCTGCCCCGGCTGCTGGTGGCCCACCAGGGCATGAGCTTCCTCTACGATCACCTCACCGGACAGGAGGCCATGGCCTGGGCTCCCGAAGCGGCGCTGGATCGTCGCGAGCTGGGCCGGGTGGCCTGGGGCATCCGACCTGGAGAGTGGCTGCAGCACGCCCCTGTCGAGCTTGATCTGCCCCGGCCCCAGCCCCTGGGGCAGGGCTACGCCTACGTCCGCGAGGATCTCTGGGAGCGCTTCGTGCAGGCCGCTCGCCAAGAGGGTGACGACGATCTGCGGGCCAGGCTCGACGACTGGCGCAACCCCAACCGCGTGCGCCCGGCGCACATGCTGCGCAACCGGAGTGGTCGCTGATCAGTTCTGGATGTAGAGCCCCGACAGAGCGCCACCGGAGATGACCAGCAGCTCGCGCCCCTGCAGGGCAGCAGAGTGCGCGCCCTCGGTGAGGCACCAGGCCTTGGCCTGGTTGAAGGCTGGCTCGTCCACCAGCGCCTCGGTCTTCTGCAGCAGGGCGTCGCTGTGCAGCCACAGCTCCAGCCTGCCGCCGGCGATGCGGATGCTGGAGCTGACCTGGTCGTCGCCGTAGGGCCGCCAGCTGGTCTCGGTGCGGTGACGGCGGCCATACAGCTGCACCCCCGCCGTGCCCGGGCCTTGCTCGTCGACCACCCAGGCTCCATCGAAGACCTCGCGCACGCTGTCATCGGGGCCTTCCGCTACCGCGCTGTAGTGCACGAAGCTGTGGTTGCTGCGCAGCTTCAGGGTCTCGCTGTCGTCGCAGAAGCCGGTCCAGGACTTGTCGACCACCTGGGAGAGCAGCTCGCCCGCCACCTGCTCCTGCAGGGCTTTCTGGCGCTGACCCAGATCAGGGGTGGCGACGGAGAGGGCCCCCTGCGCGTCGTGCAGGCGCAGCTCGGAGATGACAAGGTCTTCGTAGCGGCTGCCCGGCACGGCCCCGGCGATGCCCAGCCGCAGCCGTGAAGCGGAGACCGGCTCGGGGAGCTCGAGGCGTTGCGGACCCATGGTATCGGCCACCTGCAGCGTGACGGGCGGGCGGGAATCCACGTTCAGCGTGAGGCTGGACAGGCGGGCGTTCTTCTTGAAGTGATCCTCGGAGCGCTGGTAGCCGTTCCAGACCTCGAGGGCCGCGATCTTGACCGGGCTCTTGAAGGAGAGCGTGAGCTCCTCGCCTACGCCCAGGCCCTCGGCGCCCTCCACCCAGCCGAAGTCGGTGCGACCGTCGAAGAGGTAGCCGGGATGGTAGGCGTCGGCGGGTTCGAGCACCGAGCTGGCCTCCACCCGGGCCACGCGGCTGCGGGGTGGGCGAACCGGGCCCTGCACCTCGGGGGGCAGCGTCAGGGCGACCTCCGCCACGCACAGCGCCCCCGCCACGGAGCCGGCCCGCAAGAACAGGGACTTGAAGGCGGGCGCCTCCACTCCGCCGCGCCAGGGCAGCTTGACGAAGCCGCCGGGGTTGACCCGGGTGAGGGTGTTGTCGGAGCCGTCCAGGTAGCTATGGATGGTGGCGGCGCCGCTGTCGGCGCAGAGCTGCACCTTGGCCTCGAGCACGCGCACCGGCTGCTCGAAGCGCAGCAGCAGGCCCTCGTTCTCCGGGTCGCCGCGAGGCCGCCAGCCGGTGCCGGCGTCGCCGTCGAGCACCTTGGCGGCGTCGGCACCCGAGGTGGCCACCAGGGCCTGCAGGAAGAGGCCGGTGGTGGGTTCAGGTTCAGGGGTTGTGGCCTGCGCAGCGTGATCAGGACGCACCTGGGTGACCGGAGGCTGAGCCGCATCGTCCGACGACGAGGAACAGGCGGCCAGCAGCAGGGGGAACAGGCAGAGGGGGCCAGGTCGCATGGTGGATCTCCTGCAGGCGGCCTATTCCGCGCGGGCGGCGCTGACACGGGCTACGATCGCTGCCGACTGTCGGGACCCCAGGCGCCATGTTCCTCAAGCTCTCCCTGCCGCTCGCCTCGATCCTGGCCGGCTGCGCGCGGGAGGCGGACTGCGTGCTGCTCAAGCCCATGTTGGAGGTGCAGAACCACGTGCAGGTCTTCGACCTGGCGCTGGACCTGGAGCGCCGTCGGGTCTACTCTAGCGCCCTGGCCAGCCGGGCGGTGCTGGTCTACGACGCTGATACCTTCGAGGTGATCGAGGATCTCCCCCTGGGCACCACCCCCGCCCCCACGCCGGCGGTGGAGGTGGATCGGGACGGGCACCTGTGGGTCGCCGCCAACGCGGAGCCAGCGCTGCGCAGATACTCCGCCGAGGACGGCGCACGCCGCGTGTACTGGGAGGAGATCGACGGGGCCAGGGCCGTGGCAGCGCGGGCCTCCGGTGGCGTGGTGGTGCTGGGACGCGACGATGTGAGCAACAACACCCTGATGGCCATGGACGCCGACGGAGAGCTGGTGATCCGCGCCGACGTGGAGCAGGCCGCCTCGGGGCTGTTCGCCCTGGATGAGGGCGAGCGCGTCGCGGCTGCCCTGAACGCCGGTGAGATCGCCATCTACGACAGCGAGAGCCTCGAAGAGCTGGAGCGCTGCCCGCTGGCCTTCAGCATGCCCTGGGACGGCGCGCAACTGGACGACGGCTCCATCGTGGTGGCGAGCGCTGGCGCGGTGGGCCTGGCCGGCTGCGGGGAACGAGCAGCGGTGGCCTGGAGGGTGGGGGTGGAGAACATGGAGGTGCTCTCCCTGGGGGACCGCGCCGTGGTGCTGGATCGCATCGGCTCCGGCGAGGGCGTGGATCCAAACCTGGGCCTGGCCCGCTCCTTCGACGCCAGCGGTCAGGTCGGCGAGTTCGCCACGGGCAAGAACACCGGCTTCGGCGCCTGGGACGCCCAGGCGGATCAGCTGTGGCTCAACAGCGAGGGCAGCTCCGAGACCTGGGTCGTGGATCCGCAGACCGGCGACGCCCTGCAGACCATCTCCGTGGGCACCTTCCTGGACGGCCTGGCGCTGGATCCCGAGCGCTCCCAGGTGCTCTACGTCACGGGGCGGCTGTCCGACACCCTGGTGCGCGTCGAGGGCGGCGGGGTGACCGCGGCCTCCAGCCAGGTCCACTGGCCGTTCTCACCGGTGGTGGACGTGGAGCGCGACCTGCTGTGGGTGCTGGAGCACACCGAGAGCCGCATCCTGGGCCTGGACCGCGACAACCTGAGCATCGAGCGCAGCATCGATCCCGGGCTGGGCCCCAACACGCTGCTGAGCTTCGGCAACATCATGCTGCACACGACGCGGGGCACGCTGTTCTTCGCCGAGAGCCAGCACGATCTGCTGCTGGAGCTGGATCCCGACAGCGGGCAGGAGATCGGGCGCTGGGAGCTGGGCGGGCCGGCCATCGAGGACCCGGACCAGGTGGGGGAGCTGGCGCTGCGCATGGACCCCGACGAGGGCGTGGTCTTCCTGGCCCGCTCCACCGACGCGCGGGTGCAGCGGGTGGATCCCGACGCGGGCGAGCTCCTCACCGCCTTCCTGCCCGACGAGGTGCTCGAGCAGCTGCGCGTGGGGCACAGCACCGACTTCCTGCGGCACTTCTCGGGCGACGGGCTGCTGTACGTGGGCGGCGCCGCGGTGAAGATGGACAGTCTCGAGCGCTGGGAGGAGCGCGATCTGCCGGTCACACGCCTGGTGGGCCGTCATCCGCGCCATGACGACCAGTGGATCGCGGTGGACGACCAGCGGCGGCGCCTGGTGCGGGTTGACGAGCAGGGGGAGATCCTGGGCAGCCTGCCCTTCGCCGCCAACGAGCTGCACGCCACCGTGGTGCGGGTGGGCGCCGACACGAACGAGGTCTACATGACCCGCGCCCTGCACGGGAATGTCTGCGCCTTCCCGGTGCGCTGGCTGCGCTGATGTCGTCGCCCGCAGGGGAGTGGTGGCGCGGGGCCCTGCCGGCCCTGGGAGCCGTCGCTCCCGGCGAGTTCAATGACCCGCGCTGGCAGCTGCGGTCTGCGGCCAGCAGCCAGGGCGCGCTGGAACATTGGCTGAAAGGGGCCGTCAGCCAGGAGTTCTTCCGGCAGCTGCGCGCGGGTCTGCGAGCCAGCGCCCGCCCACTGCGCGTCACCCCCCAGCTGCTGGCCCTGGTGGACTGGAGCGATCCCTGGGCAGATCCGGTGCGCCGCCAGTACCTGCCGCTGGGCCCGGAGCTGGAGCCCGACCATCCCCTGTGCCGCCCGGACCCCCTCGCCGAGGGGCTCAGCGCCCCGGTGTCCGGCCTGGTGCGCCGCTATCCCGACCGCGCGCTGCTGCTGGCGGTGCCCAGCTGCCCGGCCTACTGCCGCTTCTGCACGCGCTCCTACGCGGTGGGTCCCTCCGCCAAGGGGGCGGGGGAGCGGGGCTGGGACCAGGCGCTGCGCACCGTGGAGGCGGATCCCAGCATCCGCGATCTCACCATCAGCGGAGGGGACTGCTGGATGCTGGGGGCCGGCGAGCTGGCCAGCCTGGGGGAGCGCCTGCTGCGCATCCCGCAGCTGGAGCGCCTGCGCTTCGCCACCCGCGGGCTGGCCAGCCTGCCCCAGCGCGTCGAGGGAGACCCCCCGTGGCGCGCAGCCCTGCTGGCCATCGCCCGCCGGGGCACCCAGCGTGGCCTGCGGGTGGCGCTGCACGCCCACTTCAACCACGCCGCCGAGCTCTCCCCGCCTACCCTCAGGGCCCTGGCCCGGCTCCAGGAAGGAGGCCTGGCGCTGCGCAGCCAGACCGTGCTGCTCCGGGGTGTGAACGACTCGGCGGACGCGCTGCTGGCGCTGCAGCGCGCGCTGGTTCGGGCGGGTGTGCAGCCCTACTACGTCTACACCGCCGACATGGCCCCCGGCTCGGAGCACCTGCGCTGCACGCTGGGCTGCGCCGTGGAGCTGGAGAAGCAGCTCCGGGGACAGACGGCCGGCTTCGACATGCCGGGCTTCGTCTGCGACGTCCTGGGTGGGGGCGGCAAGCGGGGCGTGCACTCCTACGAGGTCTACGACCCCAGCATCGGGCTGGCCCTGTATCGCAGCCCGGTGGTGGATCCGGGACGCCTGTACCTGCACTGCGACCCGCTACGCACCCTCGAGCCTTCGCTGCGTCGGCGCTGGCTCGAACCGGATCAGCGGGAGGCTCTGATCGAGGGCCTGCGGCGCACCCTGGTGCACGCGCCCGGAAGTTCATAGCCACCCACGCCCAACCTGTCTGCGCGTGCTCTGTGCGACCGCGAAGCGGTCGCCTGGGGGAGCGCCGGAGGCGCGTGGGGGGCGAGGCCCCCGGAAGAAGCCTGGTGACCGTGTGCCGCGGAGCGGCATGTACGGTCGGTAGCGACCGTACAGCCGAAGCATCTGGCCGCCCAGCAGGGTGGGCAGATACTTCTGGGCACGGGCACTAGACCGCCCCTCGGACGAAAGGAGCGCCGTGCGTTGACCGCGCCCTGGGGCGCGCCCCTTGAATTCCCGTCGCGGATAGGGTGTGCTGGTCGGCGACCCATCCCTCGCCGCCGAGGTGATGCCCCACGGAGGGAGCGGATGATGATGTGGCTGTCATGGCTGCTCGTGGCGGTGCCCGCGCAGGCTGGTGCGCCCGTGCTGGTCTCCAGTTTCGAGGCCCAGGACGCCGTCGCCGCCCCCCTCGCCCAGCGCCTGCCCCAGATCCTGCTGGCTGAGCTCGAGCCCTACGAAGACTTCGACCTGGTGGACATCGGGCGCGTGCAGCCCATCGGCGGCGTGCCCGCCGCCCTCTACCTGGAGGCCTGCCCCCCCGGCCAGGGCGAGGGCTGCAGCCTGGTGGTGGCCGAAGCTGCGGGGGCGGCCTACGCCCTCACCGGCACCGTGAGATCCACCGATCCCCTGGCTGAGGTGGAGGCGGCCGGCGGCGGAACCGGCGCAGAGCCAGCGGGCGAAGAGCCGGAGCTCGAGCTGCTGGTGGAGCTCAAGGTGCTCGATGTGGACAGCTACGAGGCGGGGCTCGAGGTGGTGCTCAGCTACGCCAGCTCCACCGAAGACAGCTTCGCCGATGCGGTGCCCATGATGCTGCAGGACATGCTGCAGGGCTACGTGGGCCAGTCCGTCGACATCCGGCTGGCGGTGCCCGCAGGACCCGAAGACCCGCTGGACCGAGCCCAGGCAGCCCGCGAGCTGGACGACCTCAGCGCGGAGCTGGGCGAGGTGGCGGGCGACAAGGGCGACGACACCCTCACCAGCGCACCGCGCCGCGACGACCGGGAGAAGACCAGCGCCAGGCAGCTGGCCGTCCGCGAGCAGGGCGGCCCCACCCCCTGGGATGAGCTGGGCATCTCCCTGCCCCAGTACGCCGCCTGGTGGAACTCGGGCTGGGACTACTCGACCTGGTCCCAGAGGATCTCCGGGCGCAAGGGGCAGGTCCTGCTCCGGCTGCAAGGGGGCGTGGGCTACGGCCCCAGCCACGCCATCTACTACGGGCGCATCTCCTACTACGGCACCGAGCTGCTGCTCGAGGAGATCTACGTCACCCATGAGCTGGACTCGGGCATCGGAGGCAGCCTGGGCCTCTCGGCGGGCTACGGGCTGCTGCCCTGGCTGGAGCTGGAGGCTGGCGCGGGCTTCGACAGCGGTCGCTATGTGGTGGACGTGCGCGCCATCTATCCAGGGGACTCCACACCCTTCCCCCGCGACGTCTCGGAGCGCGGCATCGTGCTGCCGCAGCTGTGGGGCGGGCTGCGCCTGGTGCCCATGCCCTACCGCGTGCTGCGCCCCGTGGCCGGGCTGGGCTTCGCCTGGACCTTCGGCTACGCCCTGCCCGAGGACGAGCTGGCCATGACCGAGCTGCCGGAATTCACCTCTCCGGGCATCAGCTCGCTGCGGGCGCTGCTGGGCGCCGAGCTGCGCGTGGCCGACAAGCTGGATCTGCTGCTCCAGGCCCCCGTGCACCTGCTGCTGGCGGGCACCGATCCCGCCGTCTTCACCGAGACCTACCTGGACGGCACCGAGGGCCTGGGCGAGCCGCGCGAGCCCGGCAAGCCCCTGCCCCTGGGGCTGGCGGTCCAGCTGGGCGCCCAGCTGCGCTTCGGCGGCGGCGGCGCCCAGCGGGCCGCGTCCGCGGGGCCCGCTCTCGAAGACGAGCTGCTGGATCTGGAGGGCTAGGAGCCCCAGCGGAATCGCTTCTTCGGGTCTTTGGGGTCCTTGGGCGGCAGGCGCTTGGGTGGGTCGGCCAGCGAGGGCTCCGCCGGGGCGTCCGGCGCGGCCAGGATGGCCTTGGGGTTACGCAGGTGGCGCTGGGCGTGCTCCACCAGCACCTTCTCGTCGGCCACCAGCTGCTGCAGGCACTTGTCCATGGTGATGCTGCCGTCCTTGCGGGCGGCCTCCATCAGGCTGTGGGCCTGGTGCATCTTGCTCTCGCGGATCAGGGTGCGGATGCCCGTGCTGGCCACCATGATCTCGAAGGCTCCCACCCGCCCGTTGCCATCGGCGCGGGGCAGCAGACGTTGAGAGACCACCCCCAGCAGGCTGGCGGCCAGCTGGCTGCGCACCTGGGATTGCTGGTGGGGTGAGAAGGAGTCGACGATGCGGTCCACCGCCTGCACCGCGTCGTTGGTGTGCAGGGTGGACAGCACCAGGTGACCGGTCTCGGCGGCGGTCAAGGCGGCGGACATGGTCTCGGCGTCGCGCATCTCGCCCACCAGGATCACGTCGGGATCCTGGCGCAGGATGTACTTGAGGGCCGCACCGAAGCTGTGGGTGTCGGCGTAGACCTCGCGCTGATCCACCGTGGCGCGGCGGCTCTTGTGCACGTACTCCACCGGGTCCTCGATGGTGATGATCCGGCAGTTGCGGGAGCGGTTGATGCGATCCACCAGGCAGGCCAGGGTGGTGCTCTTGCCCGAGCCCGTGGGGCCCACCACCAGCAGCAGCCCGTGGGGTTTTTCGCCCAGGCTGAGCACGGTGCTGGGCAGCCCCAGCGTGGCCGCGTCGGGGATCTCGCTGGGGATCGCGCGCAGGGCCGCCGCCATGCGACCCCGCTGGAAGTAGGCGTTGACCCGGAACCTGCGCCCGCCCTCGAGGGAGAGGGCGAAGTCCACCTCGCGCTCGAGATCGTAGATCTCGCGCTGGCGCGAGCTCATGATGGAGTGCAGCACCATGCGCATGTCGCCGTCGGTGAACTGGTGGTCGTTCAGCTTGCGCAGGCTGCCCGTGATGCGCACGATGGGCGGCCTGCCGCCGGCCAGGTGCAGATCCGAGGCGCCCAGCTCCATGGCGCGGCTGAGCAGCACCTTGAGATCCACGCCCTTGGCGGAGCGCGCCTCGCGCGTGCTGCGGGGCCCGTGCACCCCCGTGCTCATGCCCCTGGTCCACAGGGTGAACTCTTCGGGATTGGAGGCGTTGGCCAGGCCCACCTGGTAGGAGATCCTGCCGGCGCTGTACAGCTCCAGCAGCGCCTCGTTGAAGATGGCCATGCCCGGTGCGGAGCTGGAGCGCACCAGGTCCATCAGGTCATCCACCTTCTGCTCGCGCAGCAGCCGCTTGGTGGCCGGGGTGTTGATGAACATCTCGACTGCCGGGATGCGGCCCATGCCATCGGCCCGGGGCAGCAGGCGCTGGCTGATGACCGCCCGCAAGGCCAGCGAGAGATCCACCGCGGCCTGGGCCCGCAGGTGCTCGGGGAAGTAGGACAGCAGCCGCTGCAGGGTCTGGGAGGCGTCCACCGTGTGCATGGAGGTGAGCACCAGGTGCCCGGTGAGGGCGGCGGACAGGGCCACCTGCATGGTCTCCCGGTCGCGCATCTCCCCGATGAGGATCGCGTCGGGGCTCTGGCGCACCACCTGGCGCAGGGCGCGGTGGAAGGAGCGCGTGTCCAGCCCCACCTCGCGCTGGGAGACCCGCCCCTGGAGGTCCTGGTGCACGAACTCGATGGGATCCTCGATGGTGACGATGTGCACGGGGCGTGTGTTGTTGATGTGGTGCACCATGGCGGCCATGGTGGTGGACTTGCCTGCCCCGGTGGCCCCGGTGACCAGGATCAGCCCGCGGAAGGGCTCGAAGAGGCTGGGCAGCACCGCGGGCAGGCCCAGCTCGTCGAAGAGCAGCTCACCGGAGGGCAGGGCGCGGGCCACCGCGGCCAGCATGCCCTGCTGGCGAGACAGGTTGACGCGGAAACGGCGGCCGCGGCCGAGGGTGAGCCCCACGTCCAGGTCGCCGTCTGCGTCCAGCAGCCGACGTTGCTCCTTGCTCAGCAGCTGGCCGAGCAGCACCTCCAGCTGTTCGCGGGAGGTGGGCGGATGGTCCAGGGGCACGATCTGGCCGTGCACGCGGATGCTGGGGGGCTTGCCCTGGCAGAGGAACAGGTCCGAAGCCCGCTGCCCCTCCATGGAGCGCAGCAGATCCTCGACGGCCACAGGTACGGAGGGATCGCGCATGGTCCCAGGATACGCCCCTACAACCCCCGCGTCACCTGCCGCAGCAGGTCATGGGCGTGGGCCGCGTCGGCCTTGGCCAGGGTGAGGCGCACCTGGGCCTCCGCCACACCGGCCTGCCCCTGCTGCAGCTCCAGCATGGTGCCCGTGCCCTCCTTGAGGCGCAGCTCTGCGGCCCGCACCGCCTGACCCGCCAGCTCCAGGGCCGTTTCGCGCTCGGTGAGCGCGGCCATGGCAGCGCTGAGCTCACCGTGGGCCTTGATGGCCTGCAGCTTGGCCTGGTCGCGCACCAGACGCTCGGCGGCCAGCGCCATCTCCAGCTGGGCGTGGGCGGCGTCCACCTTGGCGGCCACGGCGCCGCCCTTGACCAGGGGCACGGTGACCCCCAGCTGCACCTGCCAGTTCCAGTCGTCGGCGATCATCGGTGCAGGGTCGAGCCCGAAGACCTTGCCCGTGACCCCCAGGATGGGCATGGCGCCGCCCCGTTCAGCCCAGATGACCGCGCGCGCGGCCTCGCTGCGCTGGGCCGCCATGCGCATGTCGGGGCGGTCCATGTCGGCCAGGGTGGCCTCGAGGCTGGTGGGAGCAGGGGGGACGGTGAAGGGATCGGCGGGCTCGTCCCGGGCGGTGACCAGGGCCAGGGCCGCGTCGGCGGCCTGGCTGGCGGCCTGGGCGCGGGCCACGGTGGCGCGGGCGGTGGCCAGGGCCTGGCGGGCCGGGATGAGCTGGTCTTCGGTGGCCACGCCGTTGGCCACCAGGGTCTCGGCGATCTGCAGGATGTGTTCACCCAGCTCCTGGGCCGCCCGGGCGTCGGCCAGCAGGGCCTGGTGGCGGGCCGAGGCATGCCAGGCCTCTACGACCACCCCGCCCAGCTGGTAGCGATCCACCTCGCCCTCTTCCTCGGCCAGGGCCTCGCCCTGCTGCGCGGCCTTGCGCCACAGCCAGGCCGAGGGCGCCAGGATGGCCTGCTGGCCGGCCACCTGTATCTGCCACTGCTGCCCGGGGGTGATCTCCGGCCACTCCACGTCGTCGAAGGCGCTCGGCTGCATGGGAATGCCTGCCTGCTGGGCGAACAGCAGGAAGGGATCGCTCAGGTCCAGGATCACCTCGTTCTGCCACAGGCTGGCCCCCGCCGCGTTCACCTCGGGCAGCAGGTAGGCGGTGGCCTGGCGCACCTGGGCGTGGGCCTCGGCCACCCGCGCCCGGGAGATGGCGCTCACCGGGGAGCTGGCCGCGGCCGCCTGCATGGCGTCGTCGAGGGACATGGACAGGGCAGGGGCGACGAGAAGCAGTGCGATGGTGCTCATCAGGCACTCCTCTTGCGGAAGCGGAACACGGCCATGACCACCAGCAGCAGGGCGATGAAGGCCAGGATGATGGACTCGCGGTACAGCTCGGCGAAGCCGATGCCCTTCAAGAACACGCCGCGGATCATCACCGCGAAGTAGGTGAGGGGCAGCAGCGCGGAGAGCTGCCGGGCCCAGGATTCCATGTTGGAGATGGGGTACATCAGGCCGCCCAGCAGGATGTTGGGCAGGATCACGAGCACCGAGGTGAGCAGGGCCTGCTGCTGGGTCTGGGACACCGTGGACACCAGCAGCCCGAAGGCCAGCATGGCCGCCAGGTAGATGACCGCCATGCCCAGCAGCTCCCAGGGAGAGCCAAGGAAGGGCACCCGGAAGCCGTAGATGGCCACCAGGGTGACCAGGGTGGCCTGGATGATGCCGATGATGACGAAGGGCGCCAGCTTGCCCACGATCAGCTCGCCCGGTCGGATAGGGGTAACCGACAGCTGCTCGATGGTGCCGTTCTCGCGCTCCTTCACGATGGCCATGCTGGACAGCACCGTGATGATCACCGTGAGGATCATGGCCAGCACCGCCGGCACCATGAACCACTCGCTCTGGAAGGTGGGGTTGTAGAGCACTCTGGGGCGGGGATCCGGCAGGCCCACGGGCAGGGAGCCCTGCACGGCGGGCAGTCGATCAGCCGCCACGCTGCGCAGGATCTGCTCCACGTAGCGCTGGGAGCCGATGGCCCGGTTGGTGTCGGTGCCGTCCACCCACACCGGCACCTCGGCGACCTCTCCGCGGTGCAGCGCTCGGTCGGTGCCCGGCGGCACGATGACCGCCACCTCGGCGCGGCCCTTGTCGATGGCCAGCTCGGCCTCGCTGTAGGAGCTGGTGATGCCCACCAGGTCGAAGGCATCGCCGGCGTCGAGGCGGGCGGCGATGGCGCGGCTGGTGGGGCTGTGATCGCCGTCCACCACTACCAGAGAGATGTGCTCCACGTCCAGGTTGGCCGCCAGGCCCAGGATGGTCAGCTGCACCACCGGGATCACGAAGACGATGGGCAGCATGCGCCGATCGCGGCGCAGGTGGATCAGCTCCTTGCGGGCCACAGCGAGCAGGCGCCGAGGCGAGAAGCGGCCGATGGTGCGCAGCCACTTGAAGCGCATCACAGGCTCCTTCGGAAGCGGGAGGTGGCGGCGGCCAGGACCACGAAGGCGAAGATCACCATGGCCAGCAGATCGGGCCACAGCACGTCCACGCCCACGCCCTTGAGGAACAGGCCGCGGATCAGGCGCAGGTAGTAGCGGGCCGGCACCGCGTAGCTGATGTACTGCAGGAACCAGGGCATGTTCTCGATGGGGAACACGAAGCCCGACAGGATCATGGAGGGCAGGATGGTGGCGACGAAGCTGATCTGCATGGCCACCTGCTGGCTCTTGAGCGCCGCCGAGAACAAGAGCCCCATGGCCATGGCCCCCACCAGGTAGAGCACCGTGGCGACAGCCAGGATGCCCAGGGAGCCGCGGATGGGCACCCCGAAGAGGAAGCGGGACAGCAGGGTGACGGAACCCACCTGCACCAGGCCCACCAGGATGTAGGGGGCCAGCTTGCCGAACATCAGGGCGGGGCCCTTGACCGGCGAGACCAGCACCTGCTCGATGGTGTTGTGCTCGTACTCCCGCGCCACGCACTGGGATGTGATCATGGCGCTGAGCATCATGATGATGATGGCGATGAGCCCCGGCACCACAAACCACCTGGAGTCGAGCGCCTCGTTGAAGAACACCCGGGGCTTGGCGTGCAGCCCCGGCAGGCCGTCGCGCTGGCCCATGGTGCGCAAGAGCCCCTCCACGTCCTTCATGGTGGCGTCGGCCAGGCTGCTGGCCACGTGCCCCAGCGCCTGGGCCGCGAAGGCGGCCTCGGTGCCGTCCACCAGCACCTGCACCGGGGCGTCCTTGCCCGCGGCCAGGTCGCGGCCGAAGCCGGGGGGGATCACGATGCCCAGCCGCGCCTTGTTGACGTCCAGCAGGCGCTCCAGCTCCCGGGCGTTGTCGGGACGCGCCACCACGCGGATGGCCCCGTCGGCGGTGAGGTGGCTCATGATGTCGCGCGCCGCGGCGCTGCGGTCGTGATCCACCACCGCGATGTCCACCGCCTTGACGTCCAGGTTGATGGCGTAGCCGAACAGCAGCACCATCAGCAGCGGCATGGCCAGCGCGGCGATCAGGGAGCGGCTGTCGCGCAGGATGTGCAGCAGCTCTTTCATGGCGATGGGGAGGAAGGCGCTCATGCGTCGCCCCCGGCATCGAACTCGCAGGCGTCGAGGAAGACGTCTTCGAGAGAAGGAGCGATGCGCTCCACCGCCACGCCCAGGTCGCGGCCCAGCGATGTCGCGTCATCGGCGGCGCGCAGCTTGACGTGCCAGGCGGCGCCCATGGGGGTGGCCGCGCGCACGCGGGGATCCGCCAGCAGGACGGCGCGCTCCACGCCCGTGAGGCGCACCAGGTCGCCGCGATCGCCCTGCTGCCGCAGCTGGCGCGGGGAGCCCAGGCCCACCAGGGCGCCGGCGCGGATGAAGGCCACCGTGCCGCAGTTCTCGGCCTCGTCCATGTAGTGGGTGGTGACGAAGACCGTGACGCCGGCCTGCCGCATGGTGTGGATCAGGCGCCAGAAGGCCCGCCGAGAGAGGGGATCCACTCCAGCGGTGGGCTCGTCCAGGAAGAGCACGCGGGGCTGGTGCAGCACGGCGCATCCGAGGGCCAAGCGCTGCTTGATGCCCACCGGGAGCGTGGCGGTGAGGGTCTTCTCGCGGCCTTCAAGGCCCGACATGTGCAGGGCGAAGGCCCGGCGCTGCTTGAGCTGCTTGCGGGGCACCAGGTAGACATCGCCGTAGAAGCGGATGTTCTCGTCCACCGTGAGATCGTTGTACAGGGCGAACTTCTGGGACATGTAGCCGATGCGCGCCTTGACGGCCTCGGGGTCGCGTACCACGTCGACGCCGTCTACCACCGCCGCGCCCGACGAGGGCTCCAGCAGGCCGCAGAGGATCCGGATGGTGGTGGTTTTGCCCGCCCCGTTGGGGCCCAGAAAACCGTAGATGGAGCCGCGGGGCACCTGCAGATCGATGTCGTTCACCGCCACGAACTTGCCGAAGCTGCGCCGCAGCTTGTGGGCGGTGACGGCCAGCTCCGAGCTCACGACGCGGGCTCCGTGGCGGTAGACAGCTGCACGTAGGCGTCTTCCATGCTGGGACGCACCTGGCGGGCCTTGCCCTGGTGGCCGGCTCGCTGCAGCGCGGCCTCGACGGTGGGCAGATCAACCGGCCCCACCACGTGCAGCAGATCGCTGAAGAGCTGCACATCGGCCTGGGGCAGGGCCGCTGAGAGGGCCTCGGAGGCGGCGAAGGGTCGGTCGCACTCCACCTCCCACACCGGGTGGGCGATGCTGGCCCGCAGGGCATCAGGGGTGTCGTAGGCCAGGATGCGGCCGTCAGCCATGAGCGCCACCAGGTCACAGCGCTCCGCCTCGTCCATGTAGGGGGTGGCCACCACCACGGTGACCTTGCCCCGCAGCTCACCGAGGATGTCCCAGAACTCGCGCCGGCTCACCGGATCCACCCCGTTGGTGGGCTCGTCGAGAAACAGCACCTGGGGCTCGTGCAGCAGGGTGCAGATCAAGCCCAGCTTCTGCTTCATGCCGCCGGAGAGCTTGCCGGCGTGGCGCCGGGTGAAGTCGGTCAGGCGGGTGAAGTCCAGCAGGCGCTTCTGGCGCGCGATGCGGTCTCTTCGCGACACGAGCCGCAGGCTGGCGAAGAAGCGGATGTTCTCGGCGACGCTGAGATCTTCGTACAGGCCAAATGCCTGGGACATGTAGCCCAGCAGCAGCCGCGTCTTGTCGCGCTCCTCGACCACGTCGTGGCCGCAGATGCTCACCTTGCCCTGGGTGGGGGACAGCACCCCCACCAGCATGCGGATGAGGGTGGTCTTGCCGGCGCCGTCCGGACCGATGAGGCCCACCACCTTGCCCTGGGGCACGGTGAAGTCCACCTCGCGTACCGCGACGAGATCGTCGAAGCGGCGGGTGAGACCCTGGGCCTGGACGGCGGCCGTGCTCACGATCCGGCCCCCTGGAAGATGGCGTCGGCGGGGATGCCGGGGTGGATGCCGGGCCCGGGCTGCAGGGCGATGTCCACCGCGAAGACCTGTTTGACGCGCTCCTCGGGAGTCAAGATGTCGCGGGGGGTGAACTCGGCCTCGGAGGCGATCCAGTCGATGGTGCCCACGTGGGCCTGCTCGGGTGCGGCGTCGAGGTAGACCTGCACCGAGCCGCCCACCTGGATCCGCTCCACCATGGTGAGGGGTACGTAGACGCGCAGCTTGGGGTGGTCGAGATCGCCCAGGGTGAGCACGGACATGCCCGCCCCCAGCACCTCGCCGGGCTCGCGGTTGCGGGACAGCACCACGCCCGCGATGGGCGCGTAGCCGCTGGACTCATCCAGCTTCTTGTCCACCAGGGCCACCGCCGCTTCGGCCTGGCTCTTGACCGCCTCGGCCTGGGCCACGCCCTTGCGCGCCGCCGCTGCCTGGGCGCGGGCAGCCGACAGCTGCCCCTCGAGCTGGGAGACCATCTGGGCGGTGCCCGCCCCTGCGGCTTCGAGGTTGCGCATGCGCGTGAGCTCCCGATCCAGCAGGTTCACCTGGGCCCACACCGCCTGGGTCTGGGCCTGGGTGGTCTCGATGGCGGCCTGGGCTTGATCGATGGCCCCGGCCCGGGCGGTGCGCTCCAGCTCGGTGATGGCGGTGTCGAGGGTGAACAGCAGGTCACCCGCGGCCACGCGTTCGCCGCGCTGGGCTTCGATGGACACCAGCCGACCGGGCAGCAGGGGTGCTATCTCCACCTCGGTGACCTCCACCGTGCCGGTGTAGGTGGGGGGCTTGTCGTCGCCGCTGGAGCAGGCCAGCAGGGCGGTGAGCAGCAGGATGGTCATGCGTCCTCCGGGGGAGGGGGGCGGATGGCGCCGTCGCGCAGGATGGCCATGGCGGTCTCGTTGAAAGAAGCGCGCAGCTCTTCAGGGTCGACCGGGATGCGGCCGTCGAGGAAGGCCGAGGCGGCGTTGAACAGGACGTAGGGAGCGATGAGGGCGGGCAGGGTGACCCGGAAGTCCAGCGCGGGGTTGACGCTGCCCTGGGCCTGGCCCTGCTGCACGCACTGCCAGAAGGCGGGCAGGACCCTGGAGGCGCGGGCCATGACCAGGGGCAGCAGCAGCTCGCCGCCGAACATCAGCTCGTGGATGACGATGCGCAGCACCTTGGGGCGCGACGCCAGCAGGTCGCGGTAGCCTTCGACGAAGGCCACCAGCCGCTCTTCGGGGGGCAGATCGGGGCGCCCCAGCGCCTGCTCGGCCATGGCCACCACCGCGTCGGCCACGCGCTCCACCACCGCCTTGTACAGGCCGTCCTTGGAGCCGTAGTAGTAGTAGAGCATGGCCTTGTTGACGTCGGCTTCGGCGGCGATGGCCGCCACCCGCGCTCCCGCCAGACCCTGCTCGGAGAAGGCCCGCTCCGCCGCGTCGAGGATGCGCTCGCGGGCGTCGCTGGAGGGGGGAGCGCTCATGGGGGCCTCTGGGTTTACCAACTGGTTGGTTAGATTAACCGTTTGGTCAGGGTGGTCAAGCGATTCCTCAGCGTAATGGAGTCGCTGGTCGGATAGACCGTAGTGGTCGCCATCTTGGAGCAGGCATGTCGCAACCGGACGCCCTGATCGCGCTGCATGAAGCGGTGAGTCTTGGCGCGAAGCGGCTGTCGGCCACCTTGGCCGAGGCCTACGGCGCGCCCCTGGCATGTGGGAGAGGCTGCAGCGGCTGCTGCAGAGATGATCTCACGGTCTTCGAGCTGGAGGCCTCGCTGATCCGCGGCGTGCACGCGGAGCTGATCGAGTCTGGGAGTCCTCATCCACCCGGCGCCTGCGCCTTCCTGGACGGGGAGGGGAGCTGCCGCATCTACGCCCAGCGCCCCTACGTCTGCCGCACCCAGGGGCTGCCCCTGCGCTGGCTCGAGCCCGACGGTGAAGGCGGTGGTCTCGAGTACCGCGACATCTGTCCCCTGAACGAGAGCGAGGGGGGCACGCCCTTGGTGGAGCTGGAGCTGGAGCATTTCTGGACCCTGGGTCCCTGGGAACAGGAGCTGAGGCGGTTGCAGGAGCTGTCCGATGGGGGGCGGGGCCACCGGGTGGCGCTGCGGGCGCTCTTCGCGCGCTCCGCGACGGGTTAGATCGGGTGGCC
The DNA here is from genome assembly GCA_964512185.1 of uncultured Enterobacterales bacterium. Classification (GTDB taxonomy): domain Bacteria; phylum Myxococcota_A; class UBA796; order UBA796; family JAFGLY01; genus CAZEJJ01. The sequence goes on along the minus strand of CAZEJJ010000114.1, from coordinate 2,206 downwards.
CTCGGCCCAGGGAGGTGAGCGTGTACCTGTCGATGATCCCGCTGTTGCTCGGGCTGTCGATCTGCGGCCAGACCCAGGCCAGCGACGAGACCGCGCTCCCCTCGCTGCAGCTGGTGGAGACCGCGCCCGACGAGACCAGCCTCGATCATCCCGAGATCCCCGAGGCCCACCAGGTCTGGGTCGAGATGATCGGCGCCGCGCGCAGCAGCCTCGATCTGGCCGAGTTCTACGTGGCAGACGAGCCTGGGCAGCGGCTGGAGCCGGTCATCGCTGCCATCCGCAAGGCAGCCAGGCGCGGAGTGGCCGTGCGCATCCTGGCCGACGCCAGGTTCCACGACACCTACCCCGCGACCCTCGACGCCCTGGGCTCCCGCAAGAACATCGAGCTGCGGCTGTTCCAGGGCTCGGAGCACATGGGCGGCGTGCTGCACGCCAAGTACTTCGTGGTGGACGGACGCGAGCTGTACCTGGGCAGCCAGAACTTCGACTGGCGCTCGCTGCAGCACGTGCAGGAGCTGGGGGTGCGCAGCGATCATCCCGATCTGGTGCGGGCCCTGGCCGACATCTTCGACGCGGACTGGGCGCTGTCAGGGGGGACCACAGCGCAGGCGGCCTTCAGCGCCCCCGATCCCCCCTACGACTTTCCGGTCACCGTGCCCTACGGCGAGGGCGAGCTGGCGGTGAGCCTGGTGGCCAGCCCCAACGGCTACCTGCCCGACCCCTCCACCTGGGACCTGCCCCAGCTGATACAGCTCATCGACAGCGCCCAGGAGCGGGTGCGCGTGCAGCTGCTCAACTACAAGACCAGCGACTACCAGGGGCGCTACTTCGACGAGCTGGACGTCGCCCTGCGGCGCGCCGCTGCGCGCAAGGTGCAGGTGGAGCTGATGGTGGCTGACTGGTCCAAGAAGAAGTGGACCATCGAGGGCCTGCAGAGCCTGCAGTGCATGCCGCGCATCACGGTGAAGCTGGTCACCATCCCCGAGCACTCCAGCGGTTTCATCCCCTTCGCCCGCGTCATCCACGCCAAGTACGTCGTGGTGGACGGGCAGAACGCCTGGCTGGGCACCAGCAACTGGGGGCGGGACTACTTCCACGCCAGCCGCAACGTGGGGCTGATGCTGCAGGGCCCGATGTTGGGGCAGGATCTCGATGCCTTCTTCGAGGACACCTGGAACAGCGAGTACGCCTACCAGGTCGAGCCCGGCGCCAGCTACGAAGCCCCGCGCACCGAGGAATAGAGCGTGCCAGGACCCCTCCGTAGAGCCGGTCACGGCGCGGTGCAGCGCCTGCAGCGGGTGCCCCGCTGGTGGGCTGCCCACAGGCCCGGCGCGCAGCCCGTGATCCGGGAAGAGATCCTGCTGGTGAGCAGCGCGGGCTACCAGCTGCACGGCAGGGTCCACCGGCTCGCCGACCGCGTGGGGCGCGACGGCCGCACCAAGCCCAGGCCTGGCGTGCTGCTCTGCCCAGGCATCGACGATCCAGGCACGGTCTTCCAGGGTCGCGGACCGCCGGTGAGCGCCGACGAGGTGGCCCGGCTGGGCATCGTCTGCCTGCACTTCGATCCCGCCGGTCGCGGCCGCTCCTGGGGCCCCGAGGACTTCGGCGGCCCCGAGCACCAGGACGACGTGCTGGTGGCGCTGCGCTACCTGGTGGGCCGCCCCGACGTGGTGGCCAGCCGCTCTGGCGTGGTCTCCATCAGCCTGGGGATCTCCATGGCTGTGGGAGCCCTGGCACAAGTCGGCGACGACTGCCGGCTGGGCTGGCTCGTTGACTGGGAGGGCCCCTGCGACCGGGAGATCATCACCGCGGGGGGCAGGATCATGGCGCCAGCCAACGGCCACGGGCTGCACGACGAGCAATACTGGCAGCCCCGCGAAGCCGTCCGGCACCTGGGCCAGATCCGCTGCGGCTACTTCCGCTACCAGGCCGCGCGCGACCACGCCCAGCCCGGCGAGCTGCGCCACGCCACCCGCATGCTGCGGGCGGCCTCCCTGGGCGGCATGCCCTGGTTCCAGCTCAATGACCATCCACGCGGCGTGGTGCCCGAGCGCCCTCGCTGGTACCCCAGCGGCTACGGGGCAGCCAACCGCATCCTGCTGGGCAAGATCCGGGGCTTCGCGGCTATCTAGTGCACGCGCTCGGAGGTTTATAGCCACCCCCACAAGCCGCCCTCGCGTGCACTATGCGACCGCGCAGCGGTCGC
>CAZEJJ010000113.1:0-24500 GCA_964512185.1 uncultured Enterobacterales bacterium | reverse complement strand
CGCAAACCCGCCCCCCCCCCCCCCCCCCCCCCCCGGGGGGGGGCCCCCGCGCGCCCCGGCCCGGGGCCCTCGCCGCAGACGCTATCTCAAGGCCGGGTGTAGCCGGAGACGTCGCCGCCCAGGGCATCGATGGAGTCGATGAGCAGCTGGGCCATGTAGTTGAAGTTGTGGGCCCAGGCGCCGTGCTCCTTCTGGAACAGCTGGTAGTTGTAGGCACCCATCAGCATCTCGCCGGTCCAGTCGCCGTACTGGTTGGAGTAGCTGGCCTCGCTCTCGTCGCACTCGCCACCGCTCGCGTCGGTGTCGTTCATCCAGTAGGGATAGGTGTGCGCGTCGTAGCAGATGGCCGCTCCAGCGGCGTCGCCGGCGGCCTGGATCTCGGCGTACAGCTCGTCCACCAGGGTCTCCAGCTCGTCGTGCAGGCTCTCGGTGGTGTCGCCGTTGCCGTTGGTGTCCACCTCGGACTGCCGGATCTCGTGGATCTCGGTGGCCTCGGAGTGGCACAGGGCGCAGTAGGCGTCGAAGTTGTCGTCGACGTCGAAGGTGTGCTGCGTCTCCACCGGGTCGTGGCAGTCGGTGCAGTCGGTGCCACCACTGTGGGTCCACACTCCGTCGTACTCCTGCCCGGCGAACTCGTAGCCCACCATGGCGTCCGCTCCTTGCAGCACACCAGCGGCCGGCAGGTAGTGCACGTTCTGGAAGTCGTAGTCACCATCGGCGATGGTGTCGTCGACGTCTCCGCCCCACTTGCGACCGGAGTGGCAGGTGCCGCAGATGTTGGACGCGGCGCCCTCGTCCTCGATCTCCACCTCGCTCTCGAAGAGCACGGAGTCCAGCTCGATGACCGAGTACTCCTCGAAGTCCTCGTGGCAGGTGTAGCAGTCCAGGCCGTTGCCCTGCTCCAGCTCCTCGAGGCCGGTCTCGTAGCTGAGCCAGAAGCGGAAGCCGTCGGCGCCGCCGTGGCACTTGGCGCAGGAGGTGGAGACCTCTTCGTCCTCGTCCCAGTGGCGGGCGGCTTCACCGGCGCCGTCGAAGTGGCCCGGATCGGAGCGCTCGGCGGCTTCCATGTCGACCGCAGCGCTGAGCACGGTGTTGAGGTCGGTGATAGAGTCGTACTGCAGCTCGATCAGGTACTTGGCGTTGTGGGCGAAGCCGCCGGGATCCTTGGCCACCATCTGGAAGTTGTAGGCGGCCCTGAGGAGCCGCGGGGTCCAGGAACCGTACTGGTTGCTGTAGGAGGCCTCGTCCTCGTCGCACTCACCACCGCTGCCGTCGGTGTCGATCATCCAGTAGGGATAGGTGAGCGCGTCGTAGCAGATGGAGTCGCCGCCCGACTCGGCCGGGTAGAGCTGGATGGCTTCGTAGAGCAGATCCTGCAGGCCCTGGATCTCGTAGTAGATGCCTTCGTCCAGATCGCCGTCACCGTCGTAGTCCGAGGTGACCGAGGCGATCATGCGGATGTCCTTGAGGTCCTCCACATCGGCCGCGTCGTCGTGGCAGACGATGCAGTCATCGAGCTCCACCGCGAGGGTGTGCGGATCGTGGCACTCGGTGCACACGTCCTTGTCGGGCACGTGGCGGAAGCGCCAGTCGTAGACCTCTTCGTCGTACTGGTAGCCTCCGCGCACCTGGCCAGCGAGGAGCGTGGCGCCCGCCGGGTAGTAGTGCACGTTCTCGAAGCCCAGCTTCTCGGAGACCTCGTCGTCGCCGATCTCGCCGGCCTCGGTGATGGCCTCGTCGACGGAGTCCTTGGACTCGCGGCCCTGGTGGCAGGTCATGCAGCGGGCCTCGCCGCCCAGGCCCGTGATCTCCACCTCTGAGGGGAAGATGACGTGGGAGAGCTCGTCGGCCACGGGGTTGTGGCAGGCCTCGCACTCGATGACGGTGCCGATGGCGGCGGCGGCGTCCACCACCTCGGCGTCGGTGCCGTCGGCGCCGATGAAGTCCATGAAGCCGGGCGTGCTGTGGCACTTGGCGCAGGAGGTGGAGATCTCGGCCGGATCGTCCTCGTCCCAGTGCCGGAAGGCCTCGGCTTCGTGGTCGGCGTGGCCCGACCCCAGCCAGTCATCGAAGTTGGGGATCTCGTTTTCGACGTACAGGCCGATGACGCCGGCCGCGCCGCTGTCGTCGCCCGTGGCGGTGATCTCCACCTCGCCCGGGTAGACACCGGTGACAACGCCCGACTCGTCCACCGTGGCGATGGCGTCGTCGGAGGTGCTCCAGCTGTAGCTGCCGTCGTCGTCGTTGTAGGTGGTGGCGGCCAGCTCCACCGTCTCGCCCACGGCGACGTACACTCCCCCGGTGACCACGACCACCGTCTCGACATCGGCGTCGGCGTCGGTGTCGGCGTCGGTGTCGGTGTCGGTGTCGGTGTCGGAGTCCGCGTCGGTGTCGCAGTCCGCTTCGGGGCAGCTGGCGGTGTCGCAGTCCTTCTCACCGCAGCCGACGGTGAGGAAGGTGCCCGCCGCCAGCAGCAGGAGGGTCTTGGGGAAGTTGGCCATGCTCGGGTCTCCCATGTTGTGAAGCTCACTACGGAAAGGAGATGCTCATAACAGCGGCCACCCCGGGTGTGCGGCAGCTTCGAAAACTCGCCTATATCCTCGACAACAGATCCAGAATGCCGACTCCTCGTCAGGGTGACGGAAAACCGGCTTCCGAAGCGCGATGATACTCCGTGTTCCACGCCCGAGCGGTCGAGATGGCCTGTGAAGGGCCGAGAATCCCGCCCTGAAAAAAGGGCCACGGCAATGATCGATCTCAGCGTATCGACCGCCGCAGAAGCCCGGAATCCGCAACCGCCCCCAGACCTCACTCCCGGTCGTGGTAGCCCGAGGCCAGCGACTCCAGCTCCTCGTCGCTGTACTCGGTCCAGGCGCCTTCATCGCTGTGGCATGAGCGACAGGCGAAGTCCAGGGTCAGGTAGGGGTTGGCCTCGCCGCCGCCGTCGCTGAACTGCTCGGCTTCCACGTCGACGTTGACGCCGAACAGGTGGGTGCGCAGGTCGCCGGCCCAGGTGTTGTCGGGCTCGGCCACCAGCCCCGCCAGGGGCATGTGGCAGTCCTCGCAGGGCACGTAGGACGACATGATGGAAGAACCCTGGTTGGCGGCCTCGTCGAAGTGGCACTCCTCGCAGAAGACCACCCGCCCCAGCTCCTCGTTGTAGTCGTCATCGTCGTAGCGCACGCTCTGGTGCGGGTTGTGGCAGTCCACGCAGTCCATGCTGTGCTTCTTGCTGTGGAACAGCTCATTCCACTGCTGCACATCCGTGATGTAGCCATCCTCGGCCAGGATGGTCCCTGCGCTGCCGCGGCTGTGGCAGTCGCCGCAGAGCTCGGCGGACCGGTCGATGCTCATGGGCACGTCGTAGGGCATGTCCACGTGCTGTTCGCCCGGGCCGTGACAGACCTCGCAGCCCACACCCTCGGCCTCCCAGGTGCCCACCACGCCCGGCAGATCCCCCTGGCTGCCCTCCGCGCGGTAGCCGGTGGTGTGGCACTGGGCACAGTCGAACTGCAGCGTCCCGGGGTCGTCCTCTTCGTGGTAGGTGATCCAGTCGCCGCTCTCGATGGCATAGGCGGCGCTCTCGCCGGTGTACACGTAGCCTTCGCTGTCCACCACCACCTGCTTCCAGGCCCAGCCGCCCATGACGTAGCTCACGTCGCTCCAGCTCAGGTCGTCCGGTGGATCGGAGGAGTACTCGCCGAAGCCGCCCAGCTCGTCCCAGGGCTCGGTGGGCTCGGTGCCTCCCGTCGCCAGCAGGGCGTTGGCCATGCCCGATCGGCGCCAGGCCTCGTACTGCTCTTCGTGGCAGTCCAGGCAGATCTCGGCGCCCGTGTAGTCGGGCGGCTCCCAGTCCTCACCGTCCTCACCGTCCTCACCGTCTCCGGCCAGGCCCTGGCAGTCGTACACGTCGACGGCACCGTCACCGTTGAGATCCTCGCTGTCGGGATCGGCTGCGCCGTTGGAGTTCAGGTCCCAGCAGGCGCTGCCGGACTCGCCCTGGGCACCGGCGTCACCCGCGGGGCCGACTGGACCCTCGATGCAGCCACCGGCGGCCGTCGCGAGCAGGACCAGGAGGACAGCAGAGCGGGCGGGTCGGGTGTGGGGATTGGCAGACATGGCATGCTCTCGTTCGAAGATGGGAGGAAAGCGATCGTGCCCCGATATCTAGTCATCTAGGAGCGCTCGGGAAAGAGGCGGCAAGCCTGCCTCCGGTTCATGTCGTAGCGAGAGCCTCCAGGGTCGTAGCGAGACGGGTTCTGCGCAGTAGCGACCGGCGGAGGCGTGTTTTCAACACGCTGACAGTCGGGCGCTGCAAGCAGGACGCGTCGCAGTAGGCACTGGTGGGTCGCAGTAGACATGAGCTTTCCCGAGGGCTCCTAGTGGAAGGGATCCGCACTGAGCCCCAGGCGGGTCATGTGATCGGTCAGGGTGGACCGCCGCAGCTGCAACAGCCGGGCGGCCTGGGACTTGTTGCCCCGGGTCTTGCCCAGGGCCCAGCTGATGTAGTGCCGCTCGATGCGATCCAGCTCTTCTTGCAGGTGGAAGCCCTCGGGTGGCGGATCCACCAGGTTGGGTGCGCCAGCCGGATGGATCGAGCCCGCATGCAGCTCGGCGGGCAGCGTGTCGCGGTCGCAGACCGGCCCCGCACAGGTGACCGAGAGGCGCTCGATGACGTTCTCCAGCTCGCGCACGTTTCCGGGCCAGCCGTAGGCCTCGAAGTCGCGCATGACCACGGGATCCAGCTTCAAGGGCGCCGCGTTGTCCCGGTCCGCGAAGGCCTGCAGGAAGTGCTGCACCAGCGGCGGGATGTCGCCACGCCGCTCTCGCAGGGGCGGCAGCTTGATGGGCAGCACCGAGATCCGGTAGTAGAGGTCCTCGCGGAAACGCTTTTCGGCGACAGCTTTTCGTAGATCCACCTTGGTGGCCACCACCACGCGCACGTCCACCTTGCGGGCCTTCACCGCACCCAGCCGCTCCACCATGCGCTCCTGCAGCACGCGCAGCAGCTTGACCTGGGCGCTCATGGGAATGTCGTCGGCGTCGTCCAGGAAGAGCGTGCCGCCGTCGGCCAGCTCTACCCTCCCGGGTCGCGCCGTGATGGCGCCGGTGTAGGCGCCGCGCTCGTGTCCGAACAGCTCGCTCTCCAGCAGGGTCTCCGCCAGGGCAGCGCAGCTGATGGGCACGAAGGGACCGCTGGCCCGGCTGGAGTTGAAGTGCAGGGCGCGGGCCACCAGCTCCTTGCCCGTGCCGCTCTCTCCCTCGATGAGCACCGTGGACAGCGAGTCGGCCGCGGTGCGGATCATGGCGAAGACCGCCTGCATAGGCGCACTGCGGCCGATGATGCCCGAGTAGCCGTAGCGCGAGCGGATCTCTTCCTTGAGGGCGCGGTTCTCGTGCCGCAGGCGGCGTAGATCCACCAGACGGCTGAGGGCCGAGAGGATCTCCTGGGATGAGAAGGGCTTGGTCACGTAGTCGGAGGCGCCCTCCTTCATGGCCTCAACCGCGGTCTGCACGGATCCGTAGGCGGTGACCAGCACCACCGGCACCTCGGGATCCCTGGCTCGGACCTGCCGCAGCAGCTCCAGGCCGCTCATGCGGGGCATGCGCAGATCGGTGATGATCGCCTCGAAACGCCCCGCCTGGAAGGCGTCCAGCGCCTTGGCTCCGGAGCTGACCCCCAGCGGCTCGTAGCCTGCGCGGCTCAACAGGTCGGTGAGCGCGGCGAGGGACAGCGCGTCATCGTCCACAACCAGTATCGCTGCGTTGCTCATGCGTTCTCCTCTGTTCCGAGCCAGATCTCGAAGCAGGCTCCGCCCTGGGGACCCGGCAGGTACACCAGCCGGCCACCCTGGGCCGCCACCAGGTCCTGGCTCACCGAGAGGCCCAGGCCGGTTCCCTGGCCAGGCTCCTTGGTGGTGAAGAAGGGATCGAAGAGCCGCGGTGCCAGCTCGGCGGGCACACCGGGCCCGGAGTCGGCGACCCCCAGCACCACGTGCAAGCGCCCGCGGTCATCGCGCTCCCGGCGACCGCTCACCACGATGCTGCCATGACCCTCGAGGGCGTCGAGGGCGTTGACCACCAGGTTCACCAGCACCTGCTGGATGGCGCTGGTGTCCAGCCGCACGCGGGGAAGGTCGGGCTGCAGCTCCACGCGCAGCTCCACGTCCCTCGTGCGGTGGTCGTAGCGCAGAAAGTCGAGGGCCTGCTCCACAACGGGGCCAGGCTCCGTGGATCGCAGCTCCAGCTCCTGCTCGGCGGAGTAGCTCAGCAGCTGGGAGATGACCCTGTCGGTGCGTTCGAAGGCCTGGTCCAGCAGATCGACGTAGCGCTCGGATCGTTCCGGGTGCTCTTTGAGCGCCTCCAGGAACTGGCGACCCGCGTGCAGCGGGTTGCCGATCTCGTGGGCCACACCCGAGGCCAGCTTGCCCACCACGGCCAGCCGCTCGGCCTGCACCACCAGGCGATTGGCCACCTCGATCTGCGCCTGTTTCTGGTCGAGCCGGTCCAGCATCTCCTCGAAGGAGCGCGCCAGCTCCCCCACCTCATCGGCTCGATCGGGGAGCGAGGGCGGGCGCACGTCTTCTGTGCCCACCTGGCTGGCGGCCGCCGCCAGCTGCCGCAGGGGCTGGGTGACCAGGTGGGCGGTCAGCACGGCGATCAGACCTGCGGCCACGGCGGCCAGGGAGGTGAGCCCCAGCACGAGCTGGCCCTGCTGGTGGGCCAGCGCCCTGATGCGCAGCTGGTCCACACCCAGATGCACGATGCCCAGCCGCCCCTCGATCATGCGCCCCACGTAGTCGTTCACCACACCTCGCTCCGAGCGGAAGGAGACGGGGAGAGCCTCGTGGGGGCGCGCTGTCTCGAACAGCGTCACCAGGTCGTCGGGCACGCCCGTGGGGAAGCTGCTGGCCAGCACATGCCCGGAGGTCCCGATGACCACGGCATAGGCCACGTCATCGCGAGCGGTGAAGTCTTGGACGGCCTCATCGAGCCCCACCACGTCGTCCCGCAGCGTCTCAGACGTGGCGCGCAGCGCGAGCTCGGCCACCAGGGCCTGGGAGCGGCGGTGCAGCTCGGCATCCAGGGAGCTCTGCACAGCCTGCCGCACCAGCAGCGCGGTGGTGATGCCCAGCAGCAGGATGGCCACGGACACCGGCAGGGCGAACTTGGTGCCCACGGTGACGTCGCGCGCCATCCACCGCATCAGCGCTCCTTCTGGCCTGGCAGGACCGCCAGGAACTCGCGGGCGTGGTCATACAGCCCGGCGGGCGCGGCCACGAAGCGGTCGATGCCCAGCTTCAACAGGGCCTCGCGCCCGTCGGGGTGCTGATGGGCGCTGATGAGCGCCTGCAAGAGGTCGTCGCGCAGCTCGTCGTCCAGCTGCCGGGACACCAGCACGGGCGGGGCGCCGAAGGGCTCGGAGCTCTCGAAGACCTTGAGGGAGGCGGCCAGCTCCGGATCGTCCTGAGCCACCTTCTCGTAGACCACGCTGTTGACACAGCCGCCGTCAACCTCACCGGTGGCCACCAGGTGCATGAGCACGTCGTGGCCTTCCACCTGGAGCATGCGGCCGAAGAAGTCCGAGGGCGCGGTGCCCATGCGGGCCAGCCGCGCCTGGATGTAGGCACGGCCGGTGAAGGACAGCGTGTCGGTGACCGCGAAGCTGGCTCCCTCCATGTCGCCCAGCCCGCCCGCGGCGTTGTCGATGTGGGTCAGGCAGATGGCGCGGTACAGGCTGCTGCCGCGGATCTCCGGCACCGCCAGCACCTCCAGGCCCTCGCCGTTGAGCAGCCAGGGCCCGGAGCAGGTGAAGGCGCAGTGCACCGTGCCCCTCCGCGTCAGCTCGTTGATCTCGTGGTAGGTGCCCCGCTGCACGAAGGCAGTAGGCCGCCCCAATCGGCCTGAGAGGAAGTTGACCAGCGCCGAGTAGTGCTCGTAGGAGGCCACCGCCGAGAAGGTGGGGGCGATGCCCACCCGCAGCGCGTCCTGGCGCACCGCAGGCGGCGCGGCGGGCTGGAGGGGCGGCTCCAGGCTGACAAAGGGGAGATCCTGGTCGTCGCCGCAGGCCAGGCAGAGCGCCGCCAGCAGCAGCGACAACAAGGCGACGGTGACGCCGCGGGGGATCATGGGTTCCCGCCGTGGCAGCTCTCGACGCAGGTGAACTCCGCGACGAAGCCAGCCCCCCCGTCGTGGCAGCTCAGGCAGGCGGCCTCGCCCAGATCGTGCACGTCCTGGCGGTGCTCCACCAGGTAGTCATCGCCGTGGGGGAAGGCGGCATGACAGTCGCCGCAGGCCACCTCGGACAGCCCGCCGTCGAGGTCGTCGCCGTGGCAGTCGCCACCGCAGACCTGGATCTCGCCGTCCAGGGCCGCCTGGCCGTGGTTGCCTGGCCAGGCCCAGCGCTCCGTCCAGGAGCGTGGAGAGGGATCCAGCGGCGCGTCCTCGTGGGGGTAGAGCTCGTGACAGTCGAAGCAGGAATCCGAGGTGGTGCTGCCCTGCCAGTCCACGCCATGGCAGCCCGCGCAGGCGCGCACCGGCGCCTCCACAGCCCGGGGGCCATGGATCTCGGGCTCGGCCCAGGTGAGGCGGTGGGGATAGTCCTGGTGACAGTCGCGACAGGCGCTGCCCTCCTGCTCGCCGGGCTGGGCTTCACCCGTGCCGTGGCAGGAGATGCAACGAAAACCGTCGTCCGCCGCCCGGGGCCCGTGCACCTCGTCGTCGGCGAAGTCGTCGGCGTGGGGGTAGAGCACGTGGCAGTCGCGGCAGCTGTCCACCATGCGCAGCCGCTGCTCGGCCAGGTGACAGCTCACGCAGCCCTCGGGGCTCTGCAGCCAGGGCTGGCCGTGCACCGAGCCCGCCTCGAAGCCTTCGGCGTGGGGAAAGCTGTAGGCCTGACCCGGCGGGTTGGGCTCGATGGCTGTGCTCGGGCAGCCCAGCAGGACCACCAGGATGAGCGACTGCAGTGGGCGAAGGGAGGTCATCGCAACAAGGGATCCTTGATGGGAGCGGACACGTCGGTTCCTGCGGCGTGCTGCAGCTCGATGGGCGGCAGGAAGTCGGGGAAGTGGCAGTGCCGACAGTCGAAGTCGGACAGGTGCTCGCCGCGCAGCTCCAGCTCCTCGTGGCAGGTCTTGCAGTTCTCGTCGCGCGCAAAGAAGTTGTGGTAGCGGTTGGCTTCCGAGCCGTGACAGTCGATGCACTCGATCACGCCCGTACCGGCCCCCACGTCGTGAGCGGTGAGCCCGTGCTGCTCGAGTCGGTGCTCCCGCAGCTCTCCGCCGCCTTCGCCGCCCCGCTCTGCACCGGGATCGCGGCTCTCCGCCCGCATATGGGCCACGTGGGCAGGGGACTCGTCCACCTTGACCACCTGGTCGAACACGCCACGGGGCATGGGCGAGCTCAGCTCGTGGAAGGCCGCGGCCTCCTCCAGGTGGCAGCTCTCGCAGGTCTCGCTGGGGATCCGCGGCAGGTGCTCGAGATCCTCGGGGAAGCTGGGACGCTCGTAGAAGGTGTGCAGGAAGGTCTTGGTGTAGTGCAGCAGGGGCACTCGATGACAGTCGTGGCAGGTGACCACGTCGCCGTGGATGCTGTTGCGCCAGTCTTCCACCGCGTAGTCGTGGATGTGGCAGACGTAGCAGAACTCGGGGGCGATCCAGGCGTAGCGGTAGCCCTGGTAGCCGGCCATGCCGCCCAGGAGGCCCGAGGTGCACATCACCGCACCCGCCAGCATGAGGGTGGGCCGATCCACCTGGAAGTAGTCCCGCGCCCACAGCACGAGGCGCTTCGGCATACCCAGGATCTTTCGCAGGCGGCCGCTCATGGTCAGTACAGGCCTCCGTGGGGCAGGACGGCGGCGACAAAGGCGCCTCCGAACACGGCCCCCCCGACCACACAGAAGCCGATGGCTGCGAAGACAGCGTAGAACAAGAGCTTTCTCTTCATTCGCCCCCCTCCCCGTAGATGGGCCACTGGCGGCGCTCGTTCTGCTTCCGAAGCTCGGCGCGGTGGCTGGAGTCGTGGAAGTACCGGTAGGCGGACAGGGCCTCTTCGCCATGACAGCCGGAGCAGAAACCCTCCCAGCCGTCGCGAAGGAAGCTGGACTGGGTGTCGCCCTCACCGCGGCCCCCTTGGCCGCCCTTCTTGGGGCTCCAGACATGGGGATCGTGGCAGGTGAGGCAGGTGATGCTGCCGATCTGGGTGTCGTCGGTGGCCTCGCCGGAGCGGTCGTACAGCGGCAGCTCACCGGTGTTGTGCCAGGGCAGCTTGGCGGTGGTGAGCAGCAGGTCGCCGGGGTGATCCCAGACCCGGACCACCGTGCCGCCGACGCGGTTGCCCGCCTGGTGGCAGCCCAGGCAGACACGCTCGTCAGGGGTGTTGCTGACCCGCCCGCCCAGCGGGGTGACCAGGCCCCGCCAGCCGCCCTTCTCGTGCATGCCGTGGCAGCCCAGGCAGGATCCACCCGCATGCATGGAGTCCCGCCGCTGATCGGCGTAGCGGCTCTGGGTCCAGCGCAGATCGTGGTCCGAGTCCACGGCGGTGGCCATGTCCTCGTGGCAGGCCAGGCAGCCGTCGGCCTCGCTCCCCGGCAGGCGAAGCATGGCCTCGTTGCCGTTGAGCCCCGTGTCGGCGTGGGGATCGTGACAGCTGAGGCAGCCTGTCTTGCCGGGCACCCCGAGGGCGTCGGCGCCCTGCATGGTGACGCTGGGGAGCGAGCCCGGGGCAGGGTTGTCCTCGAAGAGCGGATGGCCGGCGCGGGAGTCGATCTCGGCGTCGGCCGCGCCGCCGAAGCCGTGGCACTCCAGGCAGTCGCTCGGATCGCCGCGCCGACCGGCCATGCGACCGAGGGAAGGACCGCCGGCGTCGTGGAGCACGTGGCAGGCCAGACAGGCGGTGGCCACGTGGCCCTGCGGACCATCGCGCAGATCGTGGCTGCCGCCGGTCAGGCTGGTCTGCTTGTCGTGGCAGAGCAGGCAGCGCTCGTGGGCATCGAAGGCGGCGGTGAGCCAGGAGCCCTCACCGCTGGAGTGGACGTCGTGGCAGGTGAGGCAGGTGACCTCGTCGTAGCTGCCGAGGAAGACCGACCGTGCCCTCAAGATCTCCACGGCGTCAGCATCTTCGACGCTGCGACCCACCGGGTGGCTGCGGGCCTCGTTCTCGCCGGCCAGGCCCTCGTGGCAACGCCTGCAGCCCTGGATCGCCGTCGGCTCGCCGTCCAGCAGCATGTCGGTCAAAGCTCCGTGCGGTGCGTGGCAGTCCAGGCACTCCACCGCCTCCACGTCGGCGGCGATGGCGCCGGCTCCGCTGCGGGGGAGCTCGCCGGGCAGCTCACCGAGGACATGGCCCAGCAGCTTACCGTCTCGCGACAGCTCGAGGCCCCGGGCCTCGGCCACCACGTGGGGATGGCAGGCCAGGCAGAGCCTGGACCGCGCCCGCGGCTCGCGCAGGAACACCTCTTCGTCTTCGGGTCCCAGCTCGGGGCCTCCGAGGGTCATGCGGTGTGGGATGTGGCAGGTACCACAGTAGATCTGCCTGTTCTCGTCCAGATCGAACTGGAGCGGGATCTCCTTGTCCGGCACATCACCTACGGGGTGATGCATCAGCTCGGAGTTCCAGATGCCGGCAGCCGGCTGCACGGAGCCGTCGTGACAGGAAGCGCAGGCCTCCTCGAGGCGCGAGCGGGGGGTGCTGCGACCTTCCTGTAGAGAGATGCGAGGCACCTTGCGCTCGTACATCTCCTGGGAGCTCTGGGGCCGCGTGCGCTCGTCTACGCGCACGGAGACCACCTGGCCCGAGCCCGCATCAGCCAGGTAGACCCTGTCGAGGTGGGAGGCGATGCCCATGGGATGCTCGAGCCTGAGCAGCTGCTCGCCGCGCCCCAGGGTGCCCAGGTAGCGCGCGTCGCGATCGAAGACCTGCACCACCCCCAGCAGCGGGTCGGACAGGAAGATACGCCGCCTCGCGTCGATCTCCACGCCGCTGGGGTGCAGGAAGCAGCCCTCCCACACACCCCACTGGCCGATGGTCTGGGAGCCCTCTCCACCCGGCTCGAACAGCAGGGCGTGGTCCTGGGCCACGTCGGTGAGGATCACGCCCACCTTGTCGTGGGCCGCCGCGAGAAACGCCGTGCCCAGGGGGAGCTTGTGCTCCACCAGCTCCAGCTCGCCGCTGGCGGGATCCACCCACCAGGGGCCTCCGTGGTTGGCGACGAGCAGCTCGCCCTGCACGGTGGACACCACGTCGGTGAGCCGCACGTCGTCGTGGAGCTCGGGAAACTCGAAGAGCTGCCGCTCGCCGCTGACCGGATCGATGAGCTCGAGGCTGGCGTCGAGGGCGTGGGGGACCCACAGGCGCCCCTGGCTGTAGCCCAGTCCCACGGGGGAGCCCGCCACGGCGAGGGTCCGGCCCTGGTCGCCGCTGGCGGGCACCACGTGGATCTGCCCGGCACGGGAGTCGAGCACGTAGAGGTCTCCCTGGGGGTCCACCACGAGATCGCTGGGCCACTGCAGGCCCTCGAGGACCACCCGCAGATCGGTGACCTCCAGCACGTCCGCCATGGTGGAGGGCGTGCCCGGCATGTCCAGCCAGTCGCCGCAGCCCGGGAGGAGGGCCAGCGCTGCCAGTGGGAGCAGGCGGGTCATCGGCCTTCTGCCTCCAGATCGTGACAGATGAGACAGAGGCTCCCGTCGTCGGCGGGCACACGGAGCAGCCCGTCCTTTTCGCGCTCACCATCCTGGAGGACCAGGGTCTGGCCGTCCACGTCCGTGATGGCGGAGAGCTCGTCGCGCAGGCGTGGCAGGTAGTAGTCGTTGCGATAGGCGCGGTTGCTCTCGCGCAGCCCGTCCAGCACGGTGGGAGAGGTGTCCGTGGGCAGGGGATCGAGCCCTGGATGGGGATCGTGACAGGAGGAGCAGAACACCTCGCCGCGCGGTCCGATGGGGATGGGGTACTCGGTCTGCCCGTTGTAGCGCTGCACCACCGCCGCCATCTCATCGGAGAGCAGCTTGAGGTGGCTGGGGATGCCCACGTGGATCTGGTGGGCGTGGCAGCCCTTGCACAGCTCGATGGGATCCACCCGCAGGGTCTCAACCTTCTCGTCTTCTGCGGACTCCGGCACGCCCTGGTGGCAGAAGACGCAGACCGCGTCGTTGCGCTCGCCGTCGGCCTTGCGCAGATCGCGGTGGGGGTCGGTCTGCTGGAAGGTCTCCCGGTCGTGGCAGGCGAAGCAGCTGTCGATGACGCTGGAGAAGGGCCCGTTGCGGAAGTGGTGCTCACCCCGCGCCTGCTTGTCGAGACCGTCACAGGCGGGCTCGTCATGGCAGGTCAGGCAGGTGACCATCCCGCCCTGCAGCGGCATGTCCTCGGGGATGCCCACCTCTTCGGGGGCCACACCCACCAGGTGGAAGTTGGTGTCCGGGTGGCAGCGCTCGCAGGAGGCCATGGGCGGCAGCCCGGGGGCCACCTGCCCTGCGGCGGACTGCTCGTGGCACTCGCCGCAGAGATCGGCGCTGCCGTGGGGATCCGCCGCACCGGGGATCGTCACCACCTTGCCCAGCTCGGCGTCGAGGGGGGAGCTGCCCCGGAGATGGCTGTCGTCTTCGGCGGCGAGGGCGAGCCCGAGCACCAGGCAAGAGGCCAGGGACAGCAGCGCGCAGCGCGAGAGCAGGCGGCTCATGATCCCACCCCGTTGTCGCCGTGGCAGCTGGCGCAGGACCGCTCGCCCTCGTCATCTACGAGCGCGCGGATGGCGGCCACGTCCACCTCGGAGATGCCCGTGCAATTGTGCACGTGCATGCGCTCCACGCTGTGGCAGGAGAAGCAGCGCTCCTCACCCCAGCCCGTGTGGTCCTCCTGGGCCACGATCTCCAGGCCGGCGGGGCTGGCGATGAGATCCGGGAGATCCTCGCAGCTGAGCTGGTAGGCCTCACAGCCCGCGAGACACAGGGCAGCGCCCAGCACCGACATGGGCAGGCGAGCCCTCACAGGCCACCTCCGGCGTGGCAGGCCTCACAGGAGCTGCGCAGGTGGCAGCGCTGGCAGCGGAAGGGATCCAGCCGGGCCTCGATGCCGTGGGTGGCCCTGAACGAAGGCGGATGGACCCGGTTCAGGCCCTCGTCGCGGCGGGCGTGGCAGGTGGTGCAGTCGCTCACCGGGTGGCAGAGATCGCAGGAGGAGCCGAAGCGCAGCGAGGACCAGCCGTGGTCCTGCTCCCAGCCCTGGTCGTGATCTTCCGGCAGCAGGCCGGCGAGGTTCGTGTGACAGCTCGTACAGCGGGACGGAGCGCGAGGGAAGCGCATCATGCCCGTGTGGCAGTCGTGGCAGATCTCGCGGGCGGGCACGAGGATGCGCTCGTCCACCTTCTTGACCGCGGCGAAGTCGTCCGTACCCGTGGTCATGCCGATGGGATGGCAGGCCATGCAGGTGACCCGCGCGGAGAGGAAGCAGGTGCGGTGATCCGCGTGCACGAAGCGATGGTAGGGATCGTCCGGATCGCGCGCCGCTGCCTGGAGCTCCACGGGCGGATCCGACGCCACCGCGGGCGCCACACCGGGCTCGACGGTCTCGCTCAGCCCCACCGCGGGCGACGCCAGCAGCAGCAGGACGCCGCCCACCAGGAGCAGGAGCGAGGTCCTATGAGGCATCGGGCGGCTCTGGTGGCAGGGGAACGGAGGGGTAGGGCTCGGCGCCGGGCACCGTGCCCGGTGAGCGCGGCATGTCCTCCTCGACCCAGCGCCAAGGGCTGCTGGGCGCCAGGAAGCGATCGCGCTCGGGCGCTGGACGATGCGCCCGGCCGCGGGTGATGCGCTGAGTGGCCACCAGCAGCAGCTGCCCCTCCGGGGTGGGACCCTGGCCCATGGACAGGCGCGCCAGCACCGACAGGCGCAGGGCCTGCCGCGGCTCGGTGGCCGCCCTGACACCCAGGTTGGTCATGGTGCGCCACTCTCGGTCCGAGAAGCGGAACAGCGCCTGCTCCCCCAGCACCGAGAGGTCCATGGGACCCATCCGCTGGCCCACCTCGGCGAGCACCGCGGTGGCGGTGCCCCCGGGGCCGCCCAGGCCCGAGAGCCGCACGGTGTGCTTGAGAGGCGCGCCGCCGTGGGCGCTGCGGGACAGCCCCGCCCGCCAGCCAGGCTGCAGCTCCGTGTCTTCGTCACCCGCCAGAGCCAGACCGCCCAGATCTGCGGTGAGCACGCTGCGCTGCAGGGAGAGGCGCGCGGACCCGTCCAGGAAGGTGGTGGGGCCATCGATGAGCAGCGGGTAGAGCGTACCCCCCCGGCCCAGGGAGTCGGTGGTGGGGTGGCTGTAGCCGCTCTCGAGTCGCAGGTGGAGTCGATGCTGGGGACGCAGCTCGGCCGAGACCGCCAGCAGCTCCAGGGGAGCCTCGGCCGCCACGAGATCCGCGCGGGCGTCCACCCGCAGGTCGGCGTGCTGGGGCAGGTACAGGTTGCCGTCGGCGCCGAAGCGCTCCACGCCGTCGCCCTCTTCGGCAGCCACGTGCTCGTAGCGCAGGCCGCCACCCAGCGGCCGCGGTGAGCGGTGGGCGAAGTCGAGCCCCCAGGCGGGGCCTCCCGAGGCGAAGGCGGCGTTCTCCGGGTGCCAGGCTGTGCCGGCCCAGCCCGCGAGCTGCAGGCTCTCGTTGAGCCGGTACGCGAGATCGGCGCCATCGACGAAGCGGAAGCGGCCGCCCCGCACCAGGTTCAGGCGGCCCACGCGCAGCTGCAGGGGCTGCTCAGGATCGCGCCGGAACACCTCGAGCCCGCGCAGCGCCATGGAGGCGTCCGGGCCGAGAGGATCGGCCCCCAGGGTGAGATCGGCCATGGCCCCCGCGTCGCGTCGCGCGGTGTAGGCGTCCACCAAGAAGGAGCCAGACAGCGGCAGGCTGAGGCCATCGTAGGCGGCGCGATACGCTCCCGCCTGCAGCTCGATCTCGCTGGTGAGGGTGAGCGGCACCCCGCGCACCGAGATCTCTCCCCCAGCCAGATCGGACTCCGCCCGGGCCGTCCCGGAGGACAGCAAGGCGACAGCGGTGGTGGCCACGATTCCGATCATCGTTGGAACTGGTGATAGAGAGCGACTCCACGCAAGGTTCGTGCCAGCGATCAATAGGACCCGGGCTTGATTGAAGCCACAGTCCGAGCACGCTGAAGGCGCGGTGAGCTCGCGCCAGCCGAGCGCGAAGTGACGCTAACCCGCCAGCCGGGCACGAACCCCCGTCAGTAGTGCCGGATTCCCGACGCCTCCCGCATCGCCGCGCGATCCTGTCCGCCGCGCTCGCCAGAAGGCCTTTCTCCGGCCGCGATCCCAGCGTGATCCTTCGGCGGGGAGCCGAACAGGAGCGAGAGCTCCTGCTGGTAGCCCTGGCCGTAGGTGTGTCCCAGGTGGGTGTACACCACCAGGTGGTGCTCGCCACCGGGCACCGCCCAGGCCCCTACGAGATCCGATGATCCCCAGCTCAACAGCCGGAGCTCGCGCTCCTGACCCCGCCAGCGCAGCTGGACCTCCAGATCCCGACAGCTCGCCTGCAGCTCGGGGTGAGCCAACCCAGGGCAGGGCCCCACACCCAGCAGGCGCTCGCTCAGCTCCAGGCCCACCGGCTCCACGGGCTCCAGCGGCTCCAGGCGCGCGCGCAGCTCATCCAGCCGCGCCCAGAAGCGAACCTGCCGCGCGTGCCACTCCTCACCCCGAGCCCAGCCGCGCACCGGGATGACGCGATCCGGGTCATCGGAGTCCACCAGGTAGTAGCCGAGCAAGGGCAGGTCCCCGCTGTCGTCCTCGAGCCACTCCAACACGTAGACCCTGCGGTCCACGGGATCCCAACCCAGCACCTCGAGGGAGCTCGGGCCACCCACGGAGCCCCATGCGAGATCCGTCGTCAACAGCAGGCTCAGCATGATCGCGGCGAGGAGGGTTTCGAGTGCGCGGCGCATGGGGCCTCCCGTGGGGGCAGGACCCCAGGGAGAAGCAACGGCCGTGCCAGAAGCAAATAATATCCGATGTAACTTCGTTATCCACAATGCTGACCCGTCCCGAACGAGCCCGTCGGCTGGTCATTCGCAACCCAGGATCGCGGAACAGTCACGAATCATAGAAGACCAACCTGCGCCCCGGCGGCGCCCGAGGTGAACATAGATCCGCGCCAACATGGTGGCACGGCCTCTGCTGAGTTAGCGCCTTTCCACCTCCATCCAGGTGAGCCCTTGGCGGAACGCGATGGCACTCTTCGACGCTGGGCCTGGAGATTCGCTCTCCTGGGCTGCGGCTTTGCGCTGGCCTACTGGCTGGCCTTCACGCTGCGCTACCTGCGCGACTTCATCCCCCACGGGGGCATCCTGTGAGGCGCAGCCTGCTGGCCGGCTTCAGCTTCCTGGCGGCGGGGCTCGCGGCGGGCAGCGTCGCCGGCTCCCGAGGCTTCGACCGCGCCTACGAACCCGAGCTGCTGTGCCCCACCTGTCACGACGACATGG
The DNA here is from genome assembly GCA_964512185.1 of uncultured Enterobacterales bacterium. Classification (GTDB taxonomy): domain Bacteria; phylum Myxococcota_A; class UBA796; order UBA796; family JAFGLY01; genus CAZEJJ01. Next base: position 7,035 of record CAZEJJ010000113.1, on the reverse strand, counting down.
ACCTGGACTCCCAGGAGCGCGGCCTGGCGCCCCACTCCACCGACTTCCGCGGCACCTGGCACGCCTGGCTCAGCTTCCAGCCCCAGAGCTATGCCCAGCTGCTGGCGGTCTCCATGGGGCTCTCCCCCGAGGGCTGGGCACCCAGCCTCGCGCCCCCCAACTCGAGCGGGCTGAGCTGCCTGGACTGCCACCTACAACGCACCCAGGCGGAGATCCCCTGCGAGCTGTGCCACCTGCCGGACCAGGAGGACTGGGACCACACAGAGCTCATCGTCAGCCCCCACCGCTGCCTGGCCTGCCACTTCGACCAGGCCCCCATGGGCTCCCACAAACCGGAGGCCTGCCGTGACTGCCACCTCGAGGTGGTGGGCAACAAGCGCAAGAAGGCCAAGATGGTGGTGATGGACAGGCTCCGCGGCGGCCCGGACCCCGAGCGCGAGCAGCCCGTCAAGGCGTCGGATGATCTGCGGCTCCCCGAGCCGTCGCCTGCGGAACCCACGCCCAGCTCCGGCCCACAAGGCGGCACACCGTGAGGCCCCTGCGCATCGCCTGTGGGCTCCTGCTCGCCATCGTCATCGCAGCGGTGGCGGGCGCCCAGGTGGTGGGCGAGGGCTACCAGGAGGTGGCGCAGCTGGGTCGCAAGCTCAGGGAGCCCGCCGCGGTGGTCTTTCTCGACGCAGAGCGCCTCGCCGTAGCCGACCACGCGGCCGACACCGTCTCCGTGTTCCACAGCGACGGGCGCCTGCTGTGGGTGGCCGACGACCTGGGGTTGGACCGGCCCTCCGGCCTCTGTGCCTCCCCCCGCGGGATCTGGGTGGCCGACGCTGGCAACCACCGGGTGCTGCTGCTCAGCGAACGAAACGGCGCGCTGCTGGAGACCATCACGCTGGGGACGCGCGTCAACCCCACCGACGTGACGCTGGGCAGCGGCCAGACCCTCTGGGTGAGCGCATCTCCCAACAACATGCTGCTCCTGGTCAACCCCCTCAAGCACTCGCTGCTGGTGCTGGAGACCGTCGCGGGCAAGGCCCTCCGGGCGCCGCGAGGTCTGGCAGCGGACGACGACGGCGGCGTCTGGGTCACCGAGGCACTGGGCGGCAAGGTCCACCACATCGACGACAGCGGGGAGCTGCTGGCCACCGTGGGTGGCTGGGGTCTGGGAGCCGGTCAGTTCGCCAAGCCCAAGGACCTGGCCCGCCTCCCAGGTGGCGGCATGGCCGTGCTGGACACGCAGCTGGGGGTGGTCCAGCTCCTCGACGAGCGAGGCGGCTTCCTGCGCCTGCTGGCCGACGCCGAGGGCCTGGTCCGGTTCAAGCACGGGCTGGGCATCGCCGCCTTCGGCGACAAGCTGGCGGTGGCCGACGCAGGCAGCGGCCGGGTGCACGTCTTCCAGGCGGGGGGCTCCGCCTTCGACCAGGGGAGCTTCCCGGCCCCCGAGACCCTGCTGGACCAGACCTCCATCCGCGAGATGGCAGCCGCGCTCATCTGCCGGCAGTGCCACGACGGCACACGCAGCCTCAACTCGGGCATCTGGGACCCGGAAGCCTACAGCCACTCCCTGGAGTACAGCCCCGCCGAGTCCGTGCCGGCCAACGTCAGGCTCACCGAGGGGGGCGATCTGAGCTGCTTCACCTGCCACGCCATGCACCGCGACGCCTCGGCTGCCGATGTCGGCAGAGGTCCCGGCACCTCCGTCTCGGAAGTAGACCTGGCCGATGAGAACGAGCAGCACATCCTGGCCTGCGAAGAATGCCACCAGTCCCTCCTGGACGGCTCCCTCACCCAGCCCCGGCGCAGCCACCCCGTGGTCAAAGCGATCCCCTTCTCCGCAGACCGGGAGACGCTCGACAGCTTCACCCCCTACGGCGGGGACGACGTGCGCTGTCGCACCTGTCATCGGCCCCACGGCGCCCTCGCGCCGAACCTGCTGGTGGTCACCGCGAGCAGCAGCAGCGCACTGTGCCGCACCTGCCACCGACCCGACCTGAGCCAGCCCAGCGGCCACCCCCTCGACGCGAGACCCGATGAGGAGCTGGCGGCGACGCTCTCCGAGCTGGGCGGCACCCTGAGCCCCGATGGGCGCCTGGCCTGCCTGACCTGCCACTCGCCCCACAAGCCCGCCTCCGCGAGCCTGGTGCGCTTCGCGGGTGGAACGGCGGCCACCTGCGCGCTGTGTCACCAGGGCCAGGCGGACCACCTGACCGAGAGCGCACACTACGAGAGCAGCTGCGTCGACTGCCACGGCCTGCACAGCGACAACCTGCCCACCAACGCCACCTGCCTGGACTGTCACGACGAACAGCGGCGCGAGCAACACCGGGGCGGGCACGGCGACCGGGTGTGCATGGACTGCCATCGCGTGCACGAGACCGATCCCATGTCCACGTGGATGGGAGCGGTCGCCGATCCCTTCTCACTGCGCTGCCTGTCCTGCCACCACCTGGACGCCGAGGAGGGCGACGCGCCGCGGGTCGCCGCCTACGAGCACCCGGTGGAGGTGTTCTCCCCGGCGGGCGACGCCTGGACCTCCCTCGCGGGGCTGCCGCTGTTCGACGAAGACGGCGCGCCGATGCCCCCGGGAGGAGCCGGGGTGGTGGCCTGCGGCACCTGCCACCACACCCACGGACCCGATGCCAGCAGCCCCACCCAGAAGCTGCGCCGGCCCGGATGGAAGCAGGCCTGCGCCATGTGCCACGGTCCCGAGGCGCTGATCTTCTACCAGTACTTCCACCAGCGCGAGACCCTCGAGTCCCTCAAGGCACCGGAGAAGCGCACCCCGAGCTGGTAGAGCGCCCCCCCCGCAGCGGCGCTCAGCCGCAGTCCACCCCGCCGAGCCTGAAGCCCAGCCCGTGCACCGTCTCGATGGGGTCGTCCAGGCCGGCCTCGCGCAGCTTGCGTCGGATGCGCCGCACGTGGCTGTCGATGGTGCGGCCCGACACGTAGTGGCGCCCTTCGTAGGCGCGATCCATCAGCTCGTCCCGGGTCCAGGCCCGCCCCGGGTGCTGCATCAGCACGGCGAGCAGCCGGAATTCGGTGAGGGTGAGGGCCACCTCGCGGGAACCTACGAAGCAGCGATGCGCGCGATCGTCAAGCCTCAACACACCCAGCCGCAGCTCATGGGCCGCGGCCGGGGCCGGCCCAGAAGGGCGGCTGCGCCGCAGCACCGCGCGCACGCGACTGACGAGCTCGCGAGGAGAGAAGGGCTTGGTGAGGTAGTCGTCCCCTCCCATCTCCAGGCCCAGGACCCGGTCGATCTCCTCGCCCTTGGACGACAGGAAGACGATGGGAACATCTGAGATCCTGCGCAGCTGGCGGCAGACCTCCAGGCCATCCAGCTCGGGCATCAGCACGTCCAGAACCACCAGGTCGAAGCGATCCTGCGCCAGGCGCTCCAGCGCGGCCAGGCCATCGACAGCCTCGCTCACCTGGTAGCCTTCGCGGGCCAGGGAGTAGCGCAGCACCTCGCGCAGGTGCGGGTCGTCGTCCACCACGAGGATGCGGGCAGCGCTCAAGAGATCTCACCTGTGGGCGGAGCTGCGAGCTGTCGCAGGCAACCCAGGCTGTATTCGGAGGCGGAGCGCGCGCCAAGCGAGATGGATCCTAAGACGCCGCAGCGTCCACGGAGGATGTGAAGGACCCCGTCGTGCGCCCCCTCTTCGGGCCACAAGCTGCCCTGTCCTGCCAGAAGCCAGCCGCCCTGACGGCGAGACAGAGAGCACACTCCTGCGGTGCACGGCGGGGTCCCACGTCTCCAGCACGAAGGCGCCCGCATGTCTGCAACCTGGCACGATCTCTCCGCCCGAAGCTCCGAACCCCTGCGCGAGAGCCGCGCGCTGGCACAGCTGTCCAGCCTGGACGTGCACCTGAAGGACGAGCTGGAGGCCATGATCGATGCCCTGCGCGCGGCCCACCGCCTGCGCCGCTGGTGCGAGGCGCGGCTGCGCGCCGAGGCGGGTCGTCAGCGCGCCCTGACCGGATCGATCCAGAGTGACCTGGAGCGGGCAGGCGACGTGCTGCCCGTACCCGAACCCTGGCCCCGGACCGACAGCCCCACCGAGGCGGCCTGAGGCGTCCCGGGCGGGCGCGTCCACGCCGCGCAGAGCTGCTACCATGGCGCTCCCCCTCCCGGAGCGCGCGTGAAGGATCCGCCGCCGCACGACAACCTGGTCCAGCTCTTCGAAGCCTCGGTCCAGCGCTTCGCCGACAGGCGGCTGTTCGGGGTGCGCGCCGGCGACGGCAGCTACAGCTGGGTGAGCTACGGGGAGACGGGCGCGCGGGTGGACCGCCTGCGCGCTGGCCTGGCCGCCGCGGGCATCGGGCCGGGCGACGTGGTGGGCCTCATCGCCAACAACCGCGTGGAGTGGGCCACCGTCGCCTTCGCCAGCTACGGCCGGCGGGCGCGGCTGGTGCCCATGTACGAGGCGGAGCTCGAAGCCACCTGGCGCTGCATCGTGGAAGACTCCGGGGTGAAGCTGCTGTTCGTGGCCGATGCCGAGCAGATGGAGCGGCTGCGCCCATGGGTCGGCGAGATCCCCACCCTGGAGCGTCTGGTGTGCCTGGAGGGCCAGGGGACCGACAGCCTCGCCGGCCTGGTGCGCCAGGGAGCCTCGGCGCCCCAGCCTTCCCTCCAGCCCGAGCCCGGAGACGTGGCGCTGCTCATCTACACCTCGGGCACCACCGCCGAGCCCAAGGGCGTCCTGCTGTCCCACGGCAACCTCTCCAGCAACGCCTGGGCGGGCTACCGCTGCTTCCCGGAGCTGGGACCCCACGGGGTGAGCCTCTCCATCCTTCCCTGGGCCCACTCCTACGGCCAGACCGCGGAGCTGAACTGCTTCCTCCAGTTCGGCGGCTCCCTGGCCTTCATGGGCTCCGTCGAGACCCTCTCCCAGGACCTGCTCACCGTCCGCCCCACCTACCTGCTGGCGGTGCCGCGCATCCTCAACCGCATCCACGACGGCGTGCAGGAGCAGCTGCAGCAGCGCGGCGGGCTGGCGCTGGCGCTCTTCCGCATGGGCCTGAGCGCCGCCCACGAGCGGCAGCTGGCCATCGACCAGGGCCAGGGCCATGCCTGGGCCAGCGCGCGCCTGCTCCTCGCCGACCGCATCGTGTTCCGCAAGATCCGTGCACGCCTGGGTGGCCGCGTCGAAGGCGTGGTCTCGGGCAGCGCCACGCTCAACCCCGAGATCACCCGCTTCTTCCACTACATCGGCATGCCGGTCTTCGACTGCTACGGGCTCACGGAGACCTCGCCAGCGGTCACCATGAACAGCTCCACCGGCTTCAAGCCCGGCAGCGTCGGGCGCCCCATCGACGGCGTGCGCGTGGTCATCGACCGATCGGTGGTGGAGGAAGACTCCGAGGACGGCGAGATCGTGGTCTACGGCCCCAACGTCATGCTGGGCTACCACAACAAGCCTGAGCAGACCGCCGCCGTGCTCACCGCCGACGGCGGGTTCCGCACGGGTGATCGAGGGCGCCTGGACGGAGAGGGCTTCCTCTTCGTCACCGGCCGCATCAAGGAACAGTACAAGCTCGAGAACGGCAAGTACGTCTTCCCGGCCTCCCTCGAAGAGCACATCCGCCGCGAGGCCGGGGTGGCCAACGCCGTGGTCTACGGAGCAGGCCGGCCCTACAACGTCTGCCTGTTGGTGCCCGACCTGCCGGCCCTGCAACGCTGGGCTGCCGAGCAGGGGATCGAGGGCACGGGCCAGGCGCTGCTGGACGACCCCACGCTGCTCACCAGCTTCGGGCAGGCGCTGGAGCGCTCCCTGCGCCAGCGCTACGGAGGCTACGAGGTGCCCAGGCGCTGGGCCTGGCTCCAGCAGGATCTGAGCGTGGAAGACGGCACCCTCACCCAGACCATGAAGCTCAGGCGACGCCTGGTGTACGAGCGCTACGCACAGCGCATCGAAGCGCTCTACAGCCAGGACTGAGGAGCCGTCCTCCCCATGACCAGCGCGGGCCGTACCCCCTGGATGCTGCAGTGGCGTCACGCCTGGCAGGCGGGGCTCTCTCCGGCGAGCACCAGCCCCCCGTGGGAGGACTGGCTCCTGTCCGCCGCCCGCAGGACCCCGGGCTGGCCGCGACCCGACCCTGCGCCGAGCCCCCAGGAGGCGCTCCTGCGCAGCCTGGCCCCCGCCGAGACCCTGCTGGCCGACCTGCGGGCCCTCTGCCATCCCCATCCCCCCATCCCGCTGCTCCAGCTCGCGCTGCTGATGGACTGCCTGGACTGCCTGGGCAGCGAGCCCCCCCAGGTGGCGGCGGTGGTGCAGCGCGCCCTCATCGAGGCCACGAGCGCACCGGCGGAGCAGGCCGGCTGCCTGCTGGCGCAGGGCGAGCAACGCAGGCCCGCCCTGCTGGCGCGACCCTCGGCGGTGGAGCTGCTGCGCAGCACCGCCAGCCTCCTGCTGGCCCGCACGGGGGCCAGCGACCATCCATTCGCCGTGGCACTCGAGAAGCGGCTGCTGGCGCTGCGCCTGGCGGGCCTGCGCTACGCCAGGGTCGCGCCGGCGAGCCTCGAAGAGGCCACGCAGGCCGCGCAGCGACGCGCGCCTGTCCAGGCCCTGCTGGCCGACGGCTGCTCCGCCGGCTGGGAGATCCAGCGCTCGGGGCTGCTGGACCGGCCGCTGCTGCACGGCGATCTCTTCTTTCCACTGATCATGGTGGAGGCAGCCGCCAGAGCGGGCCTGCACGCCGCCCCGGCCCTGGCCTCCATCGGCCTGCGGCGGCGAGAGATCGGCCTGCGCTACTACCGCGAGCTGCCCCAGATGCCGCTGGACGCCGACGACGCCTCTGCGCTGCTGGTGGCCACCGCGGCCTGCGACGTTCGCGATCAGCATGGCCTGCAGGCGCAGGCGCGGCGGGTGCTGGCAGCGGCGCTGCAGGCCGATGGCTCCGTCCACACCTGGGTGGAGCTGGCCGGCCAGCCCCCCCCCCCCCCCCCCGGCGCCGGGCCCGGCATTGGCTGCGCGGGCGTGGTGGCGCGCAGCCTGCCGGCCCTCAGCCAGCCCGCCCAGGACCCCGGGCCCGACCAGC
>CAZEJJ010000112.1:0-24658 GCA_964512185.1 uncultured Enterobacterales bacterium | reverse complement strand
GGAGCCATTCAGGACTAAAACCCCAGGTTCCACGTTGAACCTGGGGTTCTTGGTTCAATGCCGGCGGGCCAGACCGGACCCCATATCCGAGGTTCCTCCTATTCCGGGCATCTGCCGTAGCCTCTCACGGTTCAAGTTCAGCTGGCGGCCCACCACCTTCTGGCCGCCCGAGGCAGCATGCAGGGCATCGGCGAATTCCGAGCTTGCACGAAACTAAACCGATGGTTTAGATAGGCCAGGTCCAGGCCCGGAGCGCCCATGACCGCCAAGCTCGTCCCATCATCCGACGCCCTGGTCCGCGAGCTCCGGTCCCTGATCGAGTCGACGCGCGGGCGCGTCGCGCAGACCGTGAACAGCGAGCTCGTCGCCATCTACTGGCAGGTCGGGAAGAGGCTTCGCGAAGAGGTCATCGGGCCGGACCGGGCGGCGTATGGGAAGCAGGTCGTCGCCGAGGTCGCCAGGGCGCTCACGGCCGACTTCGGGCGCGGATTCAGCAAGCGCAACCTGCACCACATGGTGCGCTTCGCCGAGGTCTTTCCGGATGCCGAGATTGTGCACGCACTGCGTTCACAGTTGAGCTGGACTCACTTCCGCGAGCTGACCGCCATTGACGACCCGCTGAAGCGGCAGTTCTACACCGAGCTCTGCCGGGTCGAGCGCTGGAGCACGCGCACACTCAAGAGCAAGATGGATGGAATGCTCTTCGAGCGCACCGCCATCGCCAAGCGGCCAGCAGCGGTGGTCGAGGGCACGCTCGAGGCGCTGCGCGACGAGGACCGGATGTCCCCCGATCTGATCTTCCGCGATCCCTACGTTCTGGACTTCCTCGGCCTGCCAGCCGACTTCAACGAGGCCGAGCTGGAGGCCGCGATCCTGCGCGAGCTGGAGGCCTTCCTGCTGGAGCTGGGCCAGGGCTTCAGCTTCATCGCCCGCCAGAAGCGGATGTCCATCGGGGCAGACGACTACTACCTCGACCTGCTCTTCTTCCACCGCCCCCTGCGGGCGCTGGTCGCCGTCGAGCTGAAGCTCGGGCGCTTCGATGCCCGCGACAAGGGGCAGATGGAGCTCTACCTGCGCTGGCTCGACAAGCACGAACGCCAGCCTGACGAGAACCCGCCGCTGGGCCTCATCCTCTGTGCCGACAAGAACGAGGAGCAGATCGAGCTGCTCGAGCTGACAGATGGTTCGGTACGGGTGGCCAGCTACCTCACCGAGCTACCCCCACGCGAGCTCCTCGAGCGCAAGTTGCTCGAGAGCATCGAGCACGCGCGCGCTCGAGCGCTGGGTGGCGGTAGGCTCATGCTGCCGGACCCGGTCGAATGAGCCGCGCGGAGTCCGAGTCTCCAAGAACCGGCGCTCCGAGCTGGGATGCTCTCTACGCCATCGCCGAGTCGCAGGCCGGCTACTTCACCACCGCACAGGCCGCCGAGGCGGGCTACTCGCCGCAGCTGCTCTACAAGCACCTCGGGGCTGGACGCTTGCGCCGCGCACGGCGAGGGATCTACCGCCTGGTTCATTTCCCGACGAGCGACAGGGAGTACCTTGTTGATTGCTGGCTGTGGACCCAGCGCGCTGGCGCGTACTCACACGAGACCGCGCTCTCCCTCCACGGACTGTGCGACGAGTTGCCAAAGCGAGCGCGCCTGTTGGTGCCCGAGTCCTGGCGAGGCCGGAGGCTGCAGGTGCCCGAAGGGCTCGCGCTCCGCTACGGCTTGGTCGATGAGGTCGATCGTGGCTGGCTGGGGCCCATCCCGCTCACGAGGCCGGCGCGGACGATCCGCGACCTCGTCGCCGCCCACTTCCCACCGGAACGGATTGAGCTCGCGCTCGTCCAGGCGCGCAGCCGCGGCCTCGTCACCCTGGGCGAGTTCGAGCAACTCGGTGCACGTCTCCACAGGAGCCTGAACGACTGATGGCGAAAAAACAGTCACACAAATGGACCTTCCGCGCACGCTTTCGCCGCAACGCCTTCGGCTGGAGGTCACAGCCAGCGGTCAAGCGCGTCAAGGAGGCGGTCTCCGAGATCAAGAAGGTGGCCCGCCAAGATCCCGTGCTCGGCGCCGAAGGCGCAGTCCTCTTCCTCGAGAAGCTCTCGCCGGCCCTCGAGCAGGTGGACAGCTCGTCGGGAGCGATGGGCACGGCGGTGAACAATGCCGTCTCGGCCCTGGCCGAGATCATCGCGAAGGCGCCCGCCGAAGCCGCGGTACGTGACCGTTGGCTATAGCGGCTCTGGAATGCCTACGAAGAAGACGCCATCCCCTACATCGAGTCGCTCGGCGATCACTGGGGTGCACTCTGTGCGGGCTCCGAGGTGGCGTCGCGATGGGCAGACGAGCTCGTCGGCACGTGCAGGATGGCGTGGAGCCCCGACCCCAGCCTGCGGGGCTTCTTCAGGGGCACGACGAACTGCCTGAGCGCGCTCCTGGCCGCAGGCCGCCACGACGAACTCCTCGAGCTGCTCGACCTGGAGCCACACAAGATGTGGCACTACCGGAAGTACGGTGTGGAGGCCCTCGCCGCGATGGGGCGGCGGGCAGAAGCGATCCGCTACGCCGAAGAAGGTCGCAGCCAGTACGACGACCCAGCCGCCATCGCCCGCGCCTACGAAGAGGTGCTGCTCTCATCCGGCCTCGTGGACGAAGCGTACGAGCGGCACGCCCTGGTCGCCAACAGGGCCGGGACCTACCTTGCGTGGTTCCGGGCGGTCGCCAGGAAGTACCCACACAAGCCGAAGGCCGAGGTCCTCATGGACCTCGTGGAGCACACGCCTGGCCAGGAGGGCAAGTGGTTCGCGGCGGCCAAGTCGGCGAAGCTCTTCGACGAAGCCATCGAGCTGGCCAGCCGCACGCCCTGCTCCCCGCAGACCCTGACCAGGGCGGCCCGAGACTTCCAGGAGAAGGAACCGGGCTTCGCCATCGAGGCCGGTATGACGGCATTGCGCTGGCTGGTCGAGGGGTACGGCTACGAGATCACCGGCGCCGACGTGCTGGCCGCGTACTCACACACGCTGAAGGCCGCCGGGCACGCTGGCCTCACCGACCAGACGCGGGCGCGAATCCGCGACCTGGTGTCCCGCGAGACCTCCGGCGAGCGCTTCGTCACCCAGGTCCTAGACCGCTACCTGGAGTTGAACTGATGCCCCGCCCGAGCCGCAACGAAGACGCCTCGGTGGTCGAGGCTGCCCTCGAGTCGATGGACGCCGAGCAGCTGCGCGACCTGGTCTGATCGCTCGTGCCCTGGCTCGACGATGCTTCGCAGGCTCGGCTGATGAACGAGGTCGTCGACCGCGCGGCGCGGAGCGCTGGCGGCTGGGCGCCAAGCGCACCGAGCGGTCTCCGTATCCAGGAGATCGAGTCCTTCGCCGCCGCTGCCAAGCGCGCCGGCCAAGCGGATCCCTGCGATGTGGATGGCCACCTGCAAGAAGGAACCCGAGCCTTCCTGGCGCGAGACTACGCAGCGGCGATTCGGATCTTCCACGCGCTGCTCATTCCCATGGGCGACGACGACATCGACCTCGGCCAGGACGAGCTCGTCGACGAGGTGCTCGGGGTGGATGTCGACACCTGCGCCAAGCAGTACGTCGTCGCGATGTACGTGACCGCTTCGCCGAAGAATCGAGCCCCAGCTTTGAGCTCGGCGATCGACGACATGCGGGGGGTCGTTCACCTCTTCGAGCCGCTCCGGGAGCTCGAGCGCGTCGCCATCGAGCCACTCCCCGGGTTGGAAGGGTTCCTCGTCCACTGGCGCGCGCTCGTCGAGGAGCGGGTGGCTCGAGCAGCGGAGAGCGCCTGGGACCGGCGGGAGGACATTGGCGCCGGCATCCACGTCGCGCAACCCGAGCTCGGAAGCGAAGGTCTCGTGGTCCTCGACATAGATGCGTAAGCACCCGCTCCCGCCCAGCCGCGCGCCGTGCTTCGGTCGGCTAGCTGTCCTGCAGCTCCCAGGAGGTGCAGCATGGCGAGACGAGCGACACGATGGACGCGGGCCCAGGCTCGCGAGATAGTCGATGAGCTGGAGGCCAGCGGTCAGAGCATGGCCGAGTTCGGACGGCAGCGCGGCCTGAACCCCGAGCGCATTCGGAAGTGGCGGACACGGTTCAGGCGAGAGGCCACCGAGGCGAGCCCGCGCATCGTCGAGCTCGTCGCGCGGCGAGAGGCTCCAGGTGCGCGGGTCTGGGTCCACTGCCCGTCGGGTCATCGGGTCGAGGTCATGGATGTCGAGCTGGCCGCCGGTCTCCGTGCTGCGCTGATGGCGGTCTCGGAGGTGACGGGATGCTGATGCCCCCCGGGGTCAGGGTGTTCATCGCGGCCGAGCCCGTCGACCTGCGCGCGTCTTTCTACCGGCTCGCCAGCCATGTCCGCAGCACGCTGGACGCCGACCCACAGAGCGGGCATTTGTATTTGTTCGTGGGGAAGGGCCGGAATCTGGTGAAGATTCTCTTCTGGGATCGCCAGGGATACTGTATTTTCTCGAAAAAGCTGGAGAGAGGGCGGTTTCGCCTGCTCGAGCAGATCCCCGAGGGCGTGGCCCGTCACGAGGTGGACTTCGCCACGCTCACGCTCTTCCTCGAGGGCATCGACCTGCGGGGAGCGCGGCGCCGGAAGCGCTACCGCGCCCCCCGCATCGGCGGCATGAAGCACGCATCTTGATCAATAGTTTACATGCCTGAAAGGTGGTTAATCGCCACTCGTGATAGATGGTTTCATGCCCAGCACGGAGCCATCGAAGGTCGCTATCCAGCTCATCAAAGAGCGGTCGCGTGACGCCCTGGTCGAGGGTCTGGACACGGCGTTGACGGACATGGGCCACGACGAGGCGGTGACGTTCCTGGCTGACCTGCTTCTGGCCATGGGGGCCGACCGGGACCATCTGAAGGCCCGCCTGGTGGCGCTGCTGGCCACGAAGTTCGGGTGCAGCTCGGAGAGGTCGTCAGCCGAGCAGCTCGATCTGTTCGCCGAGGCGCTGCGCATCGTGGAGGGGGACGCGTCCTCGTCTTCGAGCTCGGACTCGCCGGCGGACGAGCCGATGCCCGATCCGGCGGCGGTGGCTGCCGGGCTCATCGAGCAGACCAACGCCGAGGTGACCGCCCTGGCCGCGGAACAGCGCGCGCAGCGCAAGGCCGCACGAGAGGCCCAGCGAGCGGCGCGGCAGCTCGAGCAGGACGACACCTCGCACTTCGCCAAGAACGCTCCGTCCCCATCATGAAGGCGCTGATCGCCTGGGCGAAAGAGGTCGAGCCGACCATCGAGATCAAGAGCCCCCTGGGCAAGGCCTGGACATACCTGTCCAACCAGCTCGAGCCACTGCAGGCCTACTTGTCCGATGGGAACATCAGCATCGACAACAACGCCGCCGAGCGCGGGCTCAGACGCCACACCATCGGGCGCAAGCTCTGGCTCTTCTTTCGCGGTCAGGACAAGCTCGAGCACGTCACGCGCATCATGAGCATCGCCACCACCGCGCGGCTGCACGGCGTCGACGAACTGGCCTACCTCACCTGGGTCCTCGAGCAGCTCGCCCGCCGAACCTGGTCCCCGGCCGCTGCACGCAAGCTCCTCCCCGACGCCTGGCTCGCGATGAACGAGAAAAAGGCGGAGGAAGTCGACAGCGACGAAGCCTGACCTGGGAGAGTCCATGCACCCCCATCACATGGGGGACGAGGGGCGGCGGCTGGGTAGCAGCGGGTGCTTACAATGTGACAGAACGATGACGTTTTGTTCGCTGTGTCACGCTGTCCTGGCTCCGCCCTGTACCGAACCCCGATCCAAGCCAGGATCACGTCCTGCACAGGCTACTCCCTCGCCTCGATCCTCTGGATCCCGGTCGAGCACATCCCCGAAGACTCCCGCGCTGTCGCATCCGGCGCTCCTGTTCGAGACCCCAGGGCACCGACGCCCTCGACACCCCACCCGCCAGCGACCCTGGCTGGGCGAGCACCGCGCCGCCGTGTACCCTGGAAGCCAGGTCCTCCGCTTCTCGGGGACGCCGTGCGAGGAGGGCCCGTGGGCTCCCTGTTGGACAAGCTCCCTGCCGCTCACCAGCCCCCAGGCCCAGCACACACCTCCGGGCTGCGGCCATGAGCGCGCCGGTCGGCGCGCTGCTGGCCCTGCTGGTGCTGGGCTGCCGGTCGCAGCTGTGTCCCCCTGACGACACGGGGCCACCGGACCCGCCGATGATCAACGAGCTGATGGCCTCGAACCATCTCACGGTGGCCGACAGCACCGGCGCCTGGCCGGACTGGATCGAGCTGTACAACCCCGGCACAGAGGCTGTCGACCTGGACGGCTGGACCATCAGCGACGACCACCGCGAGCCCGAAAAGCATGGGTTGGAGCAGCTCACCGTCGAGGCGGGCGGCTACCTGGTCCTGTGGGCCGACGGCCTGTCTTCCCTGGGACCAGCCCACCTGGGCTTCCGTCTCGACATCCAGGGCGAGGAGCTGGGCCTGTACGCGCCGGACGGCGAGCCCGTCAGCGGGCTCGGCTTCGGCCACCAGGCCACGGACCACGCCCTGGCGCGCAGCCTCGACGGCGGATCCTCCTGGGTGATCACCGCGACGCCCACTCCGGGGGCGAGCAACGGCGCCGCAGCCGAGCTCGACGTGGGCCCCTGGCCCGAGCCCCCCGAGGCCTGCGAGCTGGGCTCGGACCTGGCCAGCCCCTACCTGCTCGAGGGCGACCTGGTCTCCACGGACCTCTCCTGCCAGTACAGCTTCGGAGCCGCGCAGGCCCAGCTCGAGCCGGTCACCTTGCCCGAGGGGGCGAGCTGGGCCGATCCCAGCTTCTCCTGGCAGACGGGGCCTGCCGACGGCGGCCGCATCGACCTGGTCTTCGCTCTCACCACGGCGGGGATCGAGGGCGAGGTGCCCAGCGCGGAGACGGTCGCCTTCTGGGTGGCCGACGATCCCAGCGCCGCAGACAACGTGCCCGTGGACCCCTACAGCTACACCGAGGAGTGGGGGCTGCCCGTGCTGCACGTCTCCCCCTGGTCGGAGCTGAGCAGCGGCTACGTGGCGGCCGAGCTGGTGTACCAGGGGCATCACTACCCCTGCTTCTTCAAGATCCGAGGCGCCACCAGCTCCCACTACCCCAAGCCCGGCTACATGCTGGAGTTCGAGCAGGATGAGCTCGACATCGAAGCCTGGGGGACCACGCGAGACCACCTGGCCCTGATCACCCCCTTCGACGACAACTCCTACGTGCGGCAGAAGCTGATCTACGACCAGTGGGCGGCCATCGCCGACCACTGGGGCCAACAGCGGCTCACCCCGCGCAGCTACTTCGCCGTGCTCTACCTGTCAGGGACCTACCGCGGCCTGTTCATGGCCCTGGACCGGGTCGACAACCAGTTCCTGGCCCAGCAGGGCTTCGACGAGGGCTCGAACCTCTACAAGGCCGTGGATCACGACGCGAACTTCTACCTCACCGACCCCAACGGAGAGCCCAAGGAGACGCTGCACGACGGCTATGAGAAGGAGGAGGGCCTGCCCGCCGACGACTTCTCCGACCTCGACGCGCTGGTCACGTTCACCGGCAACGCCGAGGCCCAGGAGCTGGTGGATGGCATCGGGGAGTGGATCGACCCGGGCGAGTTCATGGACTGGCTCCTGCTCGTCCACTACTCCCTGTCCGAAGACTCGGCGGGCAAGAACTGCTTCCTGTCCACCGCTGTCGGGGAGCAGTATTTCCGCTACGTCCCCTGGGACTTCAACTTCTCCTGGGGCCAGAACTGGCGCACCTCCCGCACCTCCACCAGCACCCTGACCGACTACACCAACGTCAACAGGATCTTCTGGGCCATCCAGCAGATCGAGGCCAGCGACGCGGAGCTCTGGGAACGCTACCGCAGCATGGCCCAGCCCGGCGGCCCCCTCCACCCCGACTGGATCCGGGCCCAGGTGGACGCGTACTACGCCCTCATCGAGCCCTCGGCCCAGCGCGACTGGGAGGCATGGTCCCAGGACTACTACAGCTATGAGGGCTGGGCCGAGTACCGCGACGCCGAGGAGGACTGGACCGACTACCAGGGAGAGAAGGCCTACCTGTACCGCTGGCTCGAGGATCGCGCGGCCGAATTCGAAGAGCTGCGTTGACGCGTGCGAGCGAGCGGGCGCGTCTGGAGGCGAGCTACTCGACCGGCACCCAGCTCGCCAGGGTGAGGGACAGGTCGAGGGTCAGGTCGTCGCTGCTGACGGAGTCCTTGTGCACCTCCACCGCCAACAGGTTCTCGCCAGCCAGCAGGCCGCTGGGCGGAAAGACGTACGAGGTGTAGCTGGTCTCGATGTGGTCGCTGACGGACTCGGTGGCCAGCGTGTCGGCGTCGATGTCGCCCGCTGGCATGGACTGTCGCAGCAGCTCTTCGCCGTTGAGCCACAGCACGGCGCCGTCGTCCACCCGCAGCTCCAGGCTGGCCTGGCCGGCCGCCTCGTGCACGGCGCTGTCGAGCTCGAAGAGCAGCCGAAACCAGGTGGTGGGGTGCCGGTCCGAGTCATCGTCTCCCCAACCGACCTGCGTGGCCTGGTCGTCACCGTATCCCAGGGGCGCCGGCCCGCTGGCCCAGCCGCCGTCATCGAAGCCCGCGCTGGTCCAACCCTCGCCAGGGTCTTCGCCCGTGTCCAGGTAGCTCCAGGTGGCTCCACGAGGGATCAGCGAGTCGGTCTGCTCCTCGAGCTGCACGTTGGACCCGCCCGGTGTGCCGTGGGCCAGAAGCCAGAGGGCGTTGGAGCCGTCGGGCAGGCGAGCCAGGGTGTGATCGGCGGCGAACGCTGAGAACTCGAACCAGTCCACGGCGGTGCCGTCAGCCGCGAACAGGCCCACGCCCTCGCCCTGGGAGTCCAGGCCGAAGGGTAGATGGCCGTCTCCGTCGCTGGCGCTGGCCCAGAAGAACATGAAGCCGCTGGCCTCGATCACCGTGCCCGCCGGCAGCGGGGCCTTGCCCTTGTCGGCCCAGTCGTCGCTCAGGCTGTACCCGGTGAGATCCACCGCCTCGGTGCCGGCGTTGTACAGCTCCAGCCAGTCGTGGTAGACGCCGCTCTCGTCGGCATGGGCGCTGTCGTTGTTGGGCATGAGCTCGTTCACCAGCACCGGTGGCAGCGCAGCCGACGCGCCACCGGAGCCAGAGTCGCAGTAGGTGTCCAGCGGCGCACATCCGGCCAGGGGCAGGAGCATGATCGTGAGCGCCCGGGCCACAGCTCGCGGGGCAGCGGCACCCAGGGTGACGCGAGGCAGCGGAGTGCTGAGCGGGCTCGTCATGGTGGGCTCCTGGTCCCTGAGCATAGCCGAGGGCCACGTGGGACGGGCAGGCCGCGCGCGCCCCATGCTCTCGCTGGCTCAGCCGCGATAGTCACCCTCCGCTCTGGCACCAGACGAGCTCAGAACTCGATCACCATCCCGATCCGCGTGGGCGTCGACCGCTCCGCCCCGGACTCCAGCTGGTACGGCGGGTCGGACAGCACGACGAAGACACAGCCGCGCTGCTGGCGGGTGAGGGCGTCGCTGAGCAGGGTGGGTTCGAGGGTCTGGTCGGAGACGCTGCCGTGCGCGGGCTCAACCGCGGCGGTCCACTTGAGGGTGCCCGGCCTGGGAGCGCCGACGAAGCACTCCGCGAGCCGGAGGCTGCGCGCGGCGACCTGCAGGCGAAAGGAGGCCAGCCAGGGCAAGGGCTCCTGCGTCTCGCTCCTGAACGAGGGTCGCTCCCGCCGTGCGACGCGACCGCTGTGGACGGCCGGCGCGGACGGAAGGACGGTGGGCTGCGTCTGGACCGGCGCAGAGGGGCCGGGCTCCTTGGCCGCAGCGGGCAGCTCGGGCACGCTGCGGCTACAGTCTCGCAACAGCAGCAAGGCGAGCAGCAGCAGCAGCACCAGCCACCACCGGCGCCGCTGCGGATGGGCTGCCCGCCGCCGGCGTCGCAGCTCGCGGCGTGCAGCCCGCCGCCGTCTCCGCAGCTCGCTACGCAGCGCGCTGCGCCTGGCCCGCAGCTGCCGGGCGATGGCGCGGCGCCGCGGTGCACCGCGAGGGCCGGATGGGGGCACCGGGCGGGCGCGCTTCACCCGCCTATGCTCCAACCGAACACCAGCTCACCGGAGTCGTCCCGCCACTCCTCTGGTGTGAGCGGGAGCAGGGTGAAGATGGATGGCGCGGGCAGATCCGAGGCGCGGAAGGGCCAGGGGACGGGATCCGCGGGCGCCAGCCGCACGCTGCCCGCGAACACCTCGCCGGAGGGGGCCAGCGACCGCGCGCGATCCTGGGCGCTGGCGTCGGGCCCCAGGCCGCCCAGGCCCTCCCTGATGGCCCGGACCCGGTCCAGCAACTCGGCGGCGGAGCGGCCTCGCCTGGTGGAATTGCCCGCTTCGGAGGCGAGGGGCTGCAGCAGCTGGCTCAGGCTCGTCAGCGTGGGCAGCTGTGCCGCGCGCACGTCGGCGTCCTCCAGCTCCAGGCGCTGCACCAGCTGCCCCAGGAAGCGCAGCGTCTCGCTGGGCGAGCGCGACAGGCCATCGTCGATGCCCCTGGCGAAGCGGCCCACGTCTCCGCTGGCCAGAGGGCGCAGCAGGACCAGGCGCCGCTCCAGCGCGCCGCGCCCCACCTGGTTGCGGATCCCCCGCTCGAAGGAGGCCTGGTCGGCGTGGAAAGCAGCCCGCCACATCAGATCCTCGAGGATGATCCCGTAGTCACGCCGGGGCACGAGCTCCCTCAGGGTGATCAGGAGCTCGTCGGTGATCTCGAACTGGGAGGCCACGTAGGACAGCCAGCGGCGGCTCAGGCTGCGGACGTCAGCGGCGGCCCGGGACTCGGGGGCGTGCTGCAGGGCATACGCCATGGACCTGAGCGCCCCCGGGAGCTCGCCCCGCTCCAGGTCGTGCACCCCCCGGTGCAGGGCGATGACCGCGCGCTCGCGGAAGCCGCTCTCGCGGTCCAGGGCCAGCAGTCGCTGTCCCCGGCTGCCGCTCCACACGGCTGCTCGAGCAGAGGCCTGGTCGCTGTCGCCGCGGTGCGCGATCCATTTCTCCACCTCTCCACCCTGTCCCCGCTGGACCAGGTGGTCGATGACGCCCAGCGCGATGCGGTCCAGGGCAGCGGGATCTCCGCCGTAGCTGCGCGCGTGGTCGAAGAGGAACAGGCGGCGATCCGGGGACAGGGCCATCCACTCGGAGAGGGGCCAGTGCACACAGGCCCGGAGGATGCGGGCGGCCTGGGAGCTGCGCGACAGGGTGTAGGCGGGCATCCCGTCGGCCATGGAGTCGAGGGACCCGCTCGAGAGGCCCTGGGTTCGGCCACGGCGCGCCAGCTCGCGGGCGTCCTGCCTGGCCTCGCGGGCCGCGAGGGCGGTGAGCTGGAGGTCGATGTCGAACAGGCGGGCTTCGATTGCTGCCTTCCCTCGCACGTTCTCGTCAGCTAGAGTCGTGCGTGCCTGCTCCAGCAGGTGCCGCAGCAGGCGAGCGGCGACCTGCCGATCGGACAGCTCCGCGGTCACCGGCAGGCCGGCCTCCAGCAGCGCCAGGCTGGGGCGCATGCAGGGCCCCCGGAACAGCCGCACGGCCCGCAGCTCCTCGGCGCTCAGCACGTCGCTGATGGAGATGAAGCGCTGCTGGCGCTCCAGCTCGAAGGCCGCGAAGGGGCGCGTTCGACCCGGCATCACCCTGCGACCCATGTTCCGCACGACCCAGTTGTGCAGCGCGATGGGCCACAGCCCGACGCCCTCGTCGTCGGTGCGGTAGCCGTCCTGGCAGATGCCCGTCTCGCCCAGCGCCGCCCAGGTCACCGAGCGGAAGTCCCCGTCATGGGGCGACACATGGCCGCTGAGATCCTCCAGCGCGTTGCGCAGCAACCACAGCCGCACCGCCTCGACCGCCTGACCTTCCCGCAGGGCCATGCGCGCGTTGTAGTAGATCACCGTGTGGTCGGAGGGCTGCGGCTCGGCGGCCGCCAGGGCGATGAGCGCCAGCCACAGGATCAAAACGCCACGCCCACGGTGAGCGACAGATCGGCCCAGAACAGCAGCTGGGTGCCGGAGGCCGGAGCCAAAACCGGGACGGCCATCATCAGGCGGGGCGAGACGAAGATGCCCTGCTTGGAGTAGATGTCGTTGCCCACGCCGGCCATCAGCCCGTAGCGCCCGCTGTCCACCTGCATGGCCGCCAGCCGCTGGTCTTCGAGGTTGTCCAGCTCGGTCTCGGTGAGCAGCGGTGAGAAGATGGCCGCCGCCACCTCGCGCGCCCGCAGGCCCGCGAAGCCGGTGGGGTAGATGAGGTAGCGCACACCGGCGTAGGCGTTGAAGACCAGCTCCACAGCGGGGAAGAAGCGCGGCGCCGTGGTCACGACGCCCTCTGCCAGAGGCAGCCCGACGGTGAGGTCCAGCTCCATGCGCTTCGGGCGCCCTGGCTGGCGATAGGGCGTGTACGCCAGCTGCTCGCTGCTGGGCGTGTCCCAGACCCAGACATAGCTGAGCCCCAGCTCGATGATCCCCCCACCGGCCGGGAACCTGGCGAGCCCTCCGGCCCGCAGGCTGTTGAAGTTGTTGAGCTCGAACAGGTGGTCGCCCGTGGCGGCCAGCTGCACCCTGGTCCTGCGCCAGCTGAAGCCGACGGGCCTGGAGCTGGTGCCGATGGCGCGATCCACCAGGACCCCGAACGGCGTGCGATACGGGGACAGGGGATCGTCGGGTTCGGGGTCGGAGTCCTCGTCGTCGCTGTCCTGCTCCTCCTGCGCGGGTGCGGCCCCGCCCGGCTCCTCGTCGTCCGCCCCCGTGACCGGAGCCACCAGCAGCGCCGCCCACAGGACAGAGGCGCTAGCCAGCATGGGCCACCGGGAGCGGGAGGCTAGGGATCAAGGGGAAATCCTGAGTCTCCCGGCTCGGGATAGTCCGGGAGGTAGCAGCTGCTCAGGTAGGTGGTCCGGAAGGCGTCGGACACCTGGTACACACCGCTGGAGTCGAAGGTGGGGTGGTCGCAGAAGCGGGTGCACTGGGTGAGGGTCTGCTGGAGGGAGAACAGCTCCTCGGTCCACATGGAGGTGCCGAGGTAGGACTCGCCGGTGGCGGCGACACCGAAGGGGACGCTCAGGCCGAAGGCGCTGAGGGATCCCGCCGCGAAGGTCTCGTACTCCATGCGCAAGAGGAACGGAAACTCCCAGAAGATCCCGATCTCGTAGGTGGTCTCGCCGAACAGGGCGTGCCACTCGGCGAGCCAGTCGATGGGCAGCAGCCCCAGCTGTGCGAAGGCGCAGAAGTCTTCCGGCAGCGCGCCCGACTGGCAGTCCCTGGCGATGAGCCCCTTGAAGTCCGGGCTCTGCAGGACCTCCGAACGGAACACCACCAGCTGGTACTCGTCCCCGACACAGTAGGAGAGCGCGTCGTCGGTGTCGGTGCTGATGATCTCGTCGTTCAGGAAGGTGGCCACCCCGTAGTCGAAGACGTCCACGTGGTCGGAGGTGGTGGCGAACTCCGGCGTGCGCAGGGTCAGCGCGGCCACGTAGCCGGCCTGCGCCTCGGAGTAGGTGTCGATGAAATCGAGGTACTGATCTCGGGAGGGCAGGATCGGCAGGCTGCCGAAGGAGAAGGGGCCGAGCTCCAGGTCCGGGTTGTCCGGCGCGATGGCGCAGGTGAGGCTCGCGGTGTTGGGCAGCGCCGTGTCGTCTTCGTCGGGCCAGGTGGCGGGGCACCAGAGGGTGACCGGATCGAGATCGGCGAGCGACAGGCCGCGGATGTCGCTGTCGAAGACAAAGGCCCCGGCCAGCCGCGGTGAGGCGCTGTGGCGCTCCTCGGGCACGATCTCGGCCAGGGCTTCCTCGACCACCTCGGCCACGCCGGGCTCGTCCTGGTGCAGCGCGATGACCAGCACCATGTCATCGCCCGCGGCGCGCACCGCCTCCACCGCGTCGGTCATGGTGGCCACCAGCTCATCGACGAACCCCTCCGACTCCCAGTCGTCGATGCAGGTGGTGGCGAGATCACCCATGAGCAGGCGCTGCCGCTGCAGGGCCTCATGCTCGGACGAGATGGTGCGCTCGCAGGGCCCCAGGAAGAAGCGGATCGGGGTGGCGTCGCGCACGGGGCTCCTCAGCTCCGGGAACGCAGCCCGCACCTCGGGGTTCTTGCGGGCGACGGCGTCGGCGGTGAAGGTGCCGGTGGCGTCGGTCACCTCGGACTCGGCGCAGACCGCGGAGTCGCCGGAGGCGTCCAGCGGCAGCAGCTGCAGGTTGAAGACGGCGCGCTCCTCGGTCTCGACCTCGTCGAGCTCGGCCGCGGTGAAGGAGGACGGGCAGTCGCTGCCATAGCCGTAGGGATTCTGGGCCGAGGCGATGCCCATGGTGCCGTAGCTCTGCTCGCGGACGAGGAACCTGCGGCGCAGCCCGTACTCCTCGGCCTGCTCGTTCCTCAGGGTGGGGAACAGGTGCCGCCCGCGCCACTGCACCCACTCGTCGGACTCGTCGAACACGCCGTAGACGAGAAAGCTCCGGTGGGAGTGGGGTTGGCCCGGACCCACCACGTTGAACACCGGCTGGGCGTCCAGAGCCAGCTCGCCGTCGTAGTGATACCGCAGCCGCAGATCGACCCCGCGGGGCTCGAGGGGCACGTGCAGGCTGGCGCTGCCGCACAGGGTGTCGCTGCCACAGTCCACGGGCAGGTGGGTGTGCACGGCAGGGAAGTCCGACAAGGGGGTCCAGTCCACCCGCTCCTGGTCGGTGCCGTAGCTGATCTCGATGACGCTGGGCTCCCCAAGGCCCTGCTCCGCCGTGACCTCGTAGAACACGAAGAGGGTCTCCTCCTCGGCGAACCAGGCCACGTCCGCCAGCAGAAAGCCAGCCTCGACGTCGAAGATGGGAACCTTGGAGCAGGACGGGCCCATGCTCGCCAGCAGGATCGCCGCGGCTCCCTGGAGAGCTCTCATGCCTCCCCCGTCGCCAGCGGGCTGATCACGCTCTCGAAGGGGACGCGGGCGCGGGCCAGCTGGGCCTGGAAGCCGCGGGCCAGGTCGCGGCGTCCGCGGGCAGCCAGGGCGAGCTGCCGCGCTCGCGACGGGAACAGGGACGAGGCATCCACAGAGGCGCGCAGGGAGTCGGGAGCACCGGACAGCACCCGCTCCCTCAGATCGGCATCGATGAGGGAGAGCCAGGCCGCCAGCACCTGCACGTCCAGCTCCAGCAGCAGGTCCGCTCGGGCCTCATCGGAGAGCTCCAGCAGCAGGTCGGCGAAGAGGATGCCGCGGTACCAGGTGGGCAGGCTGCCCTGGAAGCGCTGCAGCGCCCCTTCGAACAAGGCCGTGCGCAGCCGGGGCTCCAGCCTGGGCAGGAGCACCGACAGGGCGCCGGCGGCATCGAAGGCGGCCCCGCGATCCGAGACCTCCCCCACCTGCACCACGGTGGGCACGGGGGTGTCGCCACCCGCCGCGCTCAGCACCTCGAACAGGTGCTCCGCCTCGCCCGGGTCCATGCGGTTGGACAGCAACAGCTGCTGCACCATCTCCGCGATCTTGCGCAGCCCCAGCAGCCGGGCCATCTCGTGCTGCCCCTCGAGGGGTGCCAGGGCGAACAGGAGCGCGCCCACGCGCGCCGGGAGCCGTCCGATGAGCTCCACCAGCCCTGCCGCGCCGAAGTCCTCGTGCAGGCTGTGCACGATCCTGGCGTCGCTCTGGGAGATCAACACCGCGGACAGGGCGTGGCGGTTCAGCGCCTCGAAGAAGTCCAGGTCCGAGGGCAGCTCGTCCACATCCACGGTCTTGAGGAATTCTGCGAGCTCGAGCTTGGCGGTGGCGATGTCGCCGCCCTCGGGGAAGGCGGCGGGGAAGCGCTCGGGAAAACGCAGGATCGCCTTGGCCAGCAGCGGCACATCCCCAGCCCGCAACAGCTCGCGGATCAATGCCTGCAGCTCCGGATCGGGGTGCTCGGCGTCCAGCCTCTCGAGCCTGGCCTGCCAGGCGGCCTCCTGCTGCTGCACGAAGGCCTGGTCGGCGTCGGAGCCCTCACCTCCTGTCGCATCGCCTGGATCGGTCGGTGCCTGGGCTTCGCCCTCCGGCTGCGCCAGCTGGGCCAGCAGGGCCTGCTCCTCGAGGGAGGCCACGCCGATGCGCCGCCAGGCCCAGATCATCAGCATCCCGCAGAACGCCAGCAGAGCGATGGCGATCATCCAGAAGAAGTGCGGCAGCAGGGTGGTCCAGAGCTCGCGCCCCGCCTCGGCCGCGGTCCACGGCTCGGCCGGCACCTCCACAGCTTCGGCGTCCGCCTCTGGCTCGGGTAGCGGCTCCTCTACTGGCGGCTCCCGGAGATAGGCGGGCAGGGGCTGGAGCAGCTCGTTGGCCACCGTGACCACCGTCCAGCCGGAGGAGAGCTTGGCCTGCAGGCGCCGCACCAGGGTCTGGACATCGCCGCTCTCCAGCGCCTCTTCGTGGGCGAAGGAGCAGCGCGCCTGGGTGAGGTACTCCTGGGAGGCCACGGCGCCGGGGCCCGCCTGCGTGCCCAGCCCTGGCATGGAGGCGCTGCGGGGTTGATCGGCCACGGCGTGATCCAGGTAGGCGCAGCCCTTGGAGAAGCAGCGCTCCGCGTCGCAGTCCGTGGCCAGGGCCAGCTCGAAGCGGTTCTCCAACAGCTGCAGCTGGACGAGCACCGAGGGCGGGATCTGGCGGCTGGGGACCGGGGGGGCCTGCGCGAACGCGCTGGAGACGAGGATGAGGACGACAAGGAGAGCAAGCATCAGTAGATCCTCACGACGACGCGGCGGTGGCGGGCGAGACGTTCGTCGGAAGTGAGCCCTTCCAGGGTCTCATCGGGCAGGGGCTCGGTGTCCGCATAGCCTTCGACGCGGATGTGCCCCTCCTCGATGCCAACCAGCTGGAGGCGGGAACGCACCGCGTTGGCGCGGCCCGACGACAGCTCCCAGTTGCTGGTGTAGGTCGCCCCGTTCACGAGGGGCCTCGAGTCGGTGTGGCCCTCCACCGCGAAGTCGTAGTGGTCGGCATATGGCACCAGCGTCTGCAGCATGCTGTCCAGGGTGGCCTCCTGCTCGGGGCGCACCTCGGCGTGGCCCGAGTGGAAGACCAGGCCCGAGTTGAGGGACAGCTTGAGCCCCTCGTCGGTGAGATCGGTGCGGATCATGCCCTCCAGCCCATCGCGCTCGATCTGGGCCTCGATCTCCGCCTGGATGGATGACAGGCTGGCCGGCTGCTCGACGCCGGAGATCCCCTGGGCGATCTGCTGCATGCGGGTCCGGCTCAGGTGCGCGGCGGCCAGCAGCATGGAGAAGAAGATCAGCAGGTTCGTGATGAGATCGGCGTAGGACAGCAGCCAACCCTCGTCGCTGGTGTAGGTCCGTCGCTGCACGCCTAGCCCCCCGCCGCCGAGGATTCACGGCTGGAGCGCGCCACCAGCCCACCCACGCTCTGCTCACAGCGTTCCAGGGCGCCCAGCCGCTCGTCCAGCAGGCCCCTGAGGTAGTGGCCGATGGGGCCGGCCACGCCGGCGCCGAAGGCGACGCCGTAGAGGGTGGCCAGCAGCGCCAGCGAGACCGCCGAGCCCAGGTTCATGTTGTCCTCGCCCATGGTGCGGAACACCTGGATCATGCCGGTGATGGTGCCCACCATGCCGAAGGAGGGGGCCAGCTTGGAGAGCAGCTCCCAGTTGCCGATGGCCGGCTGCCAGCGCCGGAGCTCGTCGTGGCGCAGCTCCGTGAACGCGGCGCGGGTGGCCTCCTCGGGTGCGCGGCTCAGCACCAGCGCGAGCAGGCGCCTGATGGAGGGGAACGCGCTCCGCTCGGCTAGCTCCACCGCCTGCGCCCGCCTCCCATCGAGCCACAGCTCCGAGAACTGGACGCGCTCGGCCTCCAGGGCGTCGGTGGCTGGACCCAGGGTGCCGAGGGCGGGAAAGATCTCCCGCAGGCAGAGGAAGGTGCGCACCGTGGTGGTGGCGCTGGAGGAGACGAGGATGGCGGAGAACGAGCCACCCAGGACCATGACGGCCGCGTGCAGGTCGAAGGCCGAGATGACCATGGAGCTCCGTTCACCGAAGCCGTACCAGACCACGAACGCCAGGATAGCCAGTCCAATAATCTGCATTCCGCAACCCCTAGTTGGATTCTCGAGCCTGGAGCTCGTCGAGTTTCTTGCGCACGGAGGGATCGGTCTCGATCTCCTCGGCCTCTTCGTAGATCTCGATGGCCTTGTCTCGCTCGCCCATGAGCAGCAGGATGGAGCCCTTGGCCCGCAAGGTCTCCGGGTGGGAGGGGTAGCGCGCGAGGACCAGCTCACAGTACTCCAGCGCGATCTCGTAGTTGCCCGCCGCGATGGCGTCCTGCATGCGCGCCCGCGCGCCGCTCAAGCTCACCTCCGGGGCGTCGGCGTTCACCCGCAGGCCGCGCTCACGGTAGGCCTCGTCGAGGGTGTCGTCGGCCAGGGAAGGCGGCGGCGGCACGAGGCGGGTGGCGGGGATGGTCTCCACATCCGTGGCCGAGGCCGTGTGCTCGATGACGATGCGCTGACCGCTGGCCAGCATGGGGATCTGGACCTCGGTGATGACATTGCCGTCGTTCCAGCGCACGGACATGGCCGTGGTGGAGCCGAAGCCCATGGGGCGCAGCTGGGTGCCCGCGTCCTCTTCCAGTGCCGGGTTCGTCGCCGGGGCAGGTTCGATCAGGTAGTGCGTGTAGTTGCGGGAGGCGCAGCCTGCGGAGAGCAGCAGGATCAGCGACGCTGTGGCGATCATCATGGCAGCACCGGTAGCAGGCTGATGTTCATGAGAGAGACCCCGGCCGCGATCTGGCCGTTGGTGGAGGCGGTCAGGACCGCCCCGTAGTTGGAGCGCCCGAAGGGGACCCTGATGACGGCGGCGGCGGTGACCAGGGGGTCGATGACGTCGCCCACGTCACCCACGCTGCGCGCCACGGCGGTGGGCATGCTCACGATCAGCTTGCCGCCCACCAGGATATCGACCACGTCGATGCAGCGGTAGTGCACCGCTCCGACGCCCACCACAGGATCCACCGCCGAGAGGGTGACACCCGACAGGTTGTTGTTGGTGGATCCCCACTGCTCTGTCCAGTCGATGGAGATGTGCTGACCCGGGTAGAGCGCCAGGTCCACGAAGGCCTGCGTGATGCTGTCGCCCCGCGCTCGACGCTCCAGCTCCTCGCTCAGGGTGTAGATCCTCTCGGTGTTCTCGTTCTCCACCAGGTTCGGATCCACGTTCTGGGCATAGACGACCCGGGCCGTGTGCAGATCCACGATGCGCAGGGCCACACCGCCGCGGTGCTCGTCCAGCCAGATGGCGGTCCTGGCAGGCTGCGCTGCGCCCCGGCTCTGCTCGTCGAGCAGCGCGATCTCATCGAGGCTGACGGGACCGGTCTGCCAGCTGAGGGTCCCCTGCCCTACGAACGCCCTGGGCGCCATGCAGGCCTCGCACAGGCGCAGGCCGCTGTCGCCGAAGGCGTCCTCCAGCAGCTCGATGACCCGCGCCGCATACCAGCCCTGGGACTCCTCGAAGCATGGCTCCACGCTCACCAGGATGGCGGGCAGCACGTCCTCGGAGGACAGCCGGCCGTCTTCGATGCGCAGCTCCAGGACCTCCTCGAGGCGATCGAGGGAGTAGCGGGTGTTGTCCGTCCCGGCCTGGGCGGTGCCCGTGACGAGCAGCAGGCAGGCCATGGCGAGCTTCAGAAGCAAACGCTCACCTCCGTGCCGAGGGTCTGGAACCCGATGGAGCCCACCGCCAAGAAATCCCCCAGGTTGCGGGAGTCACGGAGCACCGGGATGGTCTCCAGGAAGGTGGACAGCCCGATGCGATTGCCGAGGCGCAGGTCCAGGCCCAGGTGCAGGGCGCCGAAGGCGGTCCTCGGCCCTTCGCCCTCCATGTCGGTGATGATCTCGTCGGCGTTGAGCCGCGTGTCGCGGAAGGAGGCGGTGGCCGGACCCCACACGGACAGCACCGCGGCGCCCACGAACAGGTAGAGATCGGGGTGGGAGAGGGAGCGAGCGCGGCCTGTGAGCAGCCGACTGACCCGCGCCTGGCCCATCATGCCCTGGTAGGCCTGAGGTATGAAGCTGTAGCCGACGAGGATGCTGGAGGTCCACGCCTGGGCGTCGGTGGATCCCAGCTCCACACCCGTCTGCAGCCAGAGGAAGGGCGGCGGAGCGACACCGGCGTTGTCATCGGGCGAGGTGTAGGACCGAACGACGAATCGAAGGGGGATGGCGAGGGAGCCCCGATCGTGGAGGGCAGCGAGGTACTCCTGCCGCGCGTCGGCCGCCGACTTGAGCTCCCCTGGCTGGCGCAGCAGAGGCGGCGTGCTGGCGGAGCTCGCGATGGTGTGGCTCCAGACGATGGGCAGCTCAGGGGTCAGCCGGGTGATGCGGGCCCGCAGCACCAGCCACGAGCCTTCTGCTTCCACGTCGATGAACAGCCCGTGCCTGCCGGTGGCACCCCCGATCCTCGCCAGCATCTCCGGGTTGTCGAGACCGCGCGAGACCAGCGTGCCCTCCGGCGCCGACTGCACCACGACCGCGGTGCAGGCCGGGCAGTGGGCGAGCTGGATGTTGGAGGTGGGGTTCTGGGCCAGCACGGCCGCGATGTGGTTCTCCACCAGCGCCTGCAGGCCCGTGCCGAGCCCCACGGGCACGGTGACGCCCACCAGGACCACGGGAGTGGTGGTGGTGAAGACGGGCTCG
Source organism: uncultured Enterobacterales bacterium (assembly GCA_964512185.1). Classification (GTDB taxonomy): domain Bacteria; phylum Myxococcota_A; class UBA796; order UBA796; family JAFGLY01; genus CAZEJJ01. The sequence continues at coordinate 4,014 of CAZEJJ010000112.1, read as the reverse complement.
GAGACCCAACCGTAGACGAGCTCGTCGATGAGGTCGTAGGCCGCCAGCTGCACCTGGCCGGCCACCTCTGCGCGCACCCGGTCCAGCTCCACCAGCTGAGCCTGCTCCACAGGGTTCGCGCCCCAGGCCGGCGCGCTCTGACACAGCGCCAGCACCGCCAGCAGCAGGGGCAGCACGGCCTTCACCGCAGCCACTCCCACCCACCGTCGAGGCAGATGCCCGCGTGGAGGATGGTCTCCCGCGGGTCGAGCTGCACCACGGCCAGGAGCGCGTCGTCCCCAGCGAGGCCGCCGGTGGCGGTGTATCGCTGGCAGGCCGCCCTGTAGGCCTGCTGGGGCGCCATGCGGGTGATGACGTCCACATCGTCCGCGCCGAGCACCGGCGTGCGGTCCGACACCGCCAGGCCTTGCACGACCAGAGCGTTCTTGGTGGCGAAGGAGATCTTGGCGGCCACCTGGCTGCTGGGGAAGTGGGTCTCCACCAGCCAGGTCCGCTCCAACAGCTCCGGCCGCAGGGTGGCGGCCGCCGTGGCCAGCGCGGTGGCCTGCTCCTGGAGCGACAGCAGGAAGGCCTCGTCCCGCGCCGATCGCAGGCCGGGACGCATCACGCGCTCCTTGCAGATGACCACGCTGCGCTCGACGTAGGCGCCGCGCGGGCTCTCGGGGTCGATCACACCGGGGTAGCGCTGGCTGCCTGTCTCCGTGCTCACCCGCTCGCAGTCCAGGTTGCGGGACTCGGCCCTGGTCCGCAGCAGACCGGGTGCCGGATCCGACCCGAACACAAAGGGCAGGAGCACGAGCGAGACGAGCAGGACCCACTCCACGAGGTCGCCCCTAGTCCGCGCGCGTGGCAGGGTTCGCTTCTTCGAGCACCTGCCAGCGCAGCTTGGCGTTGAACAACAGCTGACTGAGCTGACCGTAGAAGTCGGCAGAGAGGTCGCTGTGAGGCATGTCGTCCACGAGCAGCTTGTCCTCCTCTTCGCGCCAGAACCAGTCGAGCAGCTTGTTGCTGAAATACGTGCCCGCGCCAGAGTAGCGGATGATCCGCCCCTGGAGGGTGTCGGACAGCAGCAGGAAGCCGCTCTCGTCCCGGATGACGACATCCTGGGCGAAGGTGAACTCGGAGACGGCGGGGACCAGGGTGAAGGTGCCGATGAACAGCAGCCACGAGAGCTGGTTGGTGGCCTGGTGCACCTGCCGGCCCCGCAGCTCCATGATCAGATCTGTGGGCGCAGGCTCCCCGGGCTCGTCGCCGCCGCCAGCGGTGGGATCGCCTCCGAGGGGGTCGTCCCCCAGCCGACGATCGGTGGTGTACGAGCTGACCCGGGCCCCCTGGTTCTCGAAGAGGGTGCCCACCTTGCGGCACAGCGCTCGCGCCTCCTCGGGATCCACGAGCTCACCCGGCGGGCAGTACACGGTGAGGCGGACGTCCTGGAAGTTCGCCAGCTGCGGATCCACCACCACCGGGCGGTGCAGACCGGACACGGGCTGGTAGACCTTCACGCAGCCCGTCACCGGACCACAGCCCAGCAGGGCGAGGCACAACGCGAGCGGCAACCTGGCCCTGGAGCAGGGCGCTGGCCCTCGCTGCTGCGCCGGAGCGCGCATCGCTGGGCGGGACGGTCCGGGCATGACGGCAGGTATCAGCGCCTCCGGGAGCTGGCGGGTACGCCGCCATCGTCTTCAGGTTGCCGTGCCCAGGGTAGCGTATCACGACAGGACTCCGCCCTGTGCGAAAACACCGCCTGTGCTCGGCTCCCCTCCCCTGCTCCGCCGAGTGCCGGCTTTTCCCAGTGTGAATGCCGCCGTTCCCTCCGGTAGATGGCGTTGGAGTGCAGCCACACCCTGCCCAGTGAGAGCAGCCGCTCCCCACCACCACGAAGCTCGCGCAGATCTCTGCATGCAGCGCGCGATCTGGTGCTATCTTCACCGGGACCAGGGAGTGTCCATGTCACGCCGCGCCGCCGCTCTGCTCGCCGCCACCCTGCTGACCGCCTGCGTGGACTACAGCTTCAAACCCGATGAAAAAGACCCCAGACCCGGCGACAGCGACGGCACACCAGAAGACACCGAGCGCCCGCCCGACACCGAGCCGCCCGCCGACGAGGAGGAGTGCAACGGCGAAGACGACGACGGCGACGGCCAGATCGACGAGGGCTTCGATGACACCGACGGAGACGGCATCGCCGACTGCCTGGACGATGCCTGCGAGGTGAGCGTCAGCCCCGCCGGCACGGTCACGGTGGCCGAGGAATGCCAGGCCTACAATCCCGACGAGGTCTCCGATCCCTGGGACCTGAACCTGGAGTGGCAGTACACCGGCTCGGGAACAACGGTGGTCATGCCCGCCACGGGCAACCTCACCGACGACAACGGCGACGGTGTCGTGGACGGCTCCGACATCCCCGACGTGGCCATCACCGCCTACTCGGGCGGCACCCTGCATATCATCTCGGGCGACACGGGCCGCGCCATCTGCACCGCGCCGGGCTTCCGCTACGACGGCGGCGTGATCATCGCGGATGTCAACGGCGACGGCAAGAACGAGGTGGTGGGCCCCACCTCGTCCGGCCAGGTGCGCGCCGTGGACGGCGGCTGCAACACCCTGTGGACCACCAGCCGCAGCTACTCCATGATGTACCCCGTCACCACCGCCGCCGACCTGGACGGCGACGGCGACGTGGAGGTCATCGCCGACGTGGCAGTGGTCAGCGGCAGCAACGGCGCCCACATCGCCGAGCTGCGCCCACAGAACACCTCCTGCTGGCGCAGCCCCGTGGTGGCCGACATCGATCTGGACGGGCAGCAGGAGATCCTGCTGGGCAACTCGGTGTTCAGCCCCAGCGGCACCGTAGAGTGGTCCGCGTCAGGCAGCGGCACCTCCTGCTTCGCCGCGGTGGCCAACCTGGACAGCGACTCCGAGGCCGAGGTGATCCTGTCCTACGGCAACTCGGTCACCATCTACCAGCACGACGGCACCGCCGGTGCGTCCAAGAGCCTGGCGGTGGCCAACCCCGGCCCACCCTGTGTGGGCGACATCGACGGCGACGGGCTGGCCGAGTTCATCGCCCCCAACGGCACGCGCATCTCGGCCTTCGAGCACGACGGCAGCGCCAAGTGGAGCGCCGCCATGCAGGACAGCAGCGGCGCCGCGGGCTGCTCGGTGTTCGACATGAACGGCGACGAGGTCTACGAGGTGCTCTTCGCCGACGAGGTGGCCCTGCGCCTGTACGACGGCGTGTCGGGCGCCGTGCTGTACCAAAACACCAGCCACGGCTCGGTCACCTACTTCGAGATCCCCACCATCGCCGACGTGGACAACGACGGCTCCGCCGAGATGCTGGTTGCCAACAGCTCGGGCGCCTACACCGGCGTCACCTCCTTTGGCCACGCGGGCTCCGGCTGGCCCGAGTCCGGCCCCACCTGGGGCCTGCACGACTTCGCCGCCACCAACCAGAACTCCGACGGCAGCATCCCCAGCTCTCCCACGCCCAGCTGGCAGAGCTACAACGTGTTCCGCGGCCGGCCCTACGACGACATCCCCGGCACCCCGGACCTGGTGGTCGAGATCGACGATGTCTGCGTCTCCGGCTGTGATCCCGACGTGAGCGTCGTAGAGATCGCCTTCCACGTGGCCAACCAGGGTGGCAGCGCCGCTGGAGACCAGTGCTGGGTCAGCCTGTGGGTGGTAGATGGCGGCGTCGCCACCTACTACGACCGGCAGCGGGTGGACGACGTGGACAGCGGCGCAGCCCTGGCTGGCGGCGAGCTCCGGGTGCCCCTGGCGGACATGGGCAGCCACGGCTTCCTGCTGCGGGTGGACGACGACGGCACCGGCCTAGGCGCCATCGACGAGTGCAACGAGGACAACAACGAGGCCGAGTACCTGGAGAGCTTCTGCGGATAGGAGGCGCCCGCAGCGCCGTGGCGGACATGATTCCCCGCTCACAATTTTGAACCCCGAATCACGTCCGCAATTCCGGTCACGATCGCCAACTCAACCGGTTGAGCCTCG
>CAZEJJ010000111.1:23434-24803 GCA_964512185.1 uncultured Enterobacterales bacterium | reverse complement strand
CGCGTCACGTGTGTAGCAGCAGTAGGCGCTGGTGGGTCGCAGTAGACATGAGCTTTCCCGAGGGCTCCTAGAACTGCCCTCCCGCCAGGGCCAGGCCGATCAGCGGCTCACCTTCGGGATCATGGCCGAACCAGGGGGTAGGGGTGCCGGGGTGGAAGCTCCCACGGGTCAGCCCGGACTGCGTGTCCAGGTTGCGGGTGAAGAAGCTGCCTGCGGCCAGCCCGCCGGCGCCGCCCACCAGCATCAACGCCGCCTGGGCGGTCTCTGAGTACACGCCTCGCTCCGCCAGGGCGGCGCTCAGTCCGGCGCCCAGGGTCGCGCCCCCCATGCCCGTGAGGCTCACCAGGTTGACCCGACGTCGGCTGGCCGGAAATTGGCTGGCCAGCGCCGCGCCCGCCAGCGCGCCCAGATCCGTGGCGGCGCCCAGGCGGATCACTGAGGCGGTCTGGTTGTCGTGGGGGAAGACCAGGAAGGAGACGCTCCCCGCGTAGAGCCCCCACAGGGAGCCGTGGGTCACCATGGCCACCTGGCCTGGATCAGGCTGGCCGTAGATGGCCGCCTGTGTGCCGGCCACCCCGCCCAGCACCGTGCCGCCCATGATGGGCAGGACCACCTGCCAGGGCTCGTCCATGCCCAGGGCCACCACCGCCACGGTGGCGTTCCAGCCGCCCAGCAGCTCACCCGTGCCGATCGCCATGGCCTGGCCGCGGGTGACCGGGTAGCGCTCGGTGATGGCGCCCGCGGTCAGGGCGCCGCCAGCGCCGCCGGCCCCCAGGCCCAGCAGGACCACAGGGGGCGTGGGCAGCTCCAGGATCACCGGCAGGCCGACGCCGATCAGGCCGGCACCCACCGCGGCCTGGGTGACCATCAGCTCGCGGCGGCCGCCGTTGACCGGCTCGTCGCGGGGGATCTCCGTCTCCAGGTCCACGGTGCGGCCCGTGTCGGGATCGACGATCTCGAAGCCATCGCCCTTGGGCACGGCCACGTAGGGGCTGGGGCCGCCCCGGGTGAGCTTGTCGATGGTGCGCATGTAGGCCGAGGCGCGCAGGCCCTCGGCGGTGTCGTCGTAGCCCTCCTCCAGCCTGGCGAAGAGAGCGCGGGCGTCCTCCCACTGGCGTTCGAGCACCAGGTCCAGGGCCATGAACTCCAGCGCGCGGGCCTCGAGCTTGTGCAGCTCTTCGGAGCTGGGGGCTGCCTCGACGTCCACGGGGGTGGCCTGCTCGAAGGCGGCGGGCTCGGCCGGTACCGGGGTCGCTCCCTGCTCCGGCTCGAAGATCGCCGGGTCAGGGAGGGGCTCCTCCTCCGGCTCTTCCACCTCGGCTGGCGGGGCGGGCGCGGGCTCTGCGGCCGTGGCGGTCTCTTCGGTGTC
>CAZEJJ010000111.1:0-23334 GCA_964512185.1 uncultured Enterobacterales bacterium | reverse complement strand
GGCGGGCTCCTCCGCGACGGGGGCGGCTTCTTGGGTGTCGGCGGGCTCCTCCGCGACGGGGGCGGCTTCTTGGGTGTCGGCGGGCTCCTCCGCGGGGCTCTGGGCCCAGGTGGCGGTGGCGCTCAGGATCAGGGCGCTGGTCAGGATGGCGTGCAAGGTTCCTCCTCCAGGGTGCGCGCGCAGAGGGCGGGCGCACCGGTGTCCTGCGGTTCGTATTCCTCCCTGCACGGTACATGCCAGTCGGGGAATGCCCCGTGGGGAAGGGGCTGTGCTCGCGACCGGTGGCGGCGCGGTCGCCTGGATCGAGATCCGCGTGTCGCGGATCAGAAGTGGTCGATCATCCAGGGGGCGGGGCCCGCCAGGAGCTGTCCGAGCAGGGCGAGCTGATCGTCGGGGCCTCGCAGCAGGCCCGCAGCGGCCGCGGCTCTGGGGCTGGCGTAGCCCGCGTAGATGGTGGCCAGGCCCCGTGGCCCCAGCTGCACGCTGCCTGCGCCGCCGCGGGTCACCCGCGCCTGGCCCTCCGACACCTCCAGCCGCCAGCGACCCGCGTGGGCGGGCAGCAGATCGTCCTGCAGGTCCAGCTCCACCCGGCCCTGCACCGCTGCCGGCCAGCCCCGACCCTGCAGGGCGGCTGGCAGGTCCAGGATGCGCAGCACCCAGGTCTCGTTGAGCCGCAGCGTCACCCTTGGCTCGGGCAGGGCCATCAAGAAGGGATCCGCCGGCGCCGAGGGGAAGCGCAGCTCCCCCACCACCGACGAGAGATCACCGAACATGGAGAGCAGGCGCGTGGTGGCCTCGGGGGTGGAGCTCAGCAGATCCTCCACCTGGAAGACCTGGTGCACGTCCTGGCCGCCGGTCCTGTGGAAGGTGGCGTAGCCTTCCAGATCGCCCGCGGCGGAGAACACGCCATAGGCCCGCAGGGGCTGGCCGTCGCGATCGAAGCTGACCCGCTGCCACAGCGTCGCGTCGCGGTCCAGGAAGCCGTTGCGCTGAGCCGCGACCCGGCGGTAGAGCGCCTGGCGGGCGGGCATGTCCGCCGCCGAGAGGGCGCGCAGGTGGCCGTCGCGGGCGCCCTCGCGGATCCGATCGGGAGCCAGGCTGGCCTGGAAGCTCGAGCCGGCCAGCTCGAAGCCCACCGAGCGGTACAGCCCGTAGTTGGCGGCGTACAGCGAGGACAGGGGCAGGCCAGCGGCGGCGGCTTCCCGCAGCGCCCTGGCCATCATTCCACGGGCCAGCCCGCGCCGGCGGCTCTCGGGCCGCACCGCCACGCCGGCCACCGCCAGGGTGGGCAGGGCCTCTCCGCCGAAGAACTGACCGGCGTCGTAGAAGCCCAGCCCCGCCGCCAGCTCCGAGCCCTCGTGCACCAGGCGGGTGTTCTGGCGACCCAGCCGCTCGATCCAGCGGGCGGACTGCTCCGGCCGGGAGCCGAAGGCGTGGGCCAGCATGTGGGCGTAGGCTTCCATGTCGGCGTCGATGGGCTGGTCCCAGCGGGGAGTGAGCGCCGCATCCATGGCTGAATCTCCAGGGTCGAGGTTGTCGGGCCCTATCCCGGTGGGCTTGCTGCTATCCTCTCTGCAGGAGGCTCCCATGGCGCTGCGGCTCCTTCCCCTGCTCTCGCTCCCGCTGCTGGCAGGCTGCTCCTGCACCGAAGAGCCCGTCGAGCCCGTGGACAGCGAGCCCCTCGACACGGGCCCGGTGATCATCGACCGGGACGGCGATGGCTGGGACGAGCAGCAGGACTGCGACGACCACGACGCTGGCATCAACCCCGACGCTGAGGAGATCTGTGACGAGCTGGACAACGACTGCGACGAGTACGTGGACGAGGACGACGCCGGGCTGGTAGACGGCGTGGCCTGCTACCCGGATCTGGACGGCGACGGCTTCGGCGCCGAAGAGGTCTACACCACCGGCTGCGACTGCCCCGACGGCTACGTGGCCGACGACACCGACTGCAACGACCAGGAGCCCACCATCAACCCCGACAAGCTGGAGATGTGCGACGGCATCGACAATGACTGCGACGGCGAGGTGGACGAGGACGGGGCCCTGTACGGCGAGGACTACCTGCTGGACGCTGACGGCGACGGCTACGGCGACCCCGACGAGGTGTACGAGGCCTGCGAGCTGCCCGATGGCTACGTGGATCCGGCTGAGAACAACGAGCACGACTGCGATGACAGCGACCCGCAGATCAACCCCGCCGCCGACGAGGTGGACGACGGCGTCGACAACGACTGCGACGGCTTCTACGACGAGTACGGGGTGGACCGCGCGGCGGTGGAGATCTGGGGCGAGAGCGCCTACGACCGGGCCGGGCGCAGCCTGGCTGGGGCCGGAGACCTGGACGGCGACGGCGACCTGGACCTGCTGCTGGGAGCCCGCGGTGACGATGACGCTGGCTCCGAGGCCGGAGCGCTGTACGTGGTGGACGGGGCCGTCACCGGCACCTTCTCCCTGAGCGGGGCCAGCGCCAAGCTCAGCGCCGCCGCCGCAGGCAGCTACCTGGGCCAGTCCCTGGACGCCGGCCGCGACCTGGACGGCGACGGCCATCCTGATCTCATCGGGGGCGCCCCCTACGCCGACGACCTGGCCAACAACGCCGGCGCCGCCTGGGTGCTGCTGGGGCCGGTCACCGCCGACGCCTCGGTGGACGAGCTGGGCGTGGCGCTCATGGGTGAGTACGAGTCGGACCTGGCGGGTTGGAGCGTGGCCATGGTGGGCGACACCGACGGTGACGGCCACGGTGAGGTGCTGGTGGGCACGCCCTACGGCAAGGTGGACACCGACGTGCCCGGCCTCGCCCAGCTGGTGGATGGTCCCTTCACCGAGTCCATCTCCCTGGCCGACGCCGACGCCGTGCTGCAGGGCGAGAACCACTACGACGGCGCCGGGGCCCGGGTGGCCGCCGCGGGCGACGTGAACGGCGACGGCCTGGCGGACCTGCTGGTGGGCGCCAACAGCTCCGATGCCGGCGGGAGCACCTCCGGCGCCGCCTACCTGGTGCTGGGCCCCGTGAGCGGCGCGCTGGACCTGTCCTCCGCCGACGCCCGTTGGCACGGCGAGAGCTCCAGCGACATGGCCGGCTACGGCCTGGGCGGGGCCGGCGACGTGGACGGCGACGGCCTGGACGACATGCTGGTGGGCGCCCCCTACGAAGACGCCGGCGGCACCGACGCCGGCGCGGCCTACCTGCTGCTGGGTCCCTCCACCACCTCGTCCAGCCTGGCGGCTTCGGACGCCAAGATCATGGGCGGGGCCGCCGGCGACAGCGCCGGCCAGGACATGGCGGGCGTGGGCGACGTGGACGGCGACGGCCTGGGCGATCTGGTGGTGGGCGCCCCCGTGTACCGCGACGGCGACGACTCCGGCTTCGCCGGGCTGTTCCTGGGGCCCGTGGACGGCGCCCTGTACGTGGACGAGGGCCTGGTGCTGTTCCAGGGCGAGGACTCCATGGACTACCTGGGATTTGCCGTGGGGCCGGCCGGGGACGTAGACGGGGACGGCCACGACGACATCCTGCTGGGCGCGCCGCTGTACGATGCGGCGGGGGCGGACGCGGGGGCGGCGTACCTGGTGGTGGATGCCTACTGAGGGGTGGCGCACCTGAGAGCCGCGCGGTTCCCGGCGCCGCCGGGCGAGTGATTCGTGTAGAGCTGGGCCGAGCCCCGGGAGAATCACTCAGCGCGGGTGAGCTGGGTGCGCTTGCAGTCCGCCACCCATCGTGCCTAGCATCCCCTACCCAGAGAGCTCTCTCCCAGGCACCTCAGGTCCCATGGCCGACGCCGACTACAGACGCGCCCTGATCCAGGAAGGTCGCGACCTCGTGGACGAGGCGCGCCAGGGCCTGCTGCCCCGGGTGCGCTTCCGCGACCAGGCCATCGCCCGGGTGCTGGAGCTGCTGGACGCGGGCAGCTCGGTGCTGGTGGTGGGCAAGGAGCACAGCGGCCGCACCGCGCTGATCTACGGCGTGGCCCGGGCCCTGGCCAGCCGCGAGCACGGGGGCCTGTTCCAGCTGTCCACGGCCAGCTTCTTCGTGGACACCCGCTACATCGGCGAGTGGCAGACCAAGTCCACCCGCATCGCCGAGGTCGCCGCCAAGAAGAAGGCCGCCGTGTACCTCACGGATGTCTGGAACCTGCCGGTGGTGGGGCGCACCAGCAAGAACGACGGCAGCCTGCTGGACGCCCTGCGGCCCTTCCTGGAGTCTTCCCGGCTGCGCCTGCTGGGCGAGGTCACGCCCCCGCAGCTGGCTGAGATGGAGAAGTCGCCCGGCTTCGTGGGTTTCTTCAAGCAGGTCAGCCTGGAGCCGCTGGGCCCCGAGCAGGTGCGCGAGCTGCTGGTAGGCCGCGCCAGGGCGCTGGATCTGGATCTGGACGAGCCCAGCATCGAGGCCCTGCTCAGCCTGCCAGCCCGCTTCATGCCCGCCCGCCCGCAGCCCGGACCCTCGCTGGATCTGCTGGCCCAGGTGTCCGACTACGCGCTGCAGAAACGGGCCGTGGGCGAGCCCGAGCCCCTGAGCCGGGGCTTCATCGAGAAGGTGTTCTCCATCTACAGCGGGCTGCCGCGCTTCGTGGTCTCCCGCGAGGTCTCCCTGCCGGTGCGCGAGCTGCGGGCCTGGTTCCAGGAGCGCATCGTGGGCCAGGAAGAGGCCATCGAGGCGGTGGTGGAGGTGATCACCCTGTTCAAGGCCGGGCTGCACGACCCCACCCGCCCCATCGGCACCTTCCTGTTCGTGGGCCCTACAGGGGTCGGCAAGACCGAGATGGCCCGCGCCCTGGCCACCTTCCTGTTCGGCAGCAGCAGCCGCATGCTGCGCTTCGACCTGTCCGAGTTCAAGGACTACCACGCCTTCGACATGCTGCTGGGCAACCCCCAGAAGCCCGGCCAGCCGGCGCGCCTGCTCGATCCCGTGCGCGCTCAGCCCTTCCAGGTGGTGCTGTTCGACGAGCTCGAAAAAGCCCACCCCAACATCTGGGATGTGTTCCTGCAGCTGTTGGACGAAGGGCGGCTCAGCCCCCCCGGCGGCGAGGCGGTGAGCTTCCGCAACACCATCGTCATCGCCACCTCCAACGTGGGCTCTCAAGAAGCGGCCGCCTCGCTGGGCTTCGGCCAGGGCGCCAGCTCGTCCCGGCGCGATCGCGACGTGCGCCGCGCGCTGGAGCGCGCCTTCCGCCCCGAGTTCCTCAACCGTTTCCAGCACCTGGTGGTGTTCCGGCCCCTGGAGCAGCACCAGCTGCGCGTCATCGCCCGCCAGGAGCTGGGCAGGGTGCTGGAGCGTGAAGGCGTCACCGGCCGCGACCTGGTGGTGGAGGTGGACGACGCCGTGCTCGACCACGTCATCGCCCAGGGCTTCGACGCCCGCTACGGCGCCCGGGCGCTCAAGCGAGAGATCCAGCGGCGCCTGGTGCTGCCGCTGGCGGTCACCCTTGTGGAGCACCCCCCGGAGCGGGGCTGCATCCTGCGCGCCCAGGTGCAGGGCGAGCGGGTGCGCGTGCGCATCATCGACACCGCCGCCAGCCGCGAGGCCGCCCGCGAGGCCGAGCCGGTGCAGCCGGTGCCCGGCCGTAAGCTCACCCGCGCCGGAGCCCTCGAGGAGCTGCACACCGCGATGGGCGAGCTGGCCGCGCTGGAGGCGGCCATGGATCTGCCTGGCCTGCAGCGACGCCGAGAGGAGCTGGGTCAGCAGGCAGCCCAGCACGACCTGTGGAACAAGCCGCGCCTGGCCGCGGTGGTGCTGCGCGATCTCGACCAGGTCACCCGCAGCGTCAAGCGCGTGCAGCGGCTGAACGAGCGCGCCGCCGACCTGGAGCTGGCCCTGCGCGAAGCCCAGCGTCGCGGCGCCCTGCGCGAGCTGGCCCAGCGGCTGGTGGCCCTGGAGGACGATCTGCGCTCGGCTCGCCGCGAGCTGCTGCTCATGGGCCCCGAAGGCCACTGGGACGCCCTGCTGGAGCTGCGCCCCCTGGGCCACCGCGGCCGCGCCGCCCGCGACCTGCTGGCCCGCACCTACCTGAAGTGGGCCGCCTGGCGGAAGCTCAACGTGCGCTACCTGGCGGAACCTCTGGCCGACGACGAGCCCATCCTGCTGCTGCTGGAGGGTGAGCACGCCGCAGGCTGGTTGCGGCACGAGGCGGGCCTGCACCGGCTGCGCAAGGATCAGGACACCAGCGTGGTGCGCGTGCGCGTGGCCCCCTGGACTGACCAGCGCAGCGAGCTCTGCATCGTGGCCCAGCGCGCCCTGAAGGCCAGCGGTCAGCTGGGCGGCCGCGTGCGCTCGCGGCTGGAGTGCGCGGGCGGCCTGCTGCTGCAGAACAGCCAGACCCTGGCGGCCAACCGCGACCTGGCCCCTGAGCTGGTGGCCGCCTGGGCCGCGGTGCCCCCCGCCAGCGACGAGGTGGTGCGCAGCATCTACCAGCGGCCCTTCCGCCTGGTGGACGCGGCCACCGGCACCCGCACCGGGCGCGGCGAGGTGCTCAAGCCCCCCGGCTTCCACGCCCTGCTGGCCGCGCGCATCGATCGGCTGGGGGCGCCGCGGGGCTCGGAGGAGCTGCCGCCAGACGCGCGGTAGCGGATCAGGCCCGGGTCACCGACCTATGTGCCCGAAATCTGAACAGCGGCCGACCTATGTCTCTCAGATCTGATCACCCGGCGCTTGTGGCGTGAAGACGAAGGGTGAGATCGGGCCTTTCTGGGTTGGACAGCCCGCATTGGGGGGCGGAAGTGCGATGAAGTGATCAGATCTTGGGTACTTAGGTCAATGGAGTGATCAATTTCGGGGGGCATAGGTCGCCTTCTGGTACGCCCACCTCCCCGAACACCCGCATCAGCCCCACCACCACCGCCACCTGCAGCACCGCGACGATCCCGATGGTGCCGATCCACCCCGTGGTCCCCGCGATCACGAAGCCCAGCAGGGCCACCGCCCCGGTCACCGCGGCGTAGCCCAGCTGGGTGTTCACGTGGGCGGCGTGCTCGCAGCCGGTGGCCATGGAGGAGAGCACGGTGGTGTCGGACACAGGAGAGCAGTGGTCGCCGAAGATGCCGCCGCTGAGCACCGCCGCGATGGCCAGGTGAATGGGCACACCCGTCTCGAAGGCCACGGGGATGGCGATGGGTAACAGCAGGGCGAAGGTGCCCCAGGACGAGCCGGTGGACAGGGAGAACACCGCCCCCAGCGCGAAGAGCGTCGCCGGCAGCAGCCCCACGGGCAGCGCGCGGTCGAACACCGCGGCCAGGGTCTCGCCCGTGCCCAGGGTCGCGCACACATCCCCCAGGGACCAGGCCAGCAGCAGGATGGCCACGATGCGCAGCATGGGCGGCATGCCGCCCGCGAAGACGCGCAGGGACCGCAGAGGGCCGAAGATCCCCTGGCGGGCCAACAGCACCGCGCACACCGCTGTGCCCGCCAGGTAGGCCAACAGCAGGGACTGGCGCACCTGGGGCCCCGGCAGCCTGCCCAGCTGCATGGTGTGGAAGGTGAACAGCACCGCCAGCACCAGCATGACCGTGCCCAGGGGCGCCAGCACGGTGGCGCTGCCCACCCGGGGCTCCCCAGGCCGGCTCGCCTCCTGCCGGACACTCCCCGCCGCCAGGAAGCGCCGCTGGGCCCGCGCCATGGGCCCGTACTCGCGGCCCATCAGCGCCATCACCGGCACGGTGAGCAGGGCCAGCAGGGGGTAGAGCTGGAAGGGCAGGGCGCCCACCAGGGCCTGCAGCGGGGTCTCCGCCAACCCCAGCGGCTCGAAGCCCTTCTCCAGCAGGCTCATGATGTACACCCCCCAGCTGATGAAGGGGATCAGCACACACACCGGCGCCGAGGTGGAGTCGATGATGAAGGCCAGCTTCTCCCGGCAGATGCGGACACCAGCGAAGATGGGCCGGAACATGGGACCCAGGATGAGCGCGTTGCCCGAGTCGGTGAAGAAGATGGCCAGCCCGGTGAGCCAGGCGGAGAGCTGCGCGCGGGCCGGTGTGTCCACCACCCGCGCCATGCTGCGCGCGAACGCCGCCATGCCCCCCGAGCGCTCCAGCAGCCGCACGAAGCCGCCGATGACCAGGATGATCGCGGCCACCTCCAGGTGCGAGGCCTCGCCCAGCTGTCCGGCCACGCCGCGCACCATCTCCACCGAGCCCAGCAGCGGGTCGAAGCCCGCCGCCACGACGAAGCCCAGCAGCACGCCCAGGCCCAGCGACAGCAGCACGTTGCGCGTGGCCACCGCCAGCACCAGCGCCAGCAGGGGAGGGACGAGGGAGAGCAGGCCAGGTTGGGCCAAGGGGGGCTCGCGGAGCGTGAGAGGGGGCAGGCTATCCGGAAGCTCGCCGGATAGCAGGATCCGCCCCCGTTCCCGAGGTCCAGGATGTCCGTCCTCCGCTGCTCCGCCCTGCTGCTGCTCGTCTCTCTCCCCAATCTGGCGCGCGCCGCCCCCGGCTACCTGCGCTACCCCGACATGCACGGCGACAGCGTGGCCTTCTCCGCCGAGGGCGACCTGTGGATAGCCCCCCTCGCGGGCGGCGCGGCCCAGCGCCTCACGGCTCACGAGGGCAGCGAGCGCTACCCGCGCTTCTCCCCCGATGGCAGCCTGCTGGCCTTCACCGGCCAATACGACGGCAACTCCGATGTCTACGTGATGTCCACGGCGGGCGGAGAGCCTCGGCGCCTCACCTGGCATCCGCGCGACGACGAGCTGCTGGGCTGGTGGGGCGACGGACAGTCCGTGGTCTTCCGCTCCCGCCGCGACTGCCCCCACGGCCGCAGCCTCTACCTGTACACGGTGCCGGTGCAGGGCGGACCCGTGCAGCAGCTGCCCCTGGGCTGGGCCGCCAACATCGACGTGGACGACGAGAGCGGCCTGTACGCCTTCAACCGCATCAGCCGCGAGCACCGCACCTGGAAGCGCTACCGCGGCGGCACCGCCCAAGACCTCTGGGTGGGCCACCCAGAGCGCCAGGACTACCAGCAGGTCACCAGCTTCGAGGGCACCGACGCCTTTCCCATGTGGCGCGTCGGGCGGCTGTTCTTCCTGAGCGACGAGGGTGGCACCGCCAACATCTGGTCCATGGCCTCCGACGGCACGGATCGCCAGCAGCACACCCACGAGACCGAGTGGGATCTGCGCTGGCCCACCATGAGCCCCGACGGCCGCATCGTGGCCATGCGCGCCGGCGACATCGTGCTGATCGACCCCGCCGACGACAGCACCACCGCCCTGGAGATCCAGCTGCCCAGCGAGCGCGTGCTCACGCGCCAGCGCTACCCCGACGCCACCGATCAGCTCAGCTGGTTCCACCTGTCCCCCGAGGGAGACCGGGTGGTCATCGTGGCCCGCGGCGAGGTGTTCTCGGTGCCGGTGGAGGACGGGGTCACCCTGCCCGTCACCCGCGGCAGCGGCGCCCGCGAGAGCTGGGCCAGCTACGACCACGAGGGGGAGCGCATGGTCTACGTCACCGACGCCAGCGGCGAAGAGGCCATCGTCAGCGCCGACGCCTGGGGGCGCGGCGACGAGAAGGTGGTGGTCAAGCCCGGTGAGAGCGGCTGGCACTTCCCGCCGGTCTTCTCCCCCGATGGCGAGTGGATCGCCTACGCCGACCAGACCCGCAGCCTGTACGTGGTGGCGGCCAAGGGCGGCCGCCCGCGCAGGGTGGACGAGAGCGATCAGTGGGAGATGACCGAGTACGCCTGGAGCCCCGATGGTAGCTGGCTGGCCTACTCACGGCCCGAGCGCAGCGGGTTCTCCTCCATCCACATCTACGACACCCAGGGCGACATCTCCGAGCAGGTCACCGGCGACTCCACCGACGACGGCGCCCCGGCCTGGGATCCCGATGGGCGCTACCTCTACTTCGTGAGCGACCGGCACATCAACCCGCACCTGGGGCTGCGGGACTTCCAGTACACCCTGGCGGGCGCCACCCAGCTCTACGCCCTGCTGCTGACTACCGAGGTGGAGAACCCCCTGCTGGACCTCGAAGGTCTCCCCCCCAGCGACGACGAAGAGGAGGAGAAGAAGAAGGACAAGGACGACGAGGAAGAGGAGGAGGAGACCACCGAGCCCGTGGAGATCGAATTCCTTGGCCTGCAGGATCGCTTGATCGAGCTGCCGGTGGATCCGGGCAACTACCACAGCCTGGCCGCCACCTCGGGCAAGCTCTTCTTCATGTCCTACCCCACCTCCCGCGGCATGGCCGACCACGGCGATGATGGCCCCAGCGGCCAGCTCATGGCGTTTGACTGGGAAGAAGAAGAGGCCGACGTCTTCATGGCCGGGGTGGGCGGCTACGAGCTGGCCATGGGCGGCGAGAAGCTGGCCGTGTCCAAGGACTGGGGCGAGATCTACGTGGTGGGCGCCGACAGCGCCCCCGGCGACGATCTGTCGGATTCCCAGGTCGGCCTCGGTGACGTGGTGGTGGAGCTGGATCCCCGTGAGGAGTGGCAGCAGATCTACCGCGAGAGCTGGCGCCACATGCGCGACTTCTTCTGGGATCCTGACCTGGGCGGCCTGGACTGGGACGCCTTGGGCGAGCGCTACGCTACCCTGCTGCCGCGCCTGGCCACCCGCGACGATCTGCGCGACCTGCTGGGGGAGCTCATCGGCGAGCTGGCAACCAGCCACACCTACGTGTGGGGCGGCGACATGGCCCAGGGGCCCGATCACCGCTCCATCGGCCTGCTGGGCTGCGACGTGGAACGCAACGGCCACGCCTGGAAGGTCACCCGCATCTACCGGGGCGATCTCGCCGACAACGCGCGCTCCCCCCTGGCCGAGCCCGGCGTCGATGTGGGCGAGGGCGACTTCATCCTGGCGGTCAACCACCAGCCCTTCGCCCGGGACGAACCCTTCTACGCCGCCTTCGACGGGCTGGCGGGCCAGGCCCTGGTGCTCACCGTCAGCGACAAGCTGACGGGCGGGCAGAGCCGCGAGGTGGTGGTCACCCCCGGCGGCGACGAGCAGCGGCTGCGCTACACCGACTGGGTGCGCCGCAACCGCGAGTACGTGGCCGAGCAGACCGACGGCGCCATGGGCTACCTGCACATCCCCAACATGGGCACCGCCGGCCTGGTGGCCTTCGAGACCTGGTTCCACCCGCAGCTGGACAAGCAGGGCCTGGTGGTGGACGTGCGCTGGAACGGCGGCGGCTTCGTCAGCCAGCTGATCCTGGAGCGGCTGCGGCGCTCCCTGGTGGGCTACGATCGCTCCCGCGCCGGCGGCATCTGGACCTACCCAGAGCGGGTGCTCAACGGGCCCTTCGTGGTGCTCACCAACGAGCACGCCGGCTCCGACGGCGACATCTTCCCCATGGCGGTGCAGGTGCTGGGGCTGGCCCCGGTCATCGGGCAGCGCTCCTGGGGTGGCGTGGTGGGCATCCGGGGTGACAAGCCCATGGTGGACGGCGGTGGGCTCACCCAGCCCGAGTTCGCTTTCTGGTTCCCCGGCAGCGGCTGGGGGCTGGAGAACCGCGGCGTGGAGCCCGACATCGAGGTGCAGAACCTGCCCCAGGAGCTGGCCGCCGGCACGGACACGCAGCTGGACGCCGCCATCGCAGAGCTGCAGCGCCTGCGGTCTGCCGGAAGCTGGCTGGCCCCCGACTTCGAGGACGAGCCCACCAAGACCAGGGAGCAGTTCAGGCAGCGAGAGACGTCGGAGTAGGCCCCTCGGGATTTCCTGCACAAGCGGCAGTCGAGGCGGCTATACTCGCGCCACTCGGAGGTCCCATGCGATTCTTGCCCGTGCTGTCCGTGCTCGTCCTCGCCGCTGCCTGCAGTGACTACAACTTCGCCGACCAGAAAGACGAGGAGATCTACGCCCCCATCATCCTGGTGGAGCCCCAGGCCATCTCCTTCGGGAGCATCGATCCTGGCCTCACCGCCAGCGAGAGCTTCACCATCTCCAACATCGGTGACGCCCTGCTCGACATCGAGGGCCTGGAGATCATGGGCTCCAGCACCTTCGCGCTCACCGCCATCGACCTGTCCGAGGGCCTGGCGCCCGAAGAGAGCATGGACGTGGTGGTGGAATACACCCCTGAGGAGGCCGGCTCCGAAGACAGCGGCTCGGTGCTCATCTCCAGCAGCGACCCCGCTACGCCCATGGTCGAGGTCACCCTCTGGGGCGGCGTGGACATGCCGCTGCTGAGCATCTCGCCCAACCCTCTGGACCTGGGCAATGTGCGCGTGGGCGAGTCCGACAGCGGCACCCTCACCCTGAGCAGCACGGGCCAGGCGCCGGTCACCATCTCCGACTTCGACATCACGGGCCACGCGTTCAGCGGCCTCGAAGCCGAGACCTGGCCGCTCACCCTCGACCCGGGCAGCGAGACCACCATCGAGATCACCTTCGAGCCCCAGGGCGGTGGTGACTTCGAGGAGATCATCACGGTTGATTGCGACGCGCCCGCCGAGGACGCCAGCGCCACCCTCACCGGCTCCGCCGAGGACGCCGGCGCGGTGGCGGTCTGCAGCGTGGATCCGACCGAAGTGGAGCCCAATGCGGGCAGCGCCACCTGGATCGGCCGCGAGTCCTACGACACCGCCGGCTACGCCATCACCGACTACGACTGGACCCTCGTCTCCGCGCCCGGCGGCTCCACCGCCACCATGCCCGTCGGCGCCAGCGCCGATCGCAGCCCCTTCCAGCCCGACCTGGCCGGCGAGTACGTGGGTGAGCTCATCGTCACCAACGAGCTGGGCATGGCCTCCGAACCCTGCCAGGCCACGCTGACCGCCACCCCGGTGGAGGACATGTGGATCCAGATGTATTGGACCCACTCCGGCGACGACATGGACCTGCACCTGCTCAAGCCGGGCGGCAACCTGGAGACCCAGGGCGACTGCTACTACTCCAACTGCGTGGGCTCCGGCCTGGACTGGGGTGTCTCGGGCGACCCCAGCGACAACCCCTCGCTGGACATGGACGACATCCCGGGCACCGGCCCCGAGAACATCAACATCCAGAGCCCCGAGACCGGCACCTTCACGGTGTACGTGCACGACTACACCGGCAGCACCCCCGACTACACCGGCGGCAACGACACCACCGTGGTCATCTTCCTGGGCGGCTACCAGGTGTGGAGCGACACCCGCACCATCAGCGGTGAGAGCAGCTACACCGCGTTTGCCGAGATCGACTGGCCGTCGGGGCTCGTCACGAGCTTGTAGACCCCTTGCGCCGGCTCGCGCTGCTGCTCCTGGTGGCGGGCTGTGATCCCTACCGGGGGTGGCCCGCGCAAGGAGAGGTCTATCCCTGGGTCTACACGCCCCAGGACGACCTCGAGGACTACGAGCAGGTGCGCTGGGAGACCGAGAGCTGGGATCCCGAGACCGACATGGAGCAGGTGGGGCTCTACATTCTCAAATCCGCGCGGCACCGGGTGAGCGCGCCGGAGGAGTCCCTGGAGCACTTCGAGAGCATGCGCCGGGAGCTGCCTTCGCTGGGGGGCGGCGTGCAGCTGTCGTTCGTGGGCGACGTGATGCACCTGGGGTCCAACTGGGAGTCTTTCGCCCTACCCGCCGCGGGCTTGCTGGATGGCGATCTGCGCGTGGGCAACCTTGAGACACCCGTCTCCGTCGACCACCCCACCGAGCAGGGCGAGCTGGGCACCTACGCCTTCAACGCTCCGCCCGAGCTGCTGGACGGCCTGCCGCTCGACCTCCTGCAGCTGAACAACAACCACAGCCTGGACGCCGGGGACAGCGGGCTGCAGAACACCCTGGCCGAGGTGGAGAGCCGGGGGTTCGAGTTCACCGGGGTGGACGACCACGCGCTGGTGCAGGTGGACGGGCTGAGCATCGCGCTCCTCTCCTACACCTGGGGCCTGAACCGGCGGGACGTGCAGAGCGAGCACGAGCTGTTCATCGTGCCCTTTGGGCACCTGGACCAGGCCATCGATCTGTCGGGGCTGGAGGCAGACGTGCAGGCCGCACGCGACGCGGGCGCCGATGCCGTGGTGATCCTGGCCCACTGGGGCTTCGAGTACGAGTACTACCCGGATCCACACTTCATGGTGCTGGGCAGGCGCATGGTGTCTGCTGGCGCCGACCTGGTGGTGGGGCAGGGGCCCCACGTGGTGCAGCCTCCCGAGATCTGCGCGGTGAACCAGCCGCAGGTGGTGCCGGGCGTGGGGACCTGCAGCGTGCAAGACGACAGCGGCGAGCCGAGGACCGCGGCCATCCTGTACAGCCTGGGGAACTTCGGCACCGCCATGGCCACGGTGCCCTGCCAGGTGGGGCTGGTGACGTCGGTGAGCCTGGATCCCGCTGTCACCGGGCTGGGCTGGGCGGCGGCGGCCACGGTGGAGGGAGCAGACGGGCCCTCGGTGCACCCCCTGGATCTGCTGCTGGACGATCCGGATCTGGCCGACGAAGCCGAGCGGCTGCAGGCACACCTGGGAGCGGGCTGGGCCCGCTGATCGGAGAGAAGGATCCAGAGAAGGATCCAGGTTGATGAGAGAAGGTGAGAGAAGGATCCAGGTTGATGTGATTACGTTTGGGTGCGGCTCCTTCGCAGCGACGCGGGAGATGGCTCGCGCAAAGCCGCCAAGGCGAAAAGATGCAAAGGTCTGAAGAGGGAGAAGGGGGGAGAAGGATCCGGGGAGAAGGATCCAAGAAGGATCCAGGTTGGTGTGATTACGCTTTGCTAATGGTAATAGTATCAACCTGGATCCTGCGCCTGTGGATCCTGCGCTGGATCCTGCGCTGGATCCTGCGCCTGGATCCTGCGCGGATCCTGCGCCTTCCTGCGCCTGCGCCAACCTGGATCCTGCACCACTGCGCCAACCTGGATCCTGCGCTTGAGCTTCGGCGAGGCCTTTCCGAACCTCCATGCCAGGTTCTCAAGCCCCCGGACCCCAGCTACCCCACCGGCTCCAGCCGCCATCGATCCCGGTTCTCGTCGCGGCCCGCCACCTTCAGCCGGATGGCGTCGCCCACTCGCCAGCGTGGTCCATCCATGGCCCCCAACGACAGGCCCCCGTCGCCCTCCTCAAGCTTCACGCCGAGGGTACCCTCCAGGTGGGGGGTGTAGGCCTTGATCTCCAGGGGCGGTTCGTCCAGCCGCACGTAGATGCGCGAGCGGGTCAGCCCGAGCACGGTACCCTCGCGTTGAGGGCGCTGCGCCGCTGGCTGCTCCATGTCGCGCTCCAGCAGAAAGTCCAGGGCGAGCCGATCCCCCGCCCTGGTGAGCTGCCGCTGCAGTTCGCGGGAACGATCCGCCGCCTGCAGCACTCGCTCGCGCAGCTTCTCGTCTCGTCCGCTGTCCGCCGGCGGCTCCAGCCCCAGCTTCTCCAGCAGCTCCTTGTGGGTGAAGATGCCCACTACCTCGCGCATGGGCGCGGTGAAGCGGCCGTAGCAGGGCACCCCCAGGGCGTGGTGGGGGCCGGGCTCAGCCATGAAGTCGGAGCGCTCGTAGGAGTGCAGCACCTGGCGCTGGATGGCGGCCCGCAGCCGCTGCCGGGTGTCGGGCAGGCGCGCCAGCCAGTCCGCCAGGTTCTCCTGGCCCCGGCGCCAGTTCCACGTGGAACATTCCAGCCCGTGCAGGCGCACCAGCGAGCGGATGGTCTTCTCCAGGGCCGCCAGCCGCTGCTCTGCGGGGTGAGGGTGCACGCGGAAGATGGGCTGCACCCAGGGGGCCGGATCGAGCAGCATCAGCCGGGCGCCCTCGGTGTTGCACAGCAGGGAGACCTGCTCGTTCCAGCGCTCCACCTCCACGCGCTGGTCCGCCACGATGCGGAAGCCGGGCGCGGTGGGCCCAGGAGGCTCCCAGGTCACCTCCGGGCGGTGGAAGGGCACCATTCCACGGTCGCGGGCGGCGGCCAGCAGGGGAGGTCCCGCCCGCTGCAGCTGCTCCAGCGAAGGGGTGTACTCCTGGTCTCGCAGCGGGCTGTCGGCGGGATCGTCGCACCAGGCCTGCACCCCCGAGTAGGCCAGCTTTGCGCGGCTGCGGATGCGCGCGCGCTGCACCTGGGTGCGCACGGGCAGCGCGTCGCGATCGAGGTGCAGGGTGAAGACCACGGCGCGGCGCGGCACCCGGGCGTTGAGCGAGACGATGTCTTCGCAGAGGCGGCGCGGCAGCATGGGGGCGCAGAGGTGTGCCAGGTAGTAGCTGGCGCCGCGGCGCAGGGCCTCGGCCATGAGCGCCGATCCGGGGCGCACGAACCAGGAGGCGTCTGCCAGCGCGTAGCGTAGCAGCCAGCCGCCTCCGTCGCCGCCGGGGGCCAGATGGATGGCCTGGTCGAGGTCGCGGGAGCGCGGGTAGTCGATGGTGACGAAGGGCAGGTGCTGCAGATCCAGCAGGCGGGGATCGTCGCAGCCCGGATCGGCGGCCAGGGCGGCAGCTTCGGCCTCCACCGCAGCGCTGTGCTCCTGCGAGAGCTCGTGATCCTGCAGGATGGCCTGCAGGCGGCGCTGCACCGCAGGCGGCTGGAAGAGGCGGCTGGACATGCCCTCTCCTATCCCCTCGGACAGCGCCGGGGTCGGGCGGCTCCGGGGGGAGGCGCGGGCCCCCAGGCCCGCCGATGCTGTGCTGCTCCCAGATCTGAGCCCCCCTCGTTCGCCATCCCACTACAGCGACCGGCGAGGCTTGCGCGTAGCGGCGCCGCCCGGGCTTGGCCTCCTTCCTGGGCGTGTCGTGGCACGCCGCCGGGTGGCGTTCCCGCGTGCCCGCTTCGCCGGGCTGGATTACCGATCTCTGGGCGAGGGCACGCCCGCCCCGCCCAGGGTCTCTTCTTGCTCGGCTCCACCTGCTGGCTCGTGTTTCCCGACGATCGCAAGCTCGAGGTGCAGAGCTCCGGCCTGCTGGTGGGGCGCAGCCTGGCCGCAAACGTGCTGCTGGAGCACCCCAGCGCCAGCCGGCGGGCCGCCCTGGTGTACGTGGACCTGCAGGGGCCCCACGTGGTGCGCCTGGGGCGCGGGCCCGTGAGCGTGAACTCCACCTCGCTGGGCGACCTCCAGTCCTTGGATCACGGCGACGTGCTGGGTTTTCCGGGCCTGCAGCTGCGGGTGGCGGTGGAGTGCCCGACACAGGGCGAGGGCTCCGGCTGGGTGCTGCGGCTCACCAGCACCGAGCTGGGCCGCGAGGCGCGGCTGGCAGAGCTGGGCCACGAGGAGTTCTCGGTGGGCGCTGAACCCGAGGCGGATCTGCAGCTGGAGGGCTGGCCCGAGGGCGCCGCCCGGCTGCGGCCCACCTTCTCCGGCACCTGGCGGGTGGACCTGGCCGAAGAGGTCACGGTCAACGGTGTCGAGCCCGATCAGCGGCGGGGCGTGGTGCTCAGATCCGGCGACTCTCTCACCTGCAGAGGAGAAGCCCTGCTCCTGCTCGACGTGGCCAGCACGCGCCGCGACACAGCGGGCGACCTGGGGGCGGATCTGCCCTGGAAGGTGGAGCTGCAGCCCTTGATGCCGGCGGGCGGGCAGATCACCGTGCACCAGGGCAGGGAGCAGGTCACCGCGTTCATCCCCGGGCTGCGCTTCGATCTGCTCCAGGTGCTGCTGCAGCCCCGAGGCCAGCGGAAGCCGGGCGAAGCCCTGCCCGACGGCGAGGTGCTGCCGGCCATCTGGGGGCGCAAGCTGCCCAGCGATCGCAAGGCGGTCACCACCCTGCTGCAGCGCCTTCGACGCGATCTCGAGAAGGCCGACATCGAGGGTTCCCGGCTGCTGGTGCGCGCCAAGGGGCGCACGGGTTTCCTGCTGGCCCCCGGCGCCGAGGTGGTGGTGCATCCTCCCAAATAGGGATCCTTCACCCTCCGTGAGACCACCAAGCGGTCGACCGCCTGCCGGGCGGGTATTGAACCAGCCCGAGATCCGGGCTTCCAGGCCCATTGCGGGCGCGGGCACGCCCCGATAACAGCTCGCCCCGGGTCCCCTCTCCGATCCGACCCCGAGCCCTCCTCCCATCCCCCCAGGAAGCCACCATGCAGCCCTACCAGAAGCACGTGCAGGACAAGACCATCCTGGTCACCGGCGGCGCCGGCGCCATCGGGTCCAACCTGGTGCGGACGCTCGCCGAGCTGGGCGCCCGCACGGTGATCGTCTTGGACGATCTCTCCGCCAGCGCGCTGTGGAACGTGCCCGATCTGCCCAACGTGCTCTTCGTGCAAGGCTCGGTCACCGACGAGATCGATCTCAAGCGCTGCTTCGCCGAGCGCCCCGCGATCGTCTTCCACCTGGCGGCCTTCTTCGCCAACCAGAACTCGGTCGACTACCCGCAGAAGGACCTGATGGTCAACGGCCTGGGCACCCTGCTGGTGCTGCAGTACGCCACCATGACGGGCGTCGAGCGCGTGGTCTACGCATCGTCGGGCTGCTCCATCTATGGCTCCAAGGCCCCGCTGCCGCTGTACGAAGACTTCGTCTCGCTGCACATGACCACGCCCTACCAGATCACCAAGATGCTGGGCGAGCTGTACTCCAACTTCTTCTGGCACCACCACGATCTCGAGGTGGTCAAGTGTCGCTTCTTCAACAGCTTCGGCCCTGGCGAGGTGCCAGGGCAGTACCGCAACGTCATCCCCAACTTCATCCACCGCGCCATGAAGGGCCTGCCGCTGCCGTTCACCGGCAAGGACGAGGCCTCGCGCGACTTCACCTACGTGGACGACCTGGTGGACGCCCTGATCCGCTCCGCGTACTACAGCGCCGCGGTGGGCCAGGAGATGAACCTGGCGGGCGGCCGCGAGGTGCGCATCCTCGACATGGCAGAGAAGGTCATCGCCCTGACCGGCGACAAGTCCGAGATCATCCGCGGTACGCCGCGCAAGTGGGACACCAAGGTGCGCCTGCTGGCCAGCATCGATCGCGCCCGCGAGCTGCTGGAATGGGAACCCGTGATGGACTTCGAAGAGGGCCTCAAGCGCAACATCGCCTGGTTCGAGGAGCACTGGCAGCTCATCGAAGGGGCGGCCAGCTACGTGCCCGGCTCCTCCGCCGCGGTGCGCGGCACGGTGGCCGAGAAGTAGCAGGAGCCCAGCATGTCCGAGCGCATCGACGTCTTCGGTTGCCAGTTCCACCCCTACACCCTGGCCTCGGCGCTGGAGCGGGTGGACCGCTGGATCAGTGAGCGCGAGGAGCTGCGGCAGGCGGTGGGGGTCAACATGGACCACCTGCTCAAGTGCGTCGAAGAGCCGTTCTTCATGGAGCTGGTCAACCGCAGCGACATGGTGCTGGCCGACGGCCAGCCCGTGGTGTGGCTCTCCAAGCGCTACGCCAGCCGGCCCCTGCCCGCGCGCGTGGCCATCCCCGATCTCATGGAGGCCATGTTCCACTTCGGCGACGCCCGCGGCTGGAAGTTCTTCTTCCTGGGCGCCAAGGAGGAGATGAACGCCGCCGCGGTGGCCAACACCCGGCGCCGCTTCCCGGGGCTGCAGATCGTGGGCCGTCACCACGGCTACTACGGCGTCGAGGACGAGCCGGGCATCGCGGCGCAGATCGCCGAGTCCCAGGCCGACGTGGTGCTCATCGCCATCACCAGCCCCAAGAAGGAAGAATTCGTGGACCGCAACCGCGCCGCCATCGGCCCGGTGTTCGTCATGGGTGTGGGCGGCTGCTTCGACATCCTGGCGGGCCTGCACAGCCGCGCCCCCAAGCTGCTGCGCGAGAACGGCCTGGAGTGGGCCTGGCGGGTTGGCATGGAGCCCAGGCGCTTCGGCAAGCGCATCCTGCACGACCTGAGCTTCGCCAAGCACATGTTCAAGGCGGAGCGGGCCGGCCGCTAGAATCTCCATGAAGGTCGCCCTCTGTACGCCCGACCTGCGCACCTTCGGGGGCATCTCCTCGCTGGTCAGGACCTGGCTGGAGTCAGCGGAGATCCATGGGGTGGACCTGCGCATGTTCCGGGTCTCCACCGGCGGCAACAAGCTGCGCAAGGCGGGCTATGCTGCCGCGGGCCCGGCCCGCTTGTGGGCCGCCCTGGCCGCCGGCTACCGACCCGACGTGGCCCACGTGCACTTCGGCGGCATGGCCAGCATGATCCGCGAGGCCGGCTACGTGGCAGCGCTCGAGGCCTTCGGCGTCCCCTGGGTGGCCCACACCCACGCACCCCTGAACCTCATCCGGCCGGCCCAGCGCTCGCCGGTGTACGAGCGGATCATCCGCCAGGTGTTGTCGCGGGCCGACGCCATCATCGTGGTCACCTCGGCCCTCGAGCCCCAGGTGCGCGAGTGGACCGCGGGTCGGGTGCCCATCCACACGGTCTACAACCCTGTGGATCCCAGCAAGCTGCCCGAGCCTTCGGAGCACGACGGCCCGCCCGAGGTGCTCTTCCTGGGCCTGATGGTGCGCGACAAGGGTGTGTACGACATCATCGACGTGGCCCGGCAGGTGCGCAGCGCGGTGCCCGAGGCGCGCTTCACCCTGGGTGGCGACGGGCCCGAGCTGCAGCAGGTGCGAGCGGCCGTGCAGGCGGCCGGGGTGGGCGAATTCGTGCACACGCCCGGCTGGATCTCCGGCGACGACCTGGTGGCCGCCTTCCAGCGCGCCTCGGTGTTCTGCCTGCCCTCCTACAACGAGGGCTTCCCGGTGTGCATCGTCGAAGCCATGGTGGTGGGCCTGCCGGTGGTCTCCACCGACGTGTGGGGCATCCCAGAGGCCGTGCAACACGGCACAACGGGCCTCATCCATGCGGCGGGCGACCAGCCGGCCCTCGCGGCCGCGCTCATGGATCTGCTGCTGCACCGGGACAAGGCGCGGGCCATGGGCGCCGCGGGTCGCGAGCGCGCCCTGGCGGAGCTGTCGCGGGACGTGCTGGTGCGCCAGACCGTGGAGATCTGGCGCTCCCTCGCTCGATAGCGGTCAGCTGGGCGTGGTGCCGTAGCCGGGGTCGGGTTCGGAGGCTTCCTCGAGCTCGCGGTCGGCGTCGGAGCTGCCCTGGCTGTAGCCATTGCAGGTGTTGCAGTCGATGCGCACGCGGCCGTAGCCGCCGTCGCCGCCCACCCGCAGGTGGGTGGATTCGCCGAAGCCGCCCTGGGCGTCGATGGAGCTGTCCACCAGGTCCACCTCTTCGGCGATGAGGAAGACCGCGCCGCCCGCGCCGCCGC
The DNA here is from genome assembly GCA_964512185.1 of uncultured Enterobacterales bacterium. GTDB lineage: Bacteria > Myxococcota_A > UBA796 > UBA796 > JAFGLY01 > CAZEJJ01. Next base: position 2,313 of record CAZEJJ010000111.1, on the reverse strand, counting down.
CGGCACCGTAGGTCCAGGTGCCATCGGCCCAGTGGTAGGTGGTGCCGCCGATGGCCTGGACAGCCGTGGCGCCCTCAGCCAGCAGGGAGCCGCAGCCGATGTAGAGGATGCCGGCTCCGTCGCCGCCAGGGCCCGGATCCTCACCGGCGTCGTCGCTGCCGCCGTTCCATACGCCGCCACCTCCAGAGCCGAAGAACATCGTGGCCAGGTCGATCTCGCCGTAGGTCTCGCCCGCCTCGGGAGCGGTGTAGCCCCCGTAGTTCCAGGAGTCGCCAGCGGTGGCGCCGCCGCCGTGGTTGCCGCCGCCGCCGGTGACGTTGGCGCCACCAGCACCGAAGTTGGCCAGGTAGCCGCCGATGGTCTCGTTGTAGGGGCCGCCGTACTCGTCGCCTATGCCCAGTCCCGTGTAGCTCTCGCCCTGGAAGGAGTCGCAGTTGTCGCAGGTGCCTGTCTCGCCGGCCGCGTAGCCCAGCTCGTTCACTGTGATGGTGCCGCCGTCCTCGACCCACACCGCACCTGCGGCGCGGAAGGCCAGCACACCGCCCAGATTGCCGTCCCAGGCTGAGGTGGTCAGGGTGGCCCCAGCGTAGACGTCGACGTCCTGGTAGTGGGGTACGCGCTGCAGCATGATGACCTGGTCAGACAGGTCGCTGTTGTCCGTTTCGCCGTAGGTCTGTGCCAGCGCTTCGGCCAGGGTCACGTTGGCGCCCGACACCGAGTCCACCGAGGCGAACTCGTAGGTCCCCACCGAGCCGTGGAGGCTGTCGGTGCCCTGCAGGTTGATGATCAGCACCTCGTCACCCGCGGCCAGACCACCCACGGTGTCGTCCACGGTGATGGTGCTGCCCGCGATGGACGTCACGCCCCAGGCGATGGCGTCGGCGTCCGTGCGCGTCCCTGAGGCGTCCGAGGAGAGCAGGGTGGTGCCGGTGACCTCCAGGTCGCCGTCGGCGCCGGTGCCCACCCACAGATCCTCGTCCACGTCGCCGTCACAGTCGTTGTCCAGGCTGTCGTACAGCTCGGGTGCGCTGGGGTAGATCGTGGCGTCGGTGTCGTCGCAGTCGCTGTCGTCCGCCACCATGCCGCTGGGGGCGTCGCAGCCCAGCATGGTGTTGAGGGCGTCGCCGTAGCCATCGCCGTCGGCGTCCAGGTACCAGTCCGAGGCGTCGGCCACGTCTGTGTCGGCGTCGTCCACCAGTCCATCGCAGTCGTTGTCTAGATCGTCACAGACCTCGCTCGCTCCCGGCCACGCGTCTGGCTCCAGGTCATCGCAGTCGCTGCTGTCCGCCACCCAGCCTGAGGGTTGCGTGCAGGCCGATGTGCTGTAGGTGGCGTCGCCGTAACCGTCGCCGTCGTGGTCCAGGTACCAGGTGCCGGCGTCGGTGGCGTCGTCCTCGTCCACGTCGGCGTCGCAGTCGTTGTCCACGCCGTCGCAGAGCTCGTCAGCGTCGGGGTTGATGGCGGCGTCGCCGTCGTCACAGTCGCTGGCGTCGGCCACCGCGCCCGAGGGGGCCGAGCAGGCCTCGCTGCCGCTGCCCGCATCGCCGAAGCCGTCGCCGTCCGCGTCGGCGTACCAGGTGCTCTCGGCGCCCTCGTCCACCGTGCCGTCGCAGTCGTTGTCCAGGCCGTCGCAGGCCTCGCTGGCGCCCGGGTAGACGGTGTTGTTGTCGTCGTCGCAGTCGCTGGAGTCGCTGCCGTAGCCGGAGGGCTCGCTGCAGGCCGCGGTGCTGCTGCCGGCGTCGCCGTAGCCATCGGCGTCCGCGTCCGCGTACCAGCTGGAGGCGTCGGCGGCGTCGTCCTCGTCGGTGTCGCCGTCACAGTCGTTGTCCACGCCGTCGCAGTACTCGGTGGCCGCGGGGCTGATGGCCGCGTCGCTGTCGTCGCAATCGGTAGCGTCGGCCACGGTGCCGCTGGGGGCCGAGCAGGCTTCGGAGCTCGACGAGGCGTCGCCGTAGCCGTCACCGTCGGCGTCGGCGTACCAGGAGCCGGCGTCGTCTACGTCGGGATCATCGTCGTCGGTGAGCCCGTCGCAGTCGTTGTCCAGCCCGTCGCAGAGCTCGGTGGCGGCGGGGTTGACGGCGGCGTCGGTGTCGTCGCAGTCCGAGCCGTCCGAGCCGAAGCCCGCCGGGGCGGAGCAGGACAGGGTGCTGGAGCCCGCGTCGCCGTAGCCGTCGCCGTCGCCGTCGGCGTACCAGGTGGAGGCGTCGCTGGCGTCGTCCTCGTCCACGTCGGCATCGCAGTCGTTGTCAGCGCCATCGCAGATCTCGGTGCCCCCGGGGTAGCTGCTGGCGTCGCCGTCGTCGCAGTCGGTGG
>CAZEJJ010000110.1:0-25405 GCA_964512185.1 uncultured Enterobacterales bacterium | reverse complement strand
CTGCCAAGGCGTGGATGGCTACTCGAGGTAGGGGGCGCTCGTCAAACTCGGGCAGAGCGCTGCCGTCAGAGCCTGGGCTGCACCCTTTCAGCATCCCCCTCCGCGCCCGGACACCAGCTCCACCAGACTGCGAAACGCGCCCGCGTCCTCCACCCGGTGCCCGCAGGCCGACAGAGAGACGAGCTTCCGCCCTGACAGGTTGTCAGCCAGGAACACGCGCCGGAACTCGCACTGCGGGCACAGGTCGAAGCGCACGAGGGGATGCAGATCGAGGAACCCACTCGTGGGATGACCGAGGTAGCAGCGGTTCTCCAGCAAGCGCTCGACGCTGTTGAAGGTGAAGAGCGGGGCCGGCAGGTCCTCGCCGAGCAGCGCCCGCGCGGTGTAGTCCACCCCTCCACGATCCGAGAAGGACATCCGCTCGACACACAGCAGCGCGTAGCGCGAAAGGAAGGAGATGTGCCCCCGGATGGAGTCCACCACGGGAGCCCAGTCCTGCGTGACCTTCCTGTAGAAGGCCTCCTCGCGCACGCGGCCGTGGCCGAGCTCGGGGATGCGCACATCGTCCTTGAAGCGCATCAAGGACCCGAGGAGGCCCTGTCCGCCGGGTACCGGTCGCGCGAAGAAGGCCTGCAGCTCGCCCACAAAGGGCGATCCGGGCAGGCATTCCTCCTCCTGCAACAGGGTCTTCAGCCAGGCCAGCCAGGTCCCCGATCCGAAGCCGCGGGTCTTCTCCTGGTGCAGGCCACCACTCCAGGCCCCCTGCCGTCGTACGCGGTCGGCCACCAGGATCGCCACGGCGTACCCCGCCAGGGTTTCCAGGAGGTCGCGCACGGCGCCCAGCCTCGCGAACCAGGTCTCAGCGCGGTCGATGCGCGCCAGCGCCGTGGCGCAAGGGTGCGGCAGCGGCCTCTCCTGCACGAAGTGCATCAGGTCGACGAAGCGGCTCTTCAGCTCGAGCGGCTTGATCGGCTTGGACAGAAAACTGAAGCGCCTCCCGAGCCGATGCGAGTTGCGCATGACAGGGCCCTCCAGCTCTCGCTCCTCACAGCCAGAGATGAGCATCACGCGGCAGAGACCCAAGGGGTCGTACATCCGCTCGATCAGCTCGGCACCGCTCATGCCTCCCTTCAGATCGTAGTCCACGATCAAGCAGTCGATGGCGCTCTCGTCGAGGACACCCAATGCGTCGGTGGCGGAGCGGGCAGGGTGGACCTGCAGCTCCACCCGGTGGGCCTCGCCCAGGCTGCGCAGCGCCTCGGTCAGCGACTCGAGCACCGGGGCTTCGTCATCGACCACCAGGATCGAGAGGTCGGTGGGCTTCATGCGGCCCCGGCCTCCAGGAAGCGACGGATTGTGTCCATGGGTACTGGTTTTTCACAGAATTTCGCACCCAGGTCCACCACCTTTTGTCGCACGGCGTCGGAGTAGGCCACCGCGCTGATGATGAGGATGCGCAGCTCGGAGTTGTACTGCCGGATTCGCTCTGCGACCTCCAGGCCCGTCTCCCCCGGCCCGAAGTCCACGTCGATGATCAACGCGTCGTAGTGCTCGCTCAGGACCATATCGACGACATCGTAGGCAGTCGTGGCGATGTCGATCCAGTACTCGTCCTCCAGGGCGTCGCGGATGGCCTCTGGAATCGCGGGCTGGTCGTCAGCGACAAGGACCCGTTTCACAGCTCACCTCACCGTGGGAAGTTCGATCTGCTGCAGAGTACCGCCATTGTCAAGTCCACGCCTGGTGTCGACCACGTCGATGCTCCCCTGGTTCAGATCCAACAGCTTCCTGATGATGATGCCTCCCAGGCCATGACCGGCCCCGGTGCGGTCCGAGCACCGCTCCTTGTACAGCTTGGGAGCGATGGCAGCCGGGATGCCCCTGCCGTTGTCCAGGAAGTGAAGAACCACCCTCGACGGTGTCTGCCGGTGCAGGCTGATCAACACTCGCTCCACGAAGGGGCCTTGTTTGCGCGCAAAGCGCCTGTCCAGTGCCTGCCCTTCGGTGGCACGCAGAGCGTTGTGGATCAGGTTTCGGAACACCAGCCGCAGGTGGGAAGTATCAGCGAAGACCCGTACATCCTCGAGCCTCGGATCCACCTCGATCAGGATCTTGCGACGAGTGGGGGCGCCTGGTTGGTGCTGGGCGGCGACCTGCAGCAGGAGTGGATGCAGGTCGAGCCAGGTCCTCCGCGGGGTGGTGTCCATCATGCGGATGTCCGCGATGGCCCTCTGGAGCCGAGCGATGTGGTCCTCGAACTTGCCCACGAGCCCAGAGAAGCGATCGGCGACCTCCTGCATGGCCGCAGGCAGACCAGCCCGGCGCTCCTCCAGCAGCTCCCGCGTGCTGGACAGCTCCTTGCTGAGAGGGCTCTCTTCGGTCTGCCCCAGCTCGTGGCGCAGCATCTTCATGAGGCCCTCGTCGGTCACCACCGGCTGCAGGAAGTTCCGCAACCCGTCGATCGTACGCCGGCGGAAGGAGCTCTCGATGAGGGAGATGTCCATGTCCGGGATGGAGCCCTTCAAGCGCTTCACGAACTCGTCGTACAGGTGGATCTTGTTCTCGAAGGTCTCGACCCCGCCCTCCAGCACGTGGAACATCTTGTCCACCACCACGTGGTCGAGCAGGGAGCCACACACACTGACCCGACCATGGTCGCCCAGGCTCTCCATCACCACCAGGTGGCACTCGGGCAGGCCCATCACCAGGTTGGAGTTGTGGGTCGCGATGACGATCTGCCGGCTGCGGCCGAGGCTGTGGATCGTGGGCGCCAGCATGCCCATGACCGCGTGGGTGTCCAGATTGTCCTCCGGCTGGTCGATGACCACGACCTGATCCTGGGTCTGCCCGAGCACCATCTTGAGGATGATCCCGCTCTTCTGGCCAAAGGACAGCTGGTCGAACGAGCGGTAGGTGTTTCCCTGGAGCAGGTCGATGTCGACCGGTTGAAAGACCACCTCCTTCCGTCGCTCGGGCCCCAGGCCGCCCTCTTCCGGGAAGACGCGCAGGATCTCCTCAAAGGTGCGTGAATAGGCTTCGTAGGCCGCGAGGAAGTCCCGGTGGGGGATCTCCATGCTCGAAGCCTCGAGCAGCTCGGCGTTCTCAGGTGCCCGCTCGAAATCGGCGATGAGACCTGCCAGCCTCTCGAGCAGTCCTTCTCCATCACGGGTGTACAGCTTGAAGACGAAGTCGTCCTTGCCCAGGGCCTCGGAGATCTCGACGCAGTACTCTTCCTGGGCCTCCAGAAGCACGCGCTGATCGCGAAGAAAATCAGCATACGATCGCCACATCGCTCCGATCGAATCCGTCCATATCGGGAGTTCATGGTACGATTTGGCCATGGACCGGATGAGCCTGACACGGCGCCGGATGAAGTCGAGCATACGCCGCAGGGTCTCCAACACCTCCCGCTCGATCTCGTCGGCGTCCTCCACCATCGCTGCTGCCGGCGCTGCCTCCTCAGGGGGCTCCGCCTCGTCCACCGGGCCCAGCCACTGTTGATAGTCCCAGTCCTCGGCCTGCTGCAGGTCCGAAGACTCCTCCAGGGCAGGATCCACACGGCCTCGCAGCGTATCGATCCGTCGCAGGCGCTCCTCGAGGAAGCCGGCGATGCGACCGATGGCCAGACAGAGCAGGCCATCGTCACCCGAATCCAGCAGGTCCAGCAGGGGCTGCTCGGGCAGCGTCGGGTCAACTTGTTGATATTCAAGGTAGTAGTTTCGGATCTCCTCGACAATCCGGTCATGCTCGCGCAAGGATCCAAGCCGCTGGCTCCAGCTGCGCACATCGTCATAGATGCGGTCCAGAAACTCATCGATGGGCTCCCACCGAATCCGATGCTCTTCGATCCCAAGATATCCACGCTGCTTGTCGAGCTTCTTCAGGCGCACGGCCAGCTGCTTGCGCATGGCGTTGAGATCGGGGAAGAGCCCATCCAGGATGTTGTTCAGGACGAAGCGCTCCCGGTCATCGGCGATCCGGAAGACCTCGCCCTGCTTGAACACCTGCATGGCGGAGACCTCTTCGAGCTGCTTCGTGTCCACCGACAGCCAGCCGTCGCCGGTGCGGACGAGGCAGTCCCACACCGCAGGTTCGAAGCTGGTGTAGTACACGAAGACGCTGCGCTGGCTACGGAAGAAGATCGCATAGCGCTCCACCCCATACGAACGCAGGGTGTGACGGATGCGCCGTCCCCGCGCGCTCTCGGTGCCAGGCTGGGGGTGCAGCACGTTGTGCACGGCCTTGACCAGGTCGTCCGTGCGCTCGGTGGTGGAGTCGGACAGCAGGCCGATGAGCGACAGCAGCGTGGACTTGCCCGAGCCACGATCGCCGATCAGGACGTTCACGCCCGGCTGTAGCGGGAAGGTGAACTGCTTCTTGTCCCTCCCCTGGAGGAACCCGCCCTCGCAAGCTACGCCCACCAGCGGCGCAGCCATCTGCTCTACCGCGGTGTCCGCCCCCACCAGATCTTCCAGCCAGCTGTCGAATTTGCCAGCGAGCTTCGAGCAGTCTCGGCGCTGCACGGGCCCACCACCCGCGCGGTCCCGCTCCTCCTGCTGGTACTTGTACCAGTCGATGCGGCGGCCCCGCAGGTGCTGCACTATCTTGTCAGCGGCCTTCTTGGGCACCGGTCGATCCCTGCGGACCTGGGGCAGGCGATTCGCCGCTACGAGCTTGCGCAGGGCCTTGAAATTCGACAGGTCGAGCTCACGAAGAAGATCGGTGACGCTGATGCTATCTGGACGCATGCAGAGCTCCCCTTGCGGTCGCGGAAGTCTACGACGCACCGGCATGGGGGTCAATGTGCGGGCCAGACTGCGAGCAGGCGACAGAACAGGTCGCCGACAGGCTGCCGCCCCGAATCGTAGCGAGGGCCAGCAGGCGCTCAGCGAGGCCGGTTCTGCGCAGTAGCGGGCGAGGGAGGCGTGCTTTCAGCACGTTGACCGAGAGCGCTGCAAGCAGGGACGGCCGCAGTCGCGACTGCTGGGCCGCAGCAGATTCGGGGTTCTGTCGCCTGCTCTGCTACAATCCTCTCTCACCGAACCCAGCCCAGGGCCCGGAGGCCGGCAGAGGACAGGAAGGATCGAATGAGTATCCAACAACGGGGGCGGCGCCGATGAGAGTGATTCCTCTGCAAGGCTTCGACGAGGTCACGCCCTCGCTGCTCCATGTCTGGCCGGAGAGCATCCATGGGCACGCTTCCTCCCTGCATCCCCCTCCGAACCGCGAGCAGGTGCGGGCGCTGCGGAACCTCAAGGCGCTGTGCCTGCAGGCCGACAGGACCACGAAACGCCGCCGCACCTTTCCCGGCACCGACCGCAGCCGGCTCCTGTCTGCCGAGCAGCTCATGCGCGAGCTGGTGGCTGCGGTCGTGCGCGAGTCCCGCGCCCGGGCTCCCGGCTCCGAGGGGCTCCGTTTCGCGCTGCCAGCCTGCGACGATGACGACGCTCGAAACGACTACCGCAAGCTCCTGGAGGCCGTGGCCCTGGCTGGCGGACCCGGCCGTCGCCAGGCCTCGTTCCTCTACGAGCCCGACGCGGTGCTGCAGTACTTCCGCCTGGTCAAGCGAGCCATCCACCCACAGCTCGGGCGGGTGGAGGCCTACCTGGTCATCGACTCGGGCGCCGGCACCACCAACCTGTCGGTGGTGTTCAAGCCCAAGTCGCTGAAGGCCACCCGCGCGAGCCGCGGTCGCTCCCGGTCGGCGCTGCAGCCGGTGGTGGCAGACGCCCCTTTCGCCGCCGGCAACTGGGTGGACCAGAAGCTCGCGGAGGCTCTGCGGGATCAGGCTCGCGAGCATGTCTCCCAGCGAGACGTGGCCGACGCGGTTCTGGACGACCACATCCTGTCCACCATCGAGCCCCTCAAGGTCCAGGTCTCCGCGACTGGAGAGCCAGCCTCGATCACCCTGCCTGCGGAGAAGACCGGCCTCCAGAAGGACCTCTCCCTGGTGCTGGAACCCTCCGCGCTGGAGCTCGTCGCGCGCGACCTCTGGGCGAACCTCGACTGGAAGCTGCGCAAGCTCTTCGAGCGCACGTTCGACCAGCTCCGCAAGGGCAAGCGCTACCGAGACACGCTCATCGAGCGCGACATTCGAAGCCCGAGGGGCCTGGCGCGCCTGTTCGACTACGTCCTGCTGGCGGGAGGCAACTCGCTGCTGCCCGGATTCCGACAGGCGCTCATGGAGCGGCTCGAGGTGGATCCCGACCGGATCCTGACCGTCACACAGGAGGACTACCAGTTCGCCGTGGCCGCGGGGCTGGCCGCCCAGGCCCTCGAGATGGTCTCCCCAGAGCACCCCGAGACGGCGGTGACGCCCACGCACGAGGCACCCCCAGCTCCACCAGCAGAGGGCGACGCGGCAGCTCCGTGCCGTGAAGAGTCGCCCATAGGAGAGCAGCGGGACAGCGCTCCCCCCCCAGCGCCGCCGTGGTGGCTGCTACCGCCGGCGCTGTCAGAGACTCGCTCCACCGCGCGCCTGCACAGCGATGTCGCGCTGCTGTTCCGTCGACGGGGCCAGGACAAGGCATGGAAGCGCCTCGCCTTCTCCTCTGAGAACTTTCCGCTGGACTACGACCCGGCCAACGTGGTGGACAAGCTCCCCGAGTTCACCTGGAACGTCCGCGACCGCTCGGCGCGCCCCAGGGACCTCGAGTTTGCCCTCGCACACACCCAGGTCGAGGGGAAGCGGCAGGCGGTGGAGGACGCCGAGGATGAGAGCCTGATGGTGCTGGGGGGCGCGACAAACCCGCACTGGTCGCGCATCCCCGCCGATGACTGTCCGCGTCGACTGCGGATCGTCTGCAGGTGGGAGGAGGAGCAGAACGCGGTGCTCGTCGAGCTGACGGACGCAGACAAGGGGAGGCGGGCCAAGGCCGTCGCCCGGCTGAGCGGCTACCTGGACTGCCCAGAAGAAGAGCGGGAGCGCCAGCGAGACCACCTGTTGGCCTTCGAGATCCGGCGCGAAGCGATGGAGCGCTTCGACCGTGACGGCGAGGAGGTCGCCCAGCAGCAGCAGGCGAGCAGGGACAGCGCCGCGGGGGAGCCGAGCAGCACGATCCACTACGAACCCTTCGACCTGTGCATCGACATCGGCACCTCGAAGATCGTGGTGGTGCAGGCCTGCCCGCCCTACGAGCTCAAGCGGCTGGAACCGGCTCTCATCCGGGAGCCGGATGGGCCGGCCCCGCTACGAGAGGACGACGCGACCGTGCCCGAGGCGGTGCCGAGGGGTCGGGCCGACCTGCAGGAGCCGTCACAGAGACCGGGTCCAACTGCTACACCCGCACGGGTGCAGGCGATCCAGGCCGCAGGCCCCGCGCAGAGGGGAGAGGCCGAGCTGGTCCAGGGCATCTGGGGAGGCCTCGCGGAGCAGGGATTCGACGTCGACCTGGAAGCGGTGGCGTCGCTGTACCTGGCCACAAGGTGTGGCCCCGTGGTCAACATCGCGGGCCCCCCAGGGACGGGGAAGTCCACCCTGGCCCGCTCTTTCTGCCGGTCGCTGGGAGCCTCGACCGCCCGGGGTACCCTGGTGGAGATCGCCGTCCAGGCTGGATGGCGCGGGCCGCAGGACTTGCTGGCAGCGCGCCCGGTCGGGGGCGAACAAGGCGACACGCTGGCCCGCTTCCTGGTGCGGTCTGCGTCCAGAACGGAGCAGCTGCACTTCGTGATCCTGGACGACTGGAACCTCTCGCCGGTGGAGCTCTATCTCTCGCCGATCCTCCGCTCTCTCACGCCGGGCTGCACCTTGTCCCTGCCCGCTGAAAGCGGTGAGCGCTGGATCGAGGTCGAGCTGGCCCGCGGGCCGGATCACCACCGCCACTTCGTGCTGGGCACGGCGAGCGCTGGTGTCCACGCACACAGGCTCGGCCGCCGACTGCTGGACCTCTCCGCCTCGGTGGTCCTCCAGAACCACGCCCCGGCCGCGGAGCTGGCCACGCCCGAAGCCGCCGCCGAGCCTCCCCCGCTGCCAGCTCTCACCGCCGAGTCCTGGATCGCCATGGCCCTCGCACCCACGACCATCGCCACACCGGAGCCGATCCATGCGCTGTGGCGGGCACTGGCGGGCCCCCATGGCGCGGACCACCGACAGGCCTTCGGGCCGCGCCTGGCGCGGCTGCTGGGCCTGGGCCTGCACCATGGCGCGCTGCTGCAGGCCGCGCTCGGCCTGGACACCGGCGCGGGATGGGCCCTGGACCTCCAGCTGCGCCAGCGCATCCTGCCCCACCTGCTCACACGCGACACCCCTCCCCGGGTGCTCCAGCGCCTGCTGCTGTTCTGCCAGGAGCGCGAGCTGACCCGAGCCGCCACCCAGCTCAGCGCCTCTATGGAGAGCTAGCTCCCCTGCCTGTTTTGTTGCCGAGCGGCAGCCGCAGCCCTCCGCTCGCTCTCGTCCACCTCGGCCGAGTCCGTCTCGGCGTCCTCCAGCGCGTCCACCTCCGCTTCGGCCTCGGCCATCGCCCGGCGCTCCGCGGCGCCGCGGTCCAGCTCGTCGAGGGCATCGGCGGCCCGCTCCACCTCGGCACCGGCGTCCACCTCGGCCAGCTCGCCCAGCTCGCCCACCTCTCTCAGGCTGCGCTCCACCTCGGCCGCCCAGGCTCGCAGTCGCCGCAGCTCTTTGTTGTGGGCCCTGGCCCGATGGTGGGCCGGCGCGTGGGGATCGTCCAGCGCGTCCAACACCGCCTGGGCGACGGCCGGTGCGGCGACCTCGAGCCGCTGGGCGGCTTCCCCGAGCGCTCGCAGCTGGGGGGTGCGCCTGTCAGCCAGGATTCGCCCCGCCTTGGGATCCAGCACCGTGTCGGGCTTGGCCGCGGTGACGCTGCCGAGCACGGCGCCGCCCAGCGCGCCGATGCCGGCGAGCCCAGCCGCCCCGGCGGCGCCCTTGCGACCACTGAAGCCGAGGAAGGTCGCCACCGCGAACGCGATCAGGCCCAGGATGGCCAGCAGAGGTGTGGCCAGGGCCGCCAGGCCCCGCACCTGCTTGGCGCTGGGCTTGGTGTCGGCCCAGCGCAGCTTGGCCAGTGCCTCCCGGACGGCCGGAGGCAGCAGGCCCTCGTCTCTCTCGTCTCGATCGCCCATGACACCATCCTACCCGCTTTCGGTGCTCGCTTCCCTGACCTCCCGCTGTCTGCTATCACCTGATCGCGAACGCGAACCTCACCCTCGGAGCGCGAGTGTCCCTCTTCCACTCCTTCCTCCTCGGCAAGCACGACGAGGAGATGATCGAACGCTACGAGGAGCTCGCCGAACAGGTGGAGACCGAGTACCCCTTCGTGCTGGCGACCTTGTTCGATCGCTACCACGAAGCCGTGGCCGATCTCGACCTCCCCACGGCCCTCGAGAGCTTCTACGAGTGCTTCGAGCTGGGGCTGCCCTTCACCTGCGCCATCATCCTGCACGAGTTCCGCAGGATGGGGGTCAAGGGCGCCGACCTGGTGCGGGTGGTGGAGCACCTGCACGCCAAGCCGCTCGCGCTCGGAGACTGGCTGGTCATCTTCAAGAGCCTGCTGGAGGTGGAAGCCGAGCAGCTGCCCGAGCTGGTGGCAGCCTTCAGGGCCTTCAGCCACCGCGGGAGCAAACTCACTCCCTTCGGACGATGGCTGTTCGGCGGACGGGGTATCGCCCCGCTCCGCAACGACCGGGTGCACGGCACGCGCCCCACGCAGGAGCACGCCAAGACCGTGCTGATCGAGCACGAGACCTGGCTGTTCACCTACCTGGAGGCCCTGGGGAGCCTGGTGAACCATCCCACCTTCACCGTGCGCATGGAGCGCGGCCAGGTGGGTGAGGAGCGCGAGTACTCCATCAACATCATGGTGGGCACGGGCAGCAGGCGGGGAAAGATCCGCTCCAGGACCCCGCTGGCCCTCGAGCAGCTCTACCTCCTGGAGACCCCGGACATACGCCGCGCCCGCAGCGAGGACATCGTGCCCCTGCTCCCCCTGGGCGTGTGCATGCCCTACCAGGACGAGCCCGCGGCCAAGCGCATCGTCTACCTGTACCAGGGGGTCGCCAACAAGAAGCGCGACAAGCTCTGGTACGCCTCCCCGGCGGGGCAGCCCCGCAAGGCGACCCACCGCTTCAACGAGCAGCTCGAGAGCTTCGTGTGCTGGTTCAGGGGAGACAAGCCCGACGAGGCACCGGGTCTCCGCTCCCCCGAGGCCAGCCGCAGCTGGACCTGGCCCGAGCTGCTGGGGTTGGGCCGACAGCACTCCGAGCGCTTCCTGGGCGCCATGCGGCGTGAGAAGTACGACCCGGAGCTGTTCGTGCCGCGGGCCGGCTTCGACAGGGCAATGGCGCGCTTCCTGGACATGCCGCAGAGACCCGGCTTCGCGCTGCTGGGCAACGCGGGATCGGGAAAGACCAACGTGCTCTGCCGGCTCACCGAGCAGCTCCAGGACCAGGGCCACCTGGTGCTCACCTGGTACGCCAAGGCCTTCGCCGACGTGGATCCCGCCGACGAGCTGCGCCAGCTGTTCAAGACCGAGGCACCGGACGATCTGCTCCCGCAGCTCGACGCGCTCGCCGAGCAGGCAGGAAAGCAGGTCTTCTTCATCATCGACGCGGTCAACGAGTGTGTGCCCGGCGAACCCGGCGCCCAGGCCATGAACCCGGCCCGGCTGGTGGAGCGCATGGACCGCCTGCTGGCCGCCCCCAAGCTCCCCCGGGTGCGCGTCGTGCTGAGCTGCCGCAGCTACACCTGGGAGGAAGCGCAGAGCCAACGCGGGCACTCCCTGAGCGCCGAGCACTGGTTCACCACCCGCGATCTGGAGGCCGATCCCGCCGACGAGACCGAGGAGATCGCGCTGGGGCGCTTCAGCGAGGAGGAATTCGCCAGCGTCTACCCCATCTACCAGCGCCGCTACGGCCTGCTCACCGACCTGGCCACCCTGCAGCTGCCAGCCTACCGCCGCACCCGCTGGGAGCTGCGCGATCCCTTCCGCCTGCGCATGGCGGCCCGCTGCTACGGCCAGAACAACAAGACCGGGAGAGCGGGTCGTGAGATCCCCGCCCGGGAGGGCAGCCTGGAGCTGCTGGAGAGGCTCTACAAGGAGCAGGTGCTGGCGCTGGACGACGGCCACGAAGGCCGCCACGTGCGCGCGCTGCTGCTGTTCTCGCGCCACCTGCACCAGCTCAACAGCGACAGCCTGGAGCTGATGGCCCTGGAGCGACTGCCCACCCATGACGAGCTGCGCTCCACGCTGCTGACCGCAGCGGGCAAGCTCTCGCCCGAAGCTGGCGGCCTCATCGACGCTGGCATCCTGCGCTGCGAGGAGAGCACCGCCTTCCATGAGCTGCGCTTCGTCTACGACCGCTTCCACGAGTTCGCTCTCGGCAGGGTCCTGCTGCAGGAATTGGCCGGCGCGCCCGATCCCCTGGAGTTCTTCGAGCAGCAGCTGGCCAGGGTGGGCGTCTCCGCCGTGGCCTGGGGGGGCATCTGCAACGCGCTGGTGCTCCACCTGCGAGCAGGACGCGATCAGCAGGTCCTGGCGCGGCTCGCCGCGAGCGAGGCCTACGGCGCGCAGGGTGTGGTGGTCCAGGTGCTGGGCCGCCTGGTGCAGGAAGACTGGTCCCTGGCCCACCAGGGCCTGATGCTGCTGCTCCGTACGCCGGGAGAGGCCAGGCGCGGCATCAAGCAGCTCACCCGCATCGCTGACGAGATGGAGGATCTGCAGGGCACCGACTACCCCAGGACCCGGGCCCGCCTCGAGGACCTCAACCGCGAGCGCCGCGAGCTCACCGAAGCCCTGGTGCCCCTGGTGCGCACCAAGAAGACCGCCGCCAAGGTGCTGTACGACGTCTACCGCTCCCCCTACTACACCGAGGCGCTCTACGAAGAAGGTGAGTCCCCCCTGGAGCTGCTCTGGCTGGTGCTGGCGGATCCCCTGGAGAAGGTCCGCGACCTGGGCACCAGGCTCATCTACTACCTGTGGAAGGAGCACACCGAGGTGGCCATGGCCATGCTCCAGCGGCTGGGCCAGGAATACCTGGGGCACACCATCTTCACCCGCTACAAGAGGCGCCACCTGCGCCAGCAGGTGGAGCCCTGCGCGCGCCTCTCGGCGCTGCTCATGGCCGACGCCATCGTCACCGGCGAGGGTCGAGAGCTGCTGCCCCAGCTGCAGGAGCTGTGGCACGAGATCATCAAGGCCATCACCATCAAGGGCCTGGCGCTCCCCCTGCTCACGCCCATGGTCAAGGCCATGGTCCGCCGAGGTGGTCAGGACATCGCCGCCTACGTGAACAACCTGCGCGAGTACCAGCACTTCTGGGATGAGCTCAAGCCACGCACCGAGGGCTACACCGCCCGACACTTCGCGGAGCTGACGCGCTTCCTCGATCCGGACGAACCGGGCTTCGCCGAGCAGGCGGACATCGTGGTCCAGGGCGCGGCGCTGGGCGACGCCTTCAACAACTTCCTGCTGGAGCGCGTGCTCATCGCTCAGGGCGTGCGGGGCTACGAGAACATCGCCGAGACGGTGGATCGCATCTACCACAACCCGGACAACCTGCTGCCCGAGTACACGCAGATGTCCATGCTCTACGTGGTCTTCCACACGCTGGACAAGATGGAGACCATCCCCGAGGAGCCCCTGCGGCGCTACGAGACCTACATGGAGCCCTGGACCGAGAGCTTTCGCGGCCGGTTCGAGGGTCACTACGCCCAGCAGGCCAACGCCGAGGGCCTCTACAAGCAGTACTCCCTGAACTGGTACGGAGCCCTGTGGGCCAAGCACGAGGGCGACGGCCAGGCTGAGCTGCCGCTGTTCCGCGACTACCTGGAGGAGGCCTTCGAGGACCGCGATCGCGAGCTGATGCTCTACGTGATCGACAACATCGCCACCCTGGCGGCCGACTTCGGATACTGGCGCAGCGCCCTGGGCCTGTTCGAGCACGCCCTGTCCCTGTTCACCGATCCACAGGACCTGACGGACTTCGACGATCCGGCGGGCGGACCTGACATGCGCACCGTGCTGGCGCAGACCCTCGCGACCATCCGCGGCTACTTCGGCAAGGAGGTGGACCGCTTCGTGAAGGAAGAGCTGGCCACCACCCGCTTCCCCGACTTCGAGGACTTCCGCGAGGAGCTGCAGCGACACGAGGCGGGCGAGACCATCGGCGATCTGCTCACCCACAAGGTGGGCAACTTCTTCGTGCACGGCATCGTGTTCGAGCCCGAGGTGCGGCGCCACTTCCAGCACCTGCTGCGCCTGGCTGTCGAGCAGAACGGCGTTGACTACTGGATGGGTGACGTGGTGGCCCCCTACCTGCTGGACCTGTTCATGGGGCTGAAGGCCTGAGGGCAGGCGCCGAGGCTCCCACGGCAGGCTCCACCAGCACCACCCTCCCTCCGTCGCCGTCCACCTGCACCTCGGCGCCCGCGGGCAGGCGCGGCAGCGCCCCTCCCAGCGCCACGGCCGGGATGCCCAGCTCCCGGGCCACGATGGCGGCGTGGGACAGGGGAGAGCCGTGCTGGCAGATCAGCCCGGCGGCGCGCCCCAGAACCCGGGCGAAGGCCGGCCGGACCTCGGTGGTGACCAGCACGTCTCCAGGCCGCAGCTCCCTCAGGGCCTGCTCCACGGTGGCCACGCGACGCGCCCTGCCCCTGGCGAAGCCCCCCGCCAGCGCCTGTCCGTCCAGCCCCTCCCCCGCCAGAAGCTCCGCCACGGGCCGAGCGGCGGGGCGGTCGCCGCGATCGGCGAGGGCCTCGAGCAGGCAGCCACGGCGCCGCCGCACGGCCCTCTCCACCAGGGGGGTCAGATCCCGATCCTGCGCCAGGCGACCTGCCAGCTGGCGGATCTCCCCAGGAGCCAGGTGGAAGATCCAGCCTCGCGTGGGCGCCTCGAGCAGCTGCGCCGCACAGCGGCGCTCCAGCTCCAGGCAGTGCCACCGCAGCGAGGCGCAGGCCCGGGCCAGCAGCTCCACCCGATCATCCTTGGCTGCGGCCAGGGGCAGCAGGAGCCAGCGCAGGATGCGGCCCGGCAGGGCCGCACGCTCCACGGGGCCCTCCTCGGCCTGCACCGGCGGCCCGAGCTCCTCGTCGCCCAGCAGCCCCTGCTGGGCCCACCAGGCCGCCGGCTCCTCCCACCAGGATCGCCAGCTGGCTGGATCCTGCACCTGCTCCCGGCTGGCCAGGGCGAAGGGGTGACGGGCCAGGTGCCGGCGGATGCGACGCCGCTCCGCCTCCGTCAGGCTGCCCCAGGCCAGGTGCGCCCCGCCCCGCCCCGCCCTCAGCGCCGCCACCACCTCACCGGTGGCGCGGTCCCGCTCCCTGCGCAGCCGCGGGAGGCCCAGGCCCCGGGCCAGATCCGCCGGACCGAAGAGCCGGGCATGGTCCTGCAGATCCTTGCCCAGGTCCACCGGGTACCACATGGCGGCGTGCACCCGGCGTGCCCGGCTGCAGAAGCTCAGGACCTTCGCCACCCGCGCCGCCAGAGCCGCTCCCGAGAGCTGGCGCGTCTCCCGGCTGAGCCAGCGCTCCGCGCGCTGGAGCCCGGGCCCGGTGCAGTGCGCCCAGAGGGGCCACCAGCCCGCCGTCCAGGCCAGCTTGCGACGGCGCCGCCAGCACCAGGCCAGCAGAAAGCGCCACGGTCCGGCCGCCTCCACTCGCCGGCGATCCCGCCGCTTGACTCGCCGACCCAGCAGCCAGGGCCCCAGGCGCCGCCGCTGGAAGGCGGCGTGCCAGAACCGCTGCGCGTGGCCATCCACGCGGCCAGCCTCTCCGAACAGGCTGGCCCCCAGCTCGGACACGGGCTGGCCGCTGGCGCGCCACCAGCCGTCGCCGCGGGCCTCTTCCTCCTCGGGGGGCGGCAGTGGGCGGCAGGTGGTCACCGGGCGGGCCTGCACGATCCAGACCTTGCCCCGGCCATCCACCAGCCACTCCAGGTCCAGGGGCCAGCTGCTGCCGAGGGCCTCCAGGGCCCGAAAGGCCGCCACCACCAACCTGGGCAGGGCCCGGGCCACCACGGGATCGCCCACCGACACCTCGTCCAGGGAGAGGGGATCGAAGACCAGCAGGCGGCCTTCATCGCCGCCATCGGTGATGGCCCGCCCAGGATCCCGGCACCAGTCCAGGGCGAAGCGGCGCCGCTGCTGCCCCAGCGGATCCACGGTGAACAGCACCCCGGAGCGCTGGGCTCGCACCTGGCGCTGCACCAGCACCGGCAGCGGACCCCGCGGCAGCCGCAGGTTCCGCTGGGCGGCGTAGCCGCGGGCGCGCGCGCTCACCCGGGAGGCTCGGCGCACGCCCGCGATGAGCTCGCGCTGCCCCGAGAGGTCGGGCGTGCTGTCGAACTGCCCGGCGAAGGAATGGGCGGGCCCATCCTCCGCCGGCGCCGAGGAGCGCGCGATCCACGTGACCAGGGGATCGCGCCGGGTCCAGGCGGGCAGCGCGCCCGCCTCCAGGCGCCGGAGCTGGCCGACCCAGCGCTCCATGTGGGTCACCACGAAGCCCGGCGGCACGGGCAGACGCCGCGACAGCAGGCGCCCCAGGGCTGCGGCCTTGCCGCCCACCAGCCCTCGATCCTCCAGATCGACCGTGCTCAGGTCGCGCCAGCTCGGGGGCCACATCACGCCGCCCGCAGCAGGCAGTAGCCGGCTGCGTCGCGGCTGCGCACATCGAAGCGGCAGTGGTAGCGGCAGCTGTACAGGGGCTCGGCCTCCAGCCCCTGGTCGAAGCCACAGCAGAGCACCGGCTCCAGCTGCGGACCCGCCACCTGGCAGGCCAGGCCATGGTGCCGGTTGATGGCGCAGGAGCGATGCTCAGACACGGGCAGCCCGGCCCCCAGCTCCCCGGCCAGGGCGAGCACCTCGTCGCGCAGCTCGACCTCCACTCCGCCGTACTCGTCGCAGGGCCGGCTGGGGACGGGCCAGCCCGCCCGCTGCAGGGACTCCCGGATGGCAGGTGCCAGCTGGAGCCCCGCCATCACCAGCTCATCGCTGGCCACCACAGCCTCCGCCAGCAGATCCCGCAGCGCGGCGGGCTGCACCCATTCCCGCACCAGCGGGCGCAGCAGGGTCACCGCGTGCAGACCCCTCTGCTTGCAGCCGGCCAGCAGATCCAGTCGCGGCCGCACCGGGGTGACGGGGGGCACGACACCCGTGGCGTCCCCCAGGCTGACGAAGACCGACAGGCGCAGCCGACGCAGGCCAGCCAGTCGGTCCAGCACGGCCTCGCCTGGATGCAGGCGGCTGGTGAGCAACACCGCCTGCCCAGGCAGGTGCTGGCCGATCCCCTCGAGCAGCTCCAGCGTCGTATGCACCAGCGCTCGCTCGAAGGGATCGGCGAAGTCCACCAGCGACAGGCGCAGCGCCGCCAGCGGCTCTCGCCGCGCCACCAGGGCCTCCACCAGCTGTGGCACGGAGGCCAGCTGGCGACCGGCCCGCCCTCCGCAGTCCCAGCCGTCGGCCTGGGAGATGCAGAAGGGGCAGCCCTGGCCGCAGCCGTAGACGGGGTTGACGGACACATGCCCCTTGCCCTCCATCCAGGCGATGGCGGGCGGTGCCCCCGCCCGCCCCAGCCGCTGCGCTCGAACTCTGGTCTGTTCGCTTTCCATGACCTCTCCCGTGTGATCGGTGCCCTCTTCGCTCCGATCACCAGGGTTTCCAAGAACCGTGCCGACACGGGTGGAAGCTGGTTTTCGCTGGTTTTACCCAGGGAAGACGGTGGATTATGCACAATACTGGTGCAGTCCAGCTTGAATACGGTGCATCTCAGGTCAAGGAGTGGTCATGGCGGCCCGCCGCAGACGAAGAAATCCACGCCCGGCGCCCGCGCCCGACGGCCTGCTGGCCCACGCGCGACGCCTGGCCGCGGAGCACCGGCTGGCCCAGCTCTGCGCGCTGGAGGGCCAGGTCAAGGCCGCGCCGGCGCGCGACAGGCCCGCCCTGGCCTGCCTGGTGGGGACCGCCCTGCTGGACTCCCTGCGGGGCACCCGGGCCAGCGCGCTCTACGCCCAGGTGCGCAAGCAGTCCCGCCGCCAGTCGGACCGCGCCCAGCTCTTCCTGCACGACGCCCGGGTCAACCTGGAGCTGTTCGACGTCTCCCGCGGGCTGCAGGCGGTGCAGCAGGCCCGCGACGCGCTCGTGGAGGGGCGAAAGCCCTGGCTGCACGAAGAGCTGGCGGTGACCCAGGCCGCGCTGCTGTCCGCCGAGGGCCACCAGGAGCGGGCGCAGGAGCTGGCCCGCTCCGCCCTGGAGGACTGCGACGCACCCGAGCGCACCACCCTGGCGGTGCAGGCCATGGTGGTGCTCGCCCTGTCCGATCTGCGCCGAGGCCGCCTGGACGAGGCGGAGACCTGGGCCAGCCAGGCTGTGGACCGGGCCCGACCCGACACGGGCACGAGCCAGGCGGACGCGCTGCGCACCCTGGCGGTCATCAGCGCCAACCGCAACGACTTCCTGCCCGCCGTGGTGTGCTGCCAGCGAGCCCTGCGCATCTACCGCAGCCACCGGGTTCCGCGCGGCCTGCTCCGCGGCTATCTCTCCCTGGGCATCTGCTACCTGGCCATGGGCGAGCTGGACCACGCCGAGCTGTTCCTGGGCAAGTGCCGTGAGATCGCGGAGAACGGCGAAGACCTGGCCTGGCGCACCCGCGTGCTGGGGCGCCTGGGCCACGTGCACCTGGTGCGCGGTGAGCCCCTGCAGGCCCTGGAGTGCTACCAGGAAGACCTGCGCATCAGCACCAGCCTGGACAACCCCGTGGGACGCGGCCACCCGGAGCTGAACCTGGGTGAAGCGCTGCTGGCCAGGGGAGAGCTGCCCGCGGCAGGCGAGCACCTGGCCAAGGCGCTGGCGCACTTCTCGACGGTGGAGGACCCCGTGGGCCAGGGCCACGCGCACCTGGCGCTGGCCCGCTGCCGGGCGCGCCAGTCAGGCGGCCGTGGAGAGCCCGAGCTGGAACACCGGCGCAGCGCCCTGCTGCACCTGTGGCGGGCCCGCAACCTGGTGGAGCCCCTGGACCGGCCCGAGCTGGCCTGCCACTGCGACGTGGCCGAGGCCCAGGTGCTGGTGAGCCGACGGGACCTCGAACCCGCCCTGGCTCGCCACCGGGCGGGCGTGGCGGTCATGGAGAGGCTGGGCGACGTGGCCTCGGCCACCCACGCGGCCTTCCGCCTGGGTGCCTCGCTGGAGGCAATCGGGGAGCGCGACCACGCGGTGGGCCTGTACAGCGACGCGCTGCGCAACGCCGAGCTGCACCAGTTCCACGGCCTGCGCCGCATGCTGCTCCAGCGCCTGGACAAGCTCGACGAAGACGCGGTGGTGGACCGCTCCCTCAACGTGGTCCCCCCCAGCCGCCTGGCCAGCCGCGACCTGCTGCGGCGCAAGGTCCAGCCCGAGCACCTGCGCGGCTCCAGCCCCCTGCTGCGCGAGGTTCGCCGCCAGGTGCGCCTGGTGGCCGGGAGCGATGTCCCGGTGCTGATCCAGGGCGAGACGGGCACGGGCAAGGAGCTGGTGGCGAGGGCCATCCACCACGCCAGCGCCGTGTCCTCCGGTCCCCTGGTGGTGCTCAACTGTGGGGCCATCCCCCGCGAGCTGGTGGAGTCCGAGCTGTTCGGCCACGCCCGGGGTGCCTTCTCGGGGGCGGTGCGCTCCCACGTGGGCTGCTTCGAGCGCGCCAACGGAGGCACCGTCTTCCTGGACGAGATCGGCGATCTGCCCCTGGACGCGCAGGTGAAGCTGCTGCGCTTCCTGTCCACCGGCGAGGTGCGGCGGGTGGGTGAGACCAACACCCTGCACGTGGAGGTGCGGGTGCTCGCAGCCACGCACCGCGACCTGCGGCGAGCGGTCGCCGAGGAGCTCTTCCGCAAGGACCTCTTCTTCCGCCTGGCCATCTTCGAGATCGCCACCCCCGCCCTGAGGGAGATGCCCGACGACATCCCCGAGCTGGCCCAGCACTTCCTGGCCGCGGAGCCCCAGGCCCTGCGCAAGGGCATCCGCCACATCAGCCCCGCCGCTGTGGACGCCTTGGCCGCCTACCCCTGGCCGGGCAACGTGCGCGAGCTGGAGAACGCGGTCCGGCGAGCCTGCGTGGTCTGCCCGGGTCCCGCCCTGGAGCGCGGCCACCTGCCGGGGCACGTGCTCGCCGCGCACAGCGGCGCAGCCCCCGGCACCCACCAGAGCCTGGCCCAGGCGGAGCGGGCCCACATCGTCAAGGTCCTGGCCCGCTGTGGAGGCAACCAGAGCCTGGCGGCCCGGCTGCTGGGCATCCACCGCAACACCCTGCGCCGCAAGCTCGCAGGCGACCCGGGCACCCGGCCGGCATCCCAGGCGCCCGCCTGCCACTGAGAGCAGGACCCTCCCCAGGGAGCTGCCCTGCCTCACGCGCAGCAGCCGCGTCGAGAGCGTCGGAGAGCGTCGGAGAGCGTCGAAGAGCGTCGAACTTCGACGATCCGGTTCGACGTTCGACACCCCGCCGGACGGTAGAACGCCGCATATGAGCTGGCACGGGCCCTGCAAAAGGTACCGGCATCCCCCAACGAGGAGCGATGTCATGGCCGCCCTGTCCGAATCCCCCATCCGCACCGAGAGCCGACAGCTGCGCGACGCAGCCCTCGATGCCGCCGTCCTGGCCTTCACCCGCCACCCCAGCGTGGCGGGCTGGGAGCTGCTGATCCGCTCCGTGGCCCCCAGGCGCCGCTACCAGGTGGCGCGCCGCGCAGCCCAGGTGGCGCGCGCCCACGGCGTGGAACCCTGGCTGCTGTTCCGCTGCCTGGTGCGCACGGGCCCCACCTCCGACCTGCTGGACCTGGTGGAGAGCGGCGCCGTGGCGCCCGAGCTGGTGGCCTCCTACGCCGAAGAGGCTCCCCGGCCCCTGCGGGCGCTGTGGTTCGCCCTGGCCGCCCAGGCCGCCCAGGCTCGCGGCGAGGACCGCCTGCTCCGCGAGCTGCTGCGTTGCGCCTGGGATCAGGACAGCCGGGGCACGGGGGTCCAGGTGGTCCTGCGGCGCATCGACGCCCAGGCGGACGCCAGCCTGCGGGCATGGCTGCAGGCCACGGGCGCCATCGAAGGCCAGCGGCGCGCCCGCGAAGCCTCGGCCTGAGGGAGGCAGCGATGGCACCTTCCCAGCAGATCCTGCACCAGCCCGAGATCATCCAGAGCCCCGAACAGGAAGAGCCCGCCTGCCGGTACGAGCCCCTGGTGAGCAACCAGTGGCTGGCGGCGGACGCGGGGCTGGGCTGCGAAGGCTACGCGCCTCCAGCCTGCTTCGAGCTGCGCGCCGAGGAGGGCGACAGCCTGGCCTCCCTGGCCCTCGACTACCTGGGCAGCGAGGCCCGCTGGGCCGAGCTGGAGGTGGTGGACGAGGCCGGCGAGGGCTGCGACCCCCGGCAGCTCTGCGCCGGCCAGCTGGTGCGCGTGCCCGCCGCGGGCGCCGGCGCCCCTGATCACCAGGCGCAGATCGCCTCCATCGACGCTGAGATCGCCGATCTGCGGCACCAGGTCGCCACCTCCCGGGCGCAGGGCGAGGACGCGGAGGACAGCCTCTGCGGCGCACCTGCGCTGGCCCGCGAGGATGACACGGTCTGGGAGGCGATCCTCAAGATCGCGAGCAACAGCATGTCCGGCGTGGATCCCGCACACTGCGGCGCCGGCACCGCCTGGCGACAGAAGCAGGAGCGGCGCGCAGAGGCGATGGAGGAGCGCATCGCCCTGCTGCAGACCCGCCGCGACGAGCTACAGCAACAACAGGAGGCGTCACCATGACTGGATGGACGAACACGAGCCAGGGCCCCCGGCGCTGGCGGCTCGCGGGTGTGCTGATGGCCGTCGCGGCCAGCCTGGCGCTGGTCAGCGACCTGCTGTCCGCGCTGGCCGGCGTGAGCGGCGCCCCCTGGTTCCCGAAGCTCATGCCCTGGCTGCCCTGGGAAGCGGCGCTGCACCAGCTGCTCCTCCTCGCGGCCGCCTGGTGGCTGGTCCGCGGCCCCGGGCGAGGGCAGCTCGCAGCGGAGGTGGCGCTGGGGCTGGGTGCTGCCCAGTGGCTCGTCTTCGCCCTGGGACAGCACCCGGATCTCCCTGCCGCTGGCGGCTGGGTCAGCCTGCTGCGAGCGCTGCTGCCCGCCGCCCTGGCCGTCGCCGCCTGGCGCAGGCTGCGCGGGCCATCCCTGTGGGCCCCGATCGCGGCCGTCGCCGTGACCCTGGCCGCTCCTCTGGCCTGGGCACTGTGGCTCACCCGAGCCATCGTACCCGAGCTCTGGGAGGGCCCGGCTCACTGGCTGGTGATCGCGCTGGCCCTGCCGGCCCACGGCGGCCTGGTGTTCCTGGGCGCCTGGCTGGCGCGGGACGCCGCGGGCGACTAATCCGCCACCTTTTCAAGCAACCAGGCCATGTTCCGGCCCAGAGTCCGGGCAGTGCTCACGCCCTCCTGGTCCTTCTCCACGTCGCCCGGGTTGCCGCCGAAGCCGATGTTCCAGTAGGACGAGCCCACCACGATCATCTCGCCGATCAGGAAGAAGTGGTTGATGGTGTCGAAGGCGTGGATGGCGCCGCCGCGACGCACCGCCACCACCGCGGCGCCCAGCTTGCGACGCAGCAGGTTGCCGTTGGCGCGCGAGACGAAGCCCGCCCGATCGATGAGCGCCTTCACCTCGGTGGTCACGTCGGTGAAGTAGGTGGGGGTGCCGATGAGGATCCCGTCGGCTTCGACCATCTTGCCCAGCAGCTCGTTGAGCGGATCGGAGCTGACCGTGCACAGGCCGTCCTTGTTGCCGTAGCAGCCGTAGCAGGCGGTGCAGCCCCGCAGCGGCAGGCCGCCCAGCTGCACCAGCTCGGTCTGCACTCCGGCCGCCGCGAGCTCGTCCAGGGCGAACTGCAGCAGGGCCCGGGTGTTGCCGTTCCTGCGCGGGCTGCCGTTGAAGGCCACGACTTTCATGGGGATCTCCGGATGGGGAAGGACCCAGTATAGTGCC
Organism: uncultured Enterobacterales bacterium; assembly: GCA_964512185.1. Taxonomy (GTDB): domain Bacteria; phylum Myxococcota_A; class UBA796; order UBA796; family JAFGLY01; genus CAZEJJ01. Next base: position 3,500 of record CAZEJJ010000110.1, on the reverse strand, counting down.
CGTGCCCAGAAGCATCTGCCCACCCTGCTGGGCGGCCAGGAACTTCCGGGCGCGTGCACCAGCGCGCCACCGAGGGGCTCGCAGCGCGCCGGATCTGGGGGGTGTCACTTCCGGGGGCCACCGGTGTCGAAGGAGACGGCTGGCCAGCACGGACCCTGTCCGCCCTGCATCCCGACCCAAGGAACGCCCGAGGAGGCCCCCATGCCGCGCCGCGCACTCACCCTGCTCCCCACCACCCTGCTCGCCGCCTGCTTCATGCAGGTGGAGCACCGGGAGGGCAGCATGCCCGTGGACGAGAGCTTCCACATGGTGGTCATCGAGGTGGAGACCGGCTCGGTGGCGCTGGTGGGGACCGACCGCTCCGACGCCGTGGTGGACTACGACCTGAGCTACATCGGCGGCTGCCCCGAGCTGGAGAGCTACGTGCACGACGGCGTGCTCGTGATCCGCGCGGAGTGCCCACGAGGAGCGCTGAGCTGCGGCGCGGACCTGCGCCTCGAGGTGCCCTACGGCGTGGACATCGACGCCCAGCTCACCACCGGCGACCTGTCCTTCGAGGGCGTGGGCTCGGTGCGGGCCCAGGTCACCACCGGGGAGATCGAGATCCTCGACGCCGCCGGCGATCTGGACCTGCGCACCACCACCGGCGACATCGAGGGCGGCTGCCTGCTGGCGGACGAGGCCTTCGCCCGGGCCACCACCGGCAGCGTGGAGCTGTCGCTGCTGGAGCCCTTCAGCTCGCTGGAGGCCGAGGTGACCACCGGCAGCATCTTCCTGGAGGTCCCAGCCGGCTGCTACGACCTCGATCTGGACGTGGTCATCGGAGAGGTCTCCACCGCCGGCCTGGGCTGTGACGGGTCCTCGGACGCCGACATCCGCGCTCGGGTGGTCACCGGCGAGATCATCGTCGTGGGCAGGTGACCCATGCGCCGTCCCCAGTCCTGGACCCTGGCGATGGGCCTGCTGGCGCTGCTGGTGCTGGCCCCCACGCCGGCACTCGCCGACGAACCCGACTTCGAGGCTCGCATCGAGCTGCTGCTGAGTGAGCACGAGGCCCAGCAGGGCCCCGACTACGACTATGTCTTCCTGGGCATCGACCTCGTCCCCGGGCTGGGGCGCTCCACCGCCGGCGGCACGCGCCAGGTGCGGGTCTTCTCCGCCAATCTCATCGGCGGCTACTCCGCGGGCCTGGCCGGCGTGGAGGGCGCCGGGGTCATCAACATCCACGATGACTTCATGCGCGGCGTCCAGGGCGCCGGCGTGATCAACGTGGTGGGCGGCGAGGTCAACGGCGTGCAGGGCGCGGGCAGCGTCAACATCGCCGGTGAGCACATGGGCGGCGTCCAGGCCGCAGGCGCGGTGAACGTGGCCGGCGGCTACGTGCACGGCATCCAGGCCGCGGGCGCGGTGAACGTGGCCGCCGGGCCCGTGCGCGGTGTGCAGGCCTCAGGCGGGGCCAACATCGCGGCGGGCGACGTGCGCGGCATCCAGGCCGGGGTCTTCAACCTGAGCAGCGGCACCGTGCACGGCGTGCAGCTGGGCGTGGTGAACGTGGCCGACGACATCGAGGGGCTGGGCGTGGGCCTGGTGAACATCTACCCCCACGGACGCTTCCACATCGACGCGTGGATGGATGAGACCGCCATGCTGTCCCAGGGCATCAAGAGCGGGGGCGGCTGGTTCCACAACATCTACGCCCTGGGCATCAACCCGGTGCGCCCGGGGGACGTGTCCGCCACCCTGGGCGCCGGCCTGCACTGGAACCTGCCGGGACCGCTCTACACGGATCTGGACTTCCTGCACCGCCACGACAAGCTGCAGGGTGTGCCCTGGGGCACGCTGTACATGACCAACACGCTGCGCGGCGTGGCGGGCATGCAGCTGGCCCCCAGGCTGGCCATCTTCGCGGGACCCTCCTGGAACGTGCTGACCACCACCTGTGGCGAGCCCCAGGGCCGCCGGGTGAGGACCCTGAACCGCGAGGGCAAGGTCCAGACCTACGCCTGGCCTGGACTGTCCATCGGGATCCAGCTGCTGTGACAGCGGAGGGAGCGGCGTCGGCGGGCTCCAGCCTCGCACCGTGATAGTGCCGCAGGTCGCTTCCCCCACGGAGCCCCCTTGGACGACTCGATCATCGTGATCGGAGCCGGCATCGCCGGCCTGTCGATGGGCTGCTACGCCCGCATGAACGGCTACCCGGTGCGGATCTTCGAGGCCCACGACAAGCCCGGCGGCCTGTGCACCTCCTGGGAGCGCGGCGCCTACACCTTCGACGGCTGCGTGCACTGGCTGATGGGCTCCAGCCCGGCCTCCTCCTTCCACGTGATCTGGGGTGAGCTCGGCGCCCTGCAGGACCGCGAGTTCGTACACTTCGACGAGTTCGCCCGCATCGTGGACCCTGACGGGCGCACGCTGGTGCTGCACACCGACGCCGACGCCCTGGCCCAGCACCTGCTGGAGCTCGCGCCCGGGGACGCCAGAGCCATCCGGCAGCTGTGCGGCACCATCAAGCGCCTGTCCCGCTTCGACCCCCCCATCCTGAAGGCCCGCGAGCTGATGGGAGCCTGGGACGGCCTGGGGGCGTTCTGGCGCGTGCTGCCGGTGCTCGACATCTTCGCCCGCACCCGCAACCTGGACTGGTCCACCTACGTCCAGCGCTTCCAGGATCCGTTCCTCCGCCATGTCTTCACCAAGATCTACCCACCCGGCTTCCCCACCATCACCGCGCTGATGGTCATGGCCTGCCAGCACGCCCGCAGCGCCGGCTACCCCCTGGGTGGCTCGCTGCCCTTCGCCCGCTCCATCGAGAGGCGGCTGCTGGATCTCGGCGGCGAGCTCCAGTACCGGGCGCGCGTGGTAGAGATCCTGGTGGAGGACGACAGGGCGGTGGGCGTGCGCCTGGAGGACGGCAGCGAGCACCGCGCCCACACCGTGGTCTCCGCCGCCGACGGCCACGCCACCATCTTCCACATGCTGGGTGGGCGCTACGTGGGAGACGAGATCCAGCGCTACTACGACGAGCTGCCCCTGTTCAACCCGGGCGTCCAGGTCTCTCTGGGCCTGGCCTTGGACCTGTCCGAGGTGCCCCACGGCATCGCCTACTACCTGGACGAGCCGCTGCTGCTGGCGGGCCAGCCCCTGGAGCGCATCTCCTTCCGCCACTTCGCCATGGACCCCAGCATGGCGCCGCCGGGTCACACCGTGGCCACCGCCACCTTCGAGGTGCAGTGGGACCGCTGGGAGACGCTGGCCGAGGACCGCGCAGCCTACAAGGCCGAAAAGCAACGCATCGCCCAGGCGGTCATCGCCAGGCTGGATGCGCGCATCCCGGGCCTGGCGGAGAGCGTGCAGGTGGTGGACGTGAGCACGCCCCTCACCACGCGCCGCTACACCAGCAACTGGAAGGGCTCGGTGGAGGGCTGGATGATCTCCCACGAGATCATGGCCATGATGATGGGCGGCGGCATGCGGAAGACCCTGCCCGGCCTGGCCAACTTCCA
>CAZEJJ010000109.1:0-25485 GCA_964512185.1 uncultured Enterobacterales bacterium | reverse complement strand
AGGACGCGTCACGTGTGTAGCAGCAGTAGGCGCTGGTGGGTCGCAGTAGACATGATCTTACCCGAGGGCTCCTAGAACAGCCCGGGGCCGAGACAGCTCCCGCTCCGCACCGGCCACTACGGGTGGCCGGCGTGCCCCCTCCTTCGCGGCTGGGACGTGAGCCGCGACCGCTGCCTCCTGCGTGGCGACGCCTGGGGCCTCCGCCGCTGGTCGGACGCTGGCGGCTGCGCTATCCTCCGCCCCAACGGAGGGTTCCATGTCCATCCCCGAAGACATCAAGAACCAGCTCACCCAAGCCATGAAGGCCAGAGACGTGCCGCGCATCTCGGCCCTGCGCATGCTGCGAGCCGCCCTGGTGGACGAGTCCAAGCGCAAGGGGCGCGAGCTGAGCGATGACGCGGCGGTGCAGGTGCTGCGCCGGGTGCGCAAGCAGCGCGAGGAGGCCGCCGCGGCCTACCAGGCGGCTGGCCGCCAGGACCTGGCGGATCTGGAGAGGGCGGAGGGCACCCTGATCGACGGCTTCCTGCCGCGCCTCGCCGACGAAGCCACCACCCTGCGCTGGGTGCGCGAAGCCATCACCGCCACCGGCGCGAGCAGGCCGCAAGAGCTGGGCAGGGCCATGGGCGCCCTCATGAAGAGCCACCGCGGCGACATCGATGCCCGCCTGGCCCGCAGCTTGTTGGAGCAGGAGCTGGCCGGCTGATGTTTCGGCGCGTGCTGGTGGCCAACCGCGGCGAGGTCGCGGCGCGCGTGGTCCGCAGCTGCCGCCGCCTGGGCATCGAGACCGTGGTGGTGGTCTCAGCGGCCGACCAACAGCAGAGCTGGCTCGAAGACGCCGACCGGATCCGCTGCATCGGCGGCCCCCATCCGCGCGACAGCTACCTGGACGCCGACGCGATCCTCGAGGTCGCGCACCATGAACGCTGCAGCGCCGTGCACCCGGGCTGGGGTTTCCTGGCCGAGAACGCACGCTTCGCCGCCCGCTGCGAGGCCTTGGGCATCAGCTTCGTGGGCCCGCCCTTCGCGGTGCTCCATCGTCTGGGCCACAAGCTGCAGGCCCGCCGCCTGATGGCGAGCGAGGGCCTGGCGGTGATCCCCGGCAGCCTGGACCCACTGCAGGACGAGCGCGCCGCCGCGGCCGAGGCCGAACGCCTCGGCTACCCGCTCCTGGTCAAGGCCGTGGCGGGCGGCGGGGGGCACGGCCAGTGCGCCGCCCGCAGCCCCAGCGATCTGCCGGAGGCCTTCCAGCGAGCCCAGGCCCAAGCCACCAGCGCCTTCGGACATGCTGCGGTCTACGTGGAAAAGCTGGTGGAGGGTGGCCGCCATGTGGAGTTCCAGCTGCTGGTGGATCGCTACGGCACGGCCCTCTCCGTGGGGGAGCGCGAGTGCTCCATCCAACGCCAGCGCCAGAAGCTACTGGAAGAAGCACCGGCGGCCACGGAGCTTAGCCAGACCCACCGGGCACAGGGCGAGCGGGCCGCGCAGATCCTCGCCCGGGCCGGCTACCAGGGAGCCGGCACGGTGGAGATGCTGCTGGACCCTGGCGGGCAGCTCTTCTTCCTGGAGTGCAACGCGCGCCTGCAGGTGGAGCATGCGGTCACCGAGGCCACCTGTGGCCTGGACCTGGTGGAGTGGCAGCTGCGCATCGCCGCGGGCGAGCCCCTCACCATGCAGACACCCACCACGCGGGGACACGCCCTGGAGTGCCGCATCAACGCCGAGGATCCGCGGCGTGGCTTCCGCCCGAGCCCCGGCGTCCTCACGCGCCTGCGGCTGCCGGAGGGGCGCGGCCTACGGGTGGACACCCACCTGCGGCGCGCCGGCGCGGAGGGAGACGCCGATCGCATCTCCTCCCACTACGACTCGCTCATCTGCAAGATCATCGCCCACGGCAGCGACCGCGAGCAGGCCATCCGTCGCATGCGCAGCGCGCTCCGGCGAACCCGCATCGGCGGCGTCAGGACCACCCTCCCCCTGCATCGCGCCTTGCTGGACGATCCAGACTTCGTGGCGGGACGCTACGACACCACCTTCCTCGAGCGCCGCTTCCTGCCAGGCTGGCAGGCGAAGAAATAGGAGCCTGCATGGCCCAGCTTCCCCTGGAATCCATCGGCGACCCGCTGGCCGGACTGCTGGACAAGCGCGAACAGGACCTGAACCGCGGCTGGATGGCGGAGCTGGACAGAGACCTGGCCGAGCGACGCGAGCGGGTCCGCGCCGGCTGGGGCGAGGCTCCCCTGGAGCGGCTGCGCGCCGACGGCAAGCTCACCGCCTGGGAGCGCATCCAGCTGCTGGCAGACGAGGACAGCCCCCTGCTGCCCATCGGCAGCTTCGTCAACTGGGACCGCAGCTTCGCCGGCACCCGCCGGCAGGCGCCTGGAGCGGGTGTCATCAACGCCTTCGTGCGCGTCGAGGGCCGCTGGGTGGTGGTGATCGCCAACGACAACCTGGTGGCTTCGGGGGCCTGGTGGCCTCGCTCGCCAGAGAAGATCCAGCGAGCCCAGCGCATCGCCCTGCAGCTGGGGCTCCCGGTTGTCTACCTGGTGGAGTGCTCCGGCCTGTTCCTCCCCCAGCAAGCGGGCAGCTTCGCCGGCGGCACGGGCGCGGGCCGCATCTTCAAGCTCAACGCCCAGCTCTCCGATGCGGGCGTCCCCCAGCTCACGGGGGTCTTCGGCGCCTGCATCGCCGGCGGCGGCTACCTGCCCATCATCAGCGATCGGGTCGTGATGACCGAGCAGGCCTACATGGTCATCGCCGGCGCGGCCCTCATCAAGGGCGCCAAGAGCCAGCGCCTGACCAGCCGCGACATCGGCGGTCCAGAGGTGCACGTGCACCGCTCCGGCTGCGCCGACCTGCGCGTGCCCGATGATCGCAGCTGTCTGCGGGCGCTCAGGGCCGAGCTGGCGCGCACACCCTCCAGCGCCGTGCCCTGGTACAGGCAGGGGCGGCAGGCGCTGCCGCCGCACTACGCTCCCAGCGAGCTGGCCACGATCTTCCCCCCGGACCACCGCGAGGCCTACGACGTGCGCCAGGTGCTGGCCCGGCTGCTCGACGGCTCCCTCATGCACGAGTTCATCCCGGAGCTGGGCAAGGAGGTGATCGTGGGCATCGGCCGCATCGCCGGCCTCTGGGTGGGGGTGGCCGCCAACCAGGTGGGCACCTTCGCCCACCCGCGCGAGGCCGGAAAGCTGCGCACCGGTGGCATCCTGTACCGCGAAGGCGTGGCCAAGCTGGCCACCTTCTCTCGCCACTGCAACGAGAACGGCCTGCCCCTGGTGTGGCTGCAGGACGTGGCCGGCTTCGACATCGGCCTCGAAGCCGAAGAGCAGGGCCTGCTGGGCTACGGCAGCTCCCTGATCTACTCCAACAGCACCAACCGCACTCCCATGATCACAGTGCTGCTTCGGCGTGCCTCGGGCGCTGGCTACTACGCCCAGGCCGGCTTGCCCTACGAGCCCATCCTGCAGCTCTCCACGCCCATGACCCGGCTGGCGGTCATGGAGGGGCGCACCCTGGCCATCGCCACCTACAACAAGGCGCTGGACGACGACTTCCGCGTGGCATCCACCGATCCCGCGGAGCGCGAGCGCGTCGAGCGGGGCATGGTCGAGGTGGCCGAGAAGATCGAGGGTGACATGGATCCCTACCGCTCCGCGGGCCGCCTCGACACCGACGAGATCGTCGCGGTGGGTGAGCTGCGCACCTGGCTGGAAGCTGCAGCGGAGATGAGCTATCAGGCGATCGGCAGGCGCCGGGTAAGGAACCCGCGCATCTGGACCTTCCACGACATGGAGGCCCTGTGGTCCGGGTCATGGTCCGAGACGACATGATCTGCTCCACCACGGTGGGCCTGTTCGTGCCCACCCTGGTGCCGGGCACACCTCTGCACGCCGGCCTGTGCTTCGGCCGGGTCCTGCGCCTGGGTCGCTGGCACGATCTGCTCATCCCCCAGGGCGTCGACGGCTTCGCCGATCAGCCGCTGGAGCGCTGGACCGCCATCGAGTACGGCACTCCGCTCATGCGCGTGCGGCGCCGCCGGGGTCGCAAGCGGGCCAAGGTCAAGGCGGCGGTCAAGTCCATGATCCACGGTGGTCGCACCATCCGCGCCGAGCTCGAGGGCACCCTCTACCACCGGCCCGCCCCGGGGGCGCAGCCCTTCGTGCCCGAAGGCACACGGGTGAGTCGACACGAGACCATCGCCGTGGTGGAGGTCATGAAGACCTTCACGCGCATCCGGGCGCCCATCTCGGGGGTGCTCAAGCGCTGGTTGGTCCACGATGGAGGCGCCATCCTCCAGGGCACTCCCCTGGCGGTGATCGAGCCCGATCAGCCCCACGAGGGCGGCCGCGAGCAGGCAGGCTGAGGCGCGCGGCCGTTCCCCCACCGCTCCAGGCGTGCTACGCTCTTGCTCGTTCCCTCCAGGGAGGCGAGACTTGCGCACCCTTCCGTGCCTGCTGGGTCTGGTGCTGGCCTTCGTTCCGTCGGTGGCTCACTCCGAGTGCGCCGTGCGGTATCAACTGCCGACCCTGGCTCGCGACCTGGGCACCATGCAGTCGTCCCTGCGCAACCTGGACGAGACCACCTTCCGCGACGCGGGCGAGCAGCTCAAGCTCGGCCTGCCCTGCATGGGCACAGCGGCTCCAGTCCAGATCTACGCGTCCGCCTACCGCCTGCTGGGTGCCCTCTACCACCTGCAGGGCGACACCGAGCAGGGAGAGGCCTGGTTCCGCTCGGCCATCGAGCTGGACTCGGGGTTCTCCTGGGACGTGCGCGACTTCGACGTGGGCCATCCCATCCGCACCTCCTATGACACCCTCGGCGCGCAGCTCGACACCGTGCCCAGCCCGGTCTCGGGCCAACAGCTGGTGGCCCCGCCCGGCAGCACCTTGCTCATCGACGGTCGCAGCCTCGACGAGGCGGCCGCCACCACCGACCGGCCACACCTGGTGCAGCAGGTGGGCTCCGACGGCGCCATCGTCAACACCTGGGTGATCGACGGCAACGCCTTCCCGGCGGCGCTCCTGCAGCCAGCCGGCGCAGACCCCGAGCCCAGCTCTCTCGTCACCGGCGAAGAAGCCCCTGAAGAGAGCTCGCGCAAGGAGACCCGCCGCGAACGCCAGGCGCGCGCAGGGCAGCCAGCGCCCGTGGTGGACACCAGCGGCTCCCCACTGGACGAGGTGGTCGCGGTGGAGCGCCTGCGCCCGCCCATGAAGACCCCGCTGCTGGTCATCGGCGGCGTGGGCCTGGCGGGAGCAGGGGGCACCTACGCCGCCAGCTACGTCATGCAGCAGCGCTTCCAGGAGGCCACCACCACCGATGAGATCGAGAGCCTGCGCGCCACCACCAATGCCCTGGTCCTCGGAGCGGGCGGCGCCGCGCTGCTGGGAGTTGGCCTGGGCTACTGGGGCGTGCTGCTCGACGGCGGCGTCGGCCTGAGCTTCTCCCGCCAGTTCTAGAACGTGTCCATGGCCACCGAAACCTGGGCGGGTCGAACCGGACGGCGCTACGAGCGCGATCCCGGCGAAGAGTCCCGCTCGGGCGGCATGGCCTCCATCGTCAGGGTGCGGGCCATCGGCCGGGCCAAGGGCAGCTCCACCGTGCCCGAGGGCACGATCCTGGCCCTCAAGCTGGCCGGAAGCGACCCCCTGGCCCGCGAGACCATGGAGCGCGAGGTGGAGACCTTCCAGGCGCTCCAGGAGGCGCGCCCCGCGCCCCCCTGCCCTCGCCTGTTCGACGTGATCGAGACCGGCGGTGCGGCCTTGGGCCTGGTCATGGAGTGGTGCCCCACCGACATGGAGCAGTGGTGGGATCGCATCCTGGTGCTCCCCGATGCCATGGAGCCCCTCTGCGGCGCCCTGGCCGACATCTGTCGTCGCATCGCCGAGTACCACAGCTTCATGGCCAGCCGCGGTATCCGCGCGGTGCACGCCGACATCAAGCCCCGCAACGCCGTGCTCTCGGACGACGGACGATGGCTGCTCACCGACTTCGGCGCCGCCAAGAGCCGCCCGCTGGAGCAGGAGACCTGGGAGGCCACGCGCCTGATCCTGGGCACCGAGAACTTCATCGCCCCCGAGATGCTCTTCAACGCGCGCAAGCGCTACCCCGAGGCCATGGACACGTGGTCGGTGGCCGTCACCTTCTTCACGCTGCTGCGCATGCGCCGGCACCGGCTCTACGGCAACGAGCTGCCCATCGACGGCACGCACAACGCCATCTTCCGCTGCAGGCGCATGTCCACCGTCATCGACCTGCGGGAGCGCAGCCCCGCCCTGTTCGTCGACGCCGATCTGCAGCCGGCTGAATTCCACTCCCCCGACCGCCTCCCCGAGGGCGACCGGCGGGCCGTGTCCGAGGCCCTGTTGGGGGTCTTCGGCACCCCAGACGAAGCCCGCGAGCACCAGCTGGAGGCCTCCATCCTGGCCCTGCTCGACCGAGCGCTCAGCATCGACCCAGCCCTCCGCTTCACCCGTGCCAGCGAGCTCTCCGACGCCTTCGACAGCGTCGTGCGGCGCTACTGGGAGCTGGAGGGCTCTATGGAGCCTGCCCAGGGGCCTCCCGACACCACCACCGTCGGTACACCCCTGCCACAGCCGGCCAGCGCTCCTTCCCCGCCGCCCGATCCGGAACCCCAGCTCACGCCCGCCCCAGAACCCGCGGAGGCTGCCCCCATGCCCCCAGGTCCAGACCACGACGAAGGCCGCCCCACCGTGGTCGGCCCAGGCACCTTCGAGTCCCTCACCTCGCCCGAGGAGCGCACCGTCACGGCCTCCGACGCGCTGCGAGAAGGCTCCGCGCCTCCGATTGAGCCCGACGAGTCGGCTCCTGACCCACCCGAGCAGGAAGCAGCGGCCCTGGCCCCGGCACCCCAGCCCGCCCCGCTGGCGCCCCCCCCAGGACCGAGCGCGCCAGCGGCCGAGGCGACAGCCGCCACCTCCACCCTCGTCCCCCCTGACTTCTCCGGATCCATGCCCGACAGCACAGCTCCACCCTCCGTGCCCAGCGGCTCCGTCCCCGACCCGACCCTGCTGGCCGCCCTGGAGGACATCCGGGCCCAGCTGGCGCGCGAGCGCGGGCCCACAAAGCCGGTCAAGGCCAAGCTGCCCTTCTGGATGGTCGTGGCCATCGGCCTGCTGATCTTCTGCCAGGCGGTGCAGTTCGGGCTGCTGGTGGCCATCTTCCTGCAAGGCGGAGGGGTGCTGGCCGGTGGCGGGCTGCTCGACGCAGCTCCCACCACCACCCTGGTCGAGCCCGGCGAGCCGAGCCCTTTTGAGGCGGCCGCCGACGGCCTCGCGGCGCTGGATGCTCCAGCCGAAGCGAGCGCGGAAGGCGGCGAAGACGAGCTGGACGTGGAGCCCGAAGCCCTCGGAGTGCCCGAGGAGCCAGACCAGGGCGCCGCCGGGAGCGAACAGCCCGATCCCATCCCTGACCCAACCGCCGACGGACCGGCACCTGCGGCACCCCCCATCCAAGCGGCCCCGCCCGCGCCCGCTCCCCAGCCAGCCGCAGCCGAGCCCCAGCCCAGGGCGACCTCCTCCTCCTCCGCGCGCCGCAGCAGCAGCCCTCCCCCCGCCGCCGAGGTACAGGCGGGACCCGAAGCTCCCGCCGGCGCCAAGGGCCAGATCAGGATCGACGGCGCCTCCGGCTACGTGGTGGGCCCCTCCGGCCAGCGCCCGCTCGGAGAGCTTCCTGCGGGCACCTACGAGGTCTTCGCCGAGCCCACAGACGGCGCTGGGCACCTGTCCCTGGGGGTCCACTCGCTGGTCGCCGACGGCCAGATCGTGTTCCGCTGCGGCTTCGGCTCCTGCCGCGAGGTCCAGTAGCAGCGCTCGAGCTGCCGCTCAGCGCTCCCAGGACAGCTCGGGCTCTGCGCAGACCCGTGCCACCCAGCGGGCGAGCACGAAGAGCAGGTCCGACAGCCGGTTGAGGTATTGCCGGCTGTGGGCGGTCACCTCGTCGTCGGGCAGCGCCAGGCCCACCACGCGGCGCTCCGCACGCCGGCAGACCGTGCGCGCCAGGTGCAGATGGGCTCCGATCAGGCCCCCGCCGGCCAGGATGAACTCTTCGAGGGGCTCCAGCTGCAGGTTGTAGCGATCGATGCTCGCTTCCAGCGCCGCCACGTGGGTCGGGCCCAGGGAGGACATGCCGTCCCAGCGATCGTCGGGCAGCGTGGCGAGCACGGCCGCCAGGGAGAAGAGATCGTTCTGCACCCGCCGCAGCTGCGCCGCCACCTGCCCCAGCTGGGGGTTGGCCGCGCTGGCTTCCTGGGTGAAGGTGCGGGCCAGCCCGAGCACGGCCCCCAGCTCATCCACGGAGCCGTAGGCCTCCACGCGGGCGTCGGCCTTGGACACCTCCTGGCCGCCCACCAGCCTGGTGCTGCCCGTGTCCCCGGCGCGAGTGTAGACCTTGTCGATGCGCAAGACAGCCTCCGAAGCGGCGAAGCAGCGGCAATGTATGGCAGGCGGAACTCCGCCGCACCCGCGCCACACCCCCGGGATGACGCAGGCTCCCAGGAGCAAGTCCAGCACGCTGTCGTCGCATGGGATACGGTCCAGTGCCCCCCAACGCACGGTTTCCATGAGCGCTCGACCTTCCCGCATCGCAGTGGCCGGCCTCCGCGGTGCCGACCCCACCAGCCTGGGCGTCATGACCCAGGACATCGCCTACAAGAACCTCATCCACCTGGACTCCGGTACGCTGGCCGACCTGTTCGCGCTCTCCGAGATGGAGGGGCAGCTTCCCGGCCACCTGCTCCGCGAGCTCGACTCCTTCGCCCGCCAGAAGACCCGCGAGCTCTGGGATCTCCCCGATGGCCTGCCGCTCCAGCAGGAGCTGGATCTGCTCGCCGCGGTGGATCCATCCCGCGTGCCCGTCAGGTTGCGGGCCGTCGTGGGCGAGCTGCGCGCCAAGGGCACCCTGGAAGCCAGCACCCAGCGCCGCATCGCTGCCCTGCAACAAGCCTGGGAGCAGATTGAGCCCGATCCTCCGCGCCCCGGATCGGGAATGAACACCTCCGTGCAGCGGCCGGCGGTGCCCCGCAGGCTCCAGATGCCCGAAGACAAGCCGGCCCGGAGCAAGCGCGGGGCCTCGCCCTCTCCGGGTCGCAGCGAGGCGACCGGCAGCCCCACCCCCGCCGCCCGCCAGGACCAGGACCGCAGCGCCTGGATCAGGGCCCACGTGCTGCAACGCCTCGACACCCACCGCGAGCGCGGCCTCAAGCAGAGCATCCTCGTGGCGGGGACGCGCCACGCCTGCCCCTTCGGCGAGATGCAGGGCGCCGAGGTGCTCGCCGAGCTGCGCGAGCTCAAGCGCAGCGGACAGGTCCGCAACAGCGCCGGCCGCTGGATCCGCGTGCGGCGGCTGGGCTGGTAGATCAGCTGTCGGAGTCGGCGCCGCCCACCGGGTACTCCTCTCTGAAGAACCGGTAGTACCGCAGCACCTTGTCGACGTAGTCGATGGTCTCGGCGATGGGCGGGATGCCGCCCGAGGCCTTCACGGTGCCCGGGCCAGCGTTGTAGGCGGCCAGGGCCAGGTCGAGCTGCCCAAAGCTGCGCAGCTGTCGGGACAGGTAGCGAGCCCCGCCGTCGATGGACTGGGCCGGGTCGTAGGGATCTCCCACGTCCATGTCGGACGCGGTGCCGGGCATCAGCTGCATGAGGCCCATGGCTCCGGCGCGAGAGACCGCCCGGGGGTTCATGGCGCTCTCGGCCAGGCAGACCGCCTTGACCAGGGCGGGAGACAGGCCGTAGCGACGGGCGGAGCCCAGGATCAAGCGGTCATAGCGGTCCATGGAGGCGCGGTAACCTGCGGGCGCCTGGGCGGGAACCACGGGGCGCGCGATGGGGGTGACCGCGCGAAAACCGGCGACGGCCGTAGGCGAATCCGTGATGGTGATGACACCGTTGGCGTCGGCGCCCAGGTAGAGATCGCCACCCAGGGCGCTGGCAGGCGCGAGGCCCAACGCCAGCGCGCAGACCAGCAGCAGGCGGCAGGGCAGGCCGCCGCCAGGCGGCCGCCCCGGGTCGTAGCGAGAGCCAGCAGGTGCCAGCTGCAGCGTGTCCTGCGCGGTGGTGCCAGGTGAAGGCGTGTTGTCGATGCTCCGGAGTCGGCGCCGCGAGCAGGGCGAGCTGCGGCGGTGAGCTGCTGGGTCGCAGCAGGTTCGAGGTTCTGTCGCCCGCTGCGAGGCAGAGGCGTGGGGCTGCACAGGCATGTCCCCGCAGGCTAGCTGAGACGAGCCGCGCGGTCAAGGACGGTCAGCTCATGACCAGCAGCTTGTAGACCCATCCAGCCAGCAGCCCGCCCATCAGGGCCGCGGCGATCCAGCCCTCCTTGAGCCCGAGCCAGTCCCAGAAACGTCGCCACAGGCCCCGCGGCCTCGCCAGCTCCACCAGCGAGACCAGGGCCACCGCCACGGTGACCGTGAACAGCACCAGGCCAAAGGGCTGGCAGAGCAACGCGTCCACCAGCCGCCCGTGGGCGGCGAGGGCGAAGGTGGTGGTCATGCCGCACATGGGGCAGGGCCAGCCGGTGAGCTGCAGCATGGTGCAGCCGCTCATGCCCCAGATCTGCAGGTGGGTTCCCACCCCCTCGGCGCTGGGCTGCAGGCTGGCGGCCACACCCAGGACCGCGGCGCTGGGCAGGAAGAGCACGCCCGCCACCGCGCGATCCAGGAGCGGCCGAGGCCGCAGACCGGGCGGGGCCAGGGGCAGCTATACCTCCGGGTCGGGCTGGTCGGCCGCTTCGGCCTCGGCGGCCGCTTCGGCCTCGACGGCAGCGCCTGCGGCGCCGGGGAGCGTGACCTCCAGGATGGCGGAAGCCGCGGCCAGCTCGCGATCCACACCGTCGAGCTCGGCCACCACCTGCTTGCGGAAGCGGGCGTACTCGCTGGCGATGTTCAGCGCCGCCAGCAGGACCACCGTCTCGCCATCGACGCCCGGGGTGCGAGACGCCACCTCGGCGACCCGACCATCCAGCCAGCGGGCCACCTGGATGACCTCCTCTTCGGGCTCGTCGCTGCGCACCGTGTAGTGCCGCCCTCTCAGGGTGATCGTGACCGGCATTGCTGCTCCGAAGGGATGAAGGGGGACGATGGAAGCGGGGAAGATGAAGATCTACGGCCGCGACGAAGGACCAGCGTAGGTCCGCCGGCCGACGCTTGTCAAGCACCGTCGGGGGCGGACTCGGACAGCGCGGTGTGCGGCTGCAGCAGGGCCTCGACGAAGGTCTCGGCGTCGAAGGGACGCAGGTCGTCGATCTGCTCCCCGACCCCGATGAACTTCACCGGGACGCCGGTCTCGGAGCGCACCGCCACCACCACGCCACCCTTGGCGGTGCCGTCGAGCTTGGTGAGCACGACCCCGGTGACACCCACCACCTCACCGAACACGCGGGCCTGGGAGATGGCGTTCTGCCCGATGGTGGCGTCGAGCACCAGCAGCACCTCGTGGGGAGCTCCGGGGACGGCCTTGCCGATGACCCGGGTGACCTTGCCCAGCTGGTCCATGAGCGGCTTGCGGCTCTGGAGCCGCCCGGCCGTGTCGCAGATGACCACATCTTTGCCGCGGGCCTTGGCCGCCACCAGGGCATCGAAGAGCACCGCGGCGGGATCGGCCCCCTCCGCGTGGGCCACGATGTCGGCCTCGGCCCGCTCCGCCCAGATGCGCAGCTGCTCGATGGCGCCGGCGCGGTAGGTGTCGCCCGCGCCCAGCAGCACGCTCCGGCCCTGCCGGGTGTAGCGGGCCGCCAGCTTGCCGATGGTGGTGGTCTTGCCCCCGCCGTTGACCCCCACCACCAGGATGACGAGGGGGCCCTCCGCCGGGGGTTCGGGCAGCGAGGCGTCGTCGGCCTGCAGCAGGTCCACCAGGTGCCCGGCCAGGCAGCCTTGCAGCGCGGCGGGCTCGGTGAGCCCCTGGCGGCTGGTATCACCCCGCAGGCGGCCGACGAGCTCCGTGGCCGTCGCCACGCCCACATCTGCGAGGATCAGCGCATCCTCCAGCTCTTCGAAGAGGGAGTCGTCGATGCGCTGGCGAGAGAAGACGCTCTGCAGGCGCCCACCCAGAGCCCTGCGGGTGCGCTCGAGGCCCACGGCCAGGCGCTGCAGCAGGGAGACCGGCGCCGCGGGCTCGGGGGGCCCGGCAGCGACGGGCTCCGCTTCCTGGACGGCCAGCTCCACGGTGGGCTGCTGGCTGGGGGGCGGGCGATCCTCGGTGGTGGCGTCGGCGGCCACGATGTCGCTCAGGTCCTCGGGGTCAGGCCGGCGGCGACCCAGGGACCAGGCCGCGACCAGGCCGGCGATCACAGCCACACCGATGCCGACACCGATCATGGGCTGCTCGACCAGGGCTGCGATGAGCTGGTCCATGGATCCTCCGAGGGGGGCCGCCCCTCCTAACCCGCGTGGAGGGAGGATCTTCTCTTCAGCCCCCCGTATTCATCAGACCGCGTAGTGAGGGCGCTGAGGCGCGAGTGGTCGGTGTTCGTGCGCAGCGCCGACTGACCGAGGGCGTGTAGCAACACGCCGAGGAAGGAGGCCAGGCACGGGCGGCGAACGCCGCGCCTCAGCGGTCGCAGTAGTGGGATGGTGAATATGGGGGGTTCAGTGCACCTGCACGGTGACCAGTCTGGAGATGCCGGGATCCTGCATGGTGACACCGTAGAGTGTGTCAGCGCACTCGATGGTCTTCTTGTTGTGCGTGATGATGATGAACTGGGAGGCGTGGCTCATGTCGCGCAGCAGCTCGTTGAAGCGCGCCCCGTTGCCCTCGTCCAGGGGCGCGTCCACCTCGTCCAGGATGCAGAAGGGCGAGGGCCGGACCTGGAACAGGGCGAAGACCAGGGACAGCGCCACCAGCGCCTTCTCGCCACCGGAGAGCAGCGAGAGGTGCCTCAGCCGCTTGCCCGGGGGGGAGGCCACGATCTCCACCCCCGTCTCCAGCAGGTCCTCGTCGTCGGTGAGCACCAGCGCGGCCTTTCCCCCACCGGCGAGCCGCTGGAAGAGGGCCTCGAAGTGCCGGTTGACCTCGTCGAAGGCGGTCCTGAAGCGCTCCCTGCAGGTGCGGTTGATGCGCGCCAGGGCGCCGCGGATCTCCGCCACCGATCGCTCGAGATCGCTGCGTTGTGACTCCAGATCCTCGTGCCGTCCGAGCAGGGAGAGGTACTCTTCGACGGCCGTAAGGTTCACGTCGCCCAGCCGCTCGAGCCGCTTTCGCGAGCGCTCCACGCGAGCGGTCCAGGTCTCGATGCGGCCGGCGTCTTCGAGGTGCCCGGGCAGCACCACCAGCAGATCCACCGCCGGCAGCCGCTTGAGGTCCAGGGGCAGGCGCTCGTCGTCGTCGAGCCCGTGGGGGATCACCAGCTGGCGGTTCTTGTCGAGGCGATCGAGCATGGCGGGCAGAGACACGCCCAGCTCTTCCTGCCCCTGCCGCTTGACCAGGTCCAGGCGCGTGCGGGTCTCGTTGAGGGCCAGCTCCACCCGCTGCAGCTCCGCGGCGGAGGCCTCGCGCGCATCCCGAGCCCGGCCCAGGGCGTCTTCGCTCTCCCCGACTCGCTGGCGGGCGGCCCGCTGACGCTGTCGCTCCTGGAGCAGGCGCCCCGCCACCTGGTCCTGATCCGCCGCCACCTGCTCCACCGCCTGGCCGGTCTCGATGGACTGCTGCGCCAGCTCCGCCCGCCGCGTGGACACCCGCTCCAGCTCGGCCTGGGTGCCCACCAGCAGCTGCTCCGCCTGCTCCAGGGCGCGCCGCGAGGCTCTCTGGGCCTGCTGGGCGGATCGCACCCGCTCAGCCACGGCGGCGGATTCTTCGCGCAGCTTCTGGAGCGCGGAGACCAGGCCCTCTACCCGGGTGGCCACGCTGCGCACCCGCCCCTCGGCCTGCTCCAGCTCGCCCCCAGCCTGGGCCGCGCCGACCTCTCGCGCCGCGAGCTCGCCAGCCGCGGCCTCGAGGTCGCGCTCCACCTGCAGCTGGCGGGCGCGCTGCTCCCCCGCCGACCGCTCCAGGTCTTCGAGAGCGCTCTGCTGGCGGCGCTCGGCTTCATCGCAGGCCCGCACGCGGTGACCCAGGCCGGCAGCCTCGAGCTCGGCGCGCCGGTGAGCGGCCCGCAGGCCTGCCAGGCTCTCCCTGGCCTGGTCCAGCGCAGCGCGGTGCCGCTGTTCATCCTGCCTGGCGGCCTCCAGTCGCTCCGCCGCGCGCCGCACCCGCTCTCGCAGCTGCTCACAGGCTTCGCTGGCCTGCCGCAGGGCGCGGCGCCGCCCCAGGATCCCCGCCGACTGCTCGCCGCGACGCCCCACCCGCACCAGGCCACCGGGCCGCACCAGCTCACCCGCCGCTGTCAAGCAGGTCCAGCCTTCTCCGGAGCGCTCCAGAGCGGTCTCCAGGTCGGCCACCCGCGCGCAGGGGCCCAGCAGCCTGGCCAGGGCACGCCGCGCGCGCTCCGTGCCCCGGATCTCCGCCACCAACCCGTCGAAGCTGATGCCTGGTGCGTCCCCGAGCAGCACCAGCCAGGCCGCGCCATCGCCCGCCGCGCTGACGGCCTGCAGCAGCTGCGCGCGATCCACCAGCGCCACGGCGTCGACGCGGTCCCCGAGGGCCAGGGCCAGGGGATCCTCCAGCTCCTCGGGGACCTCCAGCTCCTCGGCCACCGAGAAGGCTCCCGGCACCTGCACGAGCACGCGCCGGGTGGCATCGGACAGCCCCTCGTGCCGCTGCTGGAGCTCTCGCAGCGAGTCGCGTCGCCCCAGGGCCAGGGCCAGCTCTCTCTCGGCGGCGGCCAGATCGCGCTCGGCGACGCGGCAGGCTGCCGCCGATCGCAGCCGCTGCTCTCGCTGGCTCTGCTCGACGAGCTGCGCCTCGCTGGCGGCGCTGGCCGCTCGCTGGAGCGTGGAGTCGGCCTGGGCCTGGCGGGTCTGGGTGTCGAGGCGGGCCTGCCCGAGCCGCGCTGCCTCCGCCTGGGCTGCCGCCAGCTGCTGCGCGTGGCGCTCGAGCCCATCGCGGATCCCCTGCCCGAGACGCTGCAGGCCTTCGGCGCGCGCCCTGGCCCGCTCCAGCGCTGCGCGGGTCTGCACCAGGCGCGCGCGCTGCTGCTCGCGCTGGCCGCGCAGCAGGTCCAGCTCTCCGGAGGCCTCATCGGCGGCGGCCTCCTGGGCCTCGAGCGCCCCGCGACCCCGGGCCTGGACCGCCAGCTGCCGGGACAGGTCGGCGTCGCTGCTGTGGCACTCCTGGCGAGCCAGCTCGGTCCTGGCCCGGCCCTGCTCCAGCTCGACGGCCAGGCGCCGGCTGCGCTCGCCCAGGTCGACGCCCTCGCGCTCCTGGTACTGCCGGGTGGACTCGAGCTCCCTGCGCCGGGCCTCCAGCTCCGCCGCCTGGTCGCGCAGATCCCCCACCAGCTGCTCCACCACCTGCGCCTGCTCGCGGTCGCGGGCCAGGTCGGAGCGCGCGTGGCCCAGTGCGCGCTCGCGGCGCTCCAGCTCGGAGCCCGCCGCCCGGCGCTCCCTGGCGAGCACCCGGCGATCGGCCTGCAGCCCGGAGTAGCGCGCCAGCGCGAGGAAGAGCCCCCCTTGCCGCAGGATGGCGCGCAGGCGACGGAAGCGCGCGGCGCGGTCCACCTGGCGCGCCAGCTGGCTCAGGCGCAGCTCCAGCTCTTCCACCACGTGGGCCGAGCGCTCCAGGTTCTGCAGCGTGGCGTCCAGACGGCGGCTGGTCTCCGCCCGACGAGCCTTGAACCGCGAGGTGCCAGCCGCTTCTTCGATCAGCGCCCTGCGCTCCTGGGCGCTGGCCTGCACCACGGAGCCGATGCGACCCTGCTCGATGAAGGAGTAGAAGCGGCTGCCCACTCCCGTGTCCAGGAACACCTCCTGCACGTCGCGCAGGCGCACCTTCTGCTGGTTCAGCCGGTACTCCGAGGGGCCGCCGCGCACCAGCCGGCGCGTGATCTGGATCTCCTCGAAGCGGGCCCACTCGCCGCTGAAGGGCCTCTCGCCCGCCACGAAGGTCAGGCTGACCTGGGCGAGGTTCATGGAGGCCCGCACCTGGGAGCCGTTGAACACCACGTCTTCCATGGACTGGCCGCGCAGCGCGCGGGGCGACTGCTCGCCGATGCACCACTTCATGGCGTCGAGCACATTGGACTTGCCACAGCCGTTGGGCCCCACCACGCCGGAGATGCCCTCGCTGAAGTGGAAGACGACCCGGTCGGGGAAGGACTTGAAGCCCTGGATCTCCAGCTTGCGGATGTGCATCCGGCGCTCGGTGAGGGGCCCGGTTCGCCCGACGCCCTGTTCCTACCCTTCATACCCGGCGGCCGCGAGCATGGAAAATCCCAGGGGCAATAAGCCAGCTCCCGCCGCGTAGAAGGTTCGCGAGCGCCTCACCACAGGAGAGTCGAGCCATGCTCCCCGCCACCCGAGAGACCACCGCTCTGGACCGTCCCCGCCGCGACATCCTCACCGGCTACCTGTTGCTGGCTCCGGCGCTGTTCGGCCTCTCCGGCCTGCACCGCCTCTACCTGGGTCGCTGGGCCAGCGGCATCGTGTGGCTGGTCACCGGCGGCCTGTGCGGCATCGGCAGCGTCGTGGACATGATCATGCTGCCGCGCATGGTGGACGACCACAACCGCGGCGCCCGCGGCTGGTAGCAGCCCACCGGGGCCCCCGCTAGCTGATGACGCCCAGCTTGCGGGCGACCTTGCCCATGATCTCCAGCGCGCGGTCCAGGTGCTCTTTCTCGTGGGTGGCCATCACGCTGGTGCGCAGCATGGCCAGGTCCTTGGGGACCGCCGGATGCACGACCGGATTCACGTACACTCCAGCGTCCAGCAGCAGCTTGCCCATCATGATGGCCTTGAGATCATCGCGGATGATCACCGGCACGATGGGCGTGACCGAGGCACCTGTGTCGAAGCCCAGGTCGTTGAGGCCCAGGCGCCAGTAGTCTCCGTTCTCGTTGACCCTGGCCGCGCGCCAGGGCTCCTCCTTGAGCACGTCCAGGGCCGCCGAAGCCGCGGCCACCTGGGCCGGGGGGGCCGAGGCGGAGAACACCATGGGCCGACCGAAGAAGCGGATCCAGTCGATGACGCGGCTGTCGCCGGCCACCCAGCCGCCGATGGAGGCCAGGCTCTTGGAGAAGGTCCCGCACACCAGGTCCGCGGCGCCGCCCATGCCGAAGTGCTCCTCGGTGCCCCGGCCGCTCGCTCCCAGAACCCCCAGGGCGTGGGCATCGTCCACCACCAGCCGTGCTCCGTGCTTGCGGCACTTCTCCACCACCCAGGGCAGGGGCACGATGTCACCCTCCATGGAGTACAGGCCGTCCACCATCACCAGGATGGCGTCTCCCCGCTGCGCCGCCTCAGCCAGCACGCGGTCGAGGTCCTCCACGTCGTTGTGCTTGAAGCGCTTCACCCTCGCGTGGCTGGTGCGGGCCCCGTCATGGATGGAGGCGTGGGCCTGCCGGTCCACCACCAGCGTGACCCCCTCGCTCCCCAGGGCGGTGAGGATGCCGATGTTGGCCTGGTAGCCGGTGGTGAAGACCAGGGCCTCCTCGCGACCCAGGAACTCGGCGATCTTGCGCTCCAGCGCTCCGTGGGCGCGGGTGGTGCCGTTGAGCAGCCGCGAGCCGGTGAGGCTGGGGCCCTCCTCGCGCAGCGCCTTCATGGCCGCGGAGCGCACGCGCTCGTCGGTGGTCAGGCCCAGGTAGTTGTTGGAGCCCATCATGATGGCGGAGCGGCCCTCGAACAGGCAGGTGGGCCCCTCGTTGCGATCCAGCTCGCGGAAGTAGGGCATCAGGCCCATGGCCCGCACCTGCTTGGCCACCACGAAGTCGAAGGCCTTCTGGAAGGGATCCCTGCTGCGGCTCTGGGAGCCCCCCAGGTGAGGATTCAGGTTCGTACCCGACGTGACGCTCATCTCAGCCTCCGGGGTGGACGCAGATCCAGCCCTGGCTAGCGTCGGGAGGCGGGAACGTCAAGCGAAATAACGCGCGAAAAGCCGCTTTTATGTCGCTTTTTGACTGACCGGTCAGTATGTGGAGCTAGCCGATCAGGATGCCGGCGATGGTGCCGGTCATGAAGGCCGCCAGGCTGCCGCCGATCATGGCCCGCAGGCCCAGCTCCGCCAGCTCGCGCATGCGCCCGGGTGCGATGCCCCCGATGCCACCCAGCTGGATACCGATGGAGGCGAAGTTGGCGAAGCCGCAGAGCGCGTAGCTGGCGATGATGGCGCTGCGCTCGCTGAGCACAGGGGTGGCGCCGTTGATCAGCGAGCCGAGGTGGATGTACGCGATGAACTCGGTGAGCACGATCTTCTCGCCCAGCAGCGTGCCCACGATGCCAGCCTCGGACCAGGGCACACCCATGGCGAAGGCCAGCGGGCTGAACAACCAGCCCAGGATGCGGGAGAGGGACAGCGCCTCGCAGCCCTCCATGAACCAGCCGATGCTCACGCCGTCAGCGCAGAAGCCCACGGGCACCCAGGTGAGCATCCAGTCGATCATGGCGATCAGGCCAACGAAGGCCACGAGCATGGCGGCCACGTTGATGGCCAGCTTCATGCCCTCCTGGGCGCCACGGGCCGCCGCCTCGATGACGTTGCCGTCCGTGCGCTCCACCGCGATGCGGGCGCCCCCCGCGGTGACCGCCGTGGCGGTCTCGGGGAGCATCAGCTTGCTGAT
Source organism: uncultured Enterobacterales bacterium (assembly GCA_964512185.1). GTDB lineage: Bacteria > Myxococcota_A > UBA796 > UBA796 > JAFGLY01 > CAZEJJ01. Next base: position 6,826 of record CAZEJJ010000109.1, on the reverse strand, counting down.
GGCCAGCGCCGCGGGCGCGCTCATGATGGAGGCGGTGACCAGGTGCCCCGCGATGCCCGGGATGTCCTTGAGGAACCCGACATAGGCGGCCATCACACCCCCGGCCACCGTGGCGAAGCCCCCGGTCATGACCGCGTGCAGCTCGCTGCGGGTCATGCGCTCCACGAAGGGCTTGACCACCAGCGGCGCCTCGGTCTGGCCCACGAAGATGTTGGCCGCGGCGGAGAGGCTCTCGGCGCCGCTCACGCCCATGGTGCGCTGCATGACCCAGGCCAGGCCGCTCACCACCCGCTGCATGACGCCCAGGTGGTAGAGGATGGCCATCAGGCTCGAGAAGAAGATGATGGTGGGGAGGATCCAGAAGGCGAAGGTCTTGACCGGCGGCGAGATCCGGCCGATGAAGGTCTCGGTCACCAGCTCGGGCGGGTCGCCACGAAAGAAGTCCACCTGGTGGGCCTCGGTGGTCTGGAAGACGAAGTCGGCCCCGGCCTCGGAGAAAGACAACAGGCGCCGCACGCCGCCGTCCACCGCGACGAAGAAGAAGTCGGAGAGCCCGGGTGAGAGCACGATGATGCCCAGCACCAGCTGCAGCACCACACCCCAGATCACCGGCCGCCACCTGACCGCGCGCCGGTTCTCGGAGAGCACCCAGGCCAGGCCGACCATCACGAAGATGCCGATGAAGCTAAGCCCGCGCTCCAACAGCGAGGTCTGTGCGGGGATGAAGTTGCCCTCGGCGTGAGCCACTCCGGGGAGCAACAGGACTAGCGACAGCAGCGGCGCCGGCATGGACCCTCCCCGGCTCAGGCCACGGTCTCGAGCACCAGGGGCACGGCCTGCGCGGGCCCCTCGCCGATGCGATAGGCGCGCCGCGCCAGGGCCAGCCCCTGCTCCAGCTCGCGATCTGCGTGGAAGACCTCGGCCAGCAGATCGCCGGCCCGGACCTGGTCGCCGCGCTTCTTGTGCAGCAGCAGGCCCACCCCGGGGTGCACAGGCTGGTCTTCGCGGGAGCGCCCGGCGCCCAGCTTGAAGGCCGCCATGGCGATGTCCATGGCGTCGAGCTGCTCCACCACGCCGCTGCGGTCCGCGCACAGCTCCACCCGGCGGGCCCCGGCCAGGATGCGCTCCGGATCGTCCAGAGCCGTCAGATCGCCGCCGTGGGCGTGCACCATGGCCTGGAAGCGCTCCCAGGCGACCCCCGAGCGCAGCAGATCGGCGGCGCGCGGATCGCCGGCCAGCTGCACCGTGATGTCGAAGAGATCGGCAGGGCCGGTCCCCTTGAGGGCCTGCACCGACTCCAGCACCTCCAGCCCGTTGCCCACGGCGCGTCCCAGCGGCTGGGACATGTCGGTGAGCAGGGCGCGGGTCTGCACACCGCAGCCTTTGCCGGTGCTCACCAGGCTGCGGGCCAGCTCGCGGGCCCTGTCCAGGTCCTTCATGAAGGCGCCGGCCCCCACCTTGACGTCCAGCACCAGGGCGTCGATACCCTCGGCCACCTTCTTGGACAGGATGGAGGCCGTGATGAGCGCCACCGAGGGCACGGTGCACACCTCGTTGCGCAGGGCGTAGAGCAGCTTGTCGGCGGGGGCCACCTCGCCGGTCTGGCCGTTGATGAAGCAGCCCACGGAATCGAGCACCCCCCGCAGCTGCCCGGCCGAGAGATCTGTGCGGTAGCCGGGGATGGCCTCGAGCTTGTCGAGGGTGCCGCCGGTGTGACCCAGCCCGCGCCCACTGACCATGGGCACGCGCTTGCCCAGCTCCACCAACAGCGGAGCGAGCACCAGCGACACCTTGTCGCCCACCCCACCGGTGCTGTGCTTGTCCACGAAGGGGCCCCGCAGGCCGGCCCAGCGCAGGCGCTCTCCGGAGTCCACCATGGCGTGGGTGAGCGCCACCTTCTCGCGCTCGTCCAGGCCCTGAACGAAGGCGAAGGCCAGCCAGGCGGCGGCCTGGGAGCGGCTCACCTCGCCGCGGACCAGGGCCTGGATGAAGCTCTGGATCCCGGGCGCGTCGTGCACGCCGCCGTCGCGCTTGGTCTCGAGGAAGGAGTGGATGGCGAAGGTCACGGCGAGCTCCCAGGGAGGTTCAGGACCGCGCGAGCATAGCAAGGAAGCTCTGCCCCGCGGGCAAGGGACCCACCCCCAGGTGCTGCGCCACGGTGGCGCCAAGGTCGGCCAGGGTGGGGCGCAGGCCGAGGTCGGCGCCCGCGCCGCCGGGGCGCCAGGCCAGCACGGGCACGAATTCTCGGGTGTGGTCCGAGCCGGGATGGCAGGGATCGTTGCCGTGGTCGGCGGTGATCAGCAGCAGGTCGTCGGGCTCGAGGGCCGCCAGGATCTCGGGCAGGCGGCGGTCGAAGGCCTCGAGCCCCCCCGCGTAGCCCACCGGATCGCGCCGGTGGCCCCAGAGCATGTCGAAGTCCACCAGGTTGGCGAAGATCAAGCCGCCCCGCTGCTCCACCAGGGATCGGAGCAGGGCGTCCACCACCGCCATGTTGTTGGTGGCCTCGACGGCACGGGAGAAGCCGCGGCCGCCGTAGAGGTTCTTGACCTTGCCCACAGAGGTGACGCTCTGCCCGGCCCGCAGCAGCTGGTCGAGCAGGGTGTCGCTGCTGGGCTGCATGGCGAAGTCGCGCCGGTTCTCGGTGCGCTGGAAGGCCCCCGGCTGGCCCAGGAAGGGGCGGGCGATGACCCGCGCCACCTGGTAGGGCTCCACGATGTGGAAGGCCTGTTCACAGATGCGGTAGAGCTCGGGCAGCGGGATGATCCGCTCATGGGCCGCCACCTGGAACACCGAGTCGGCGGAGGTGTAGACGATGGGCAGCCCCGTGCGCAGGTGCTCCGCACCCAGCTGCTCGATAATGACGGTGCCGCTGGCGGCCACGTTGCCCAGCGAGCCACGGCCGATGGCCGCGTGGAAGGGCTCCAGGATCTCCGGCGGGAAGCCGCCGTGGAAGTAGCCGAAGGGCTCGCTGCGCACGCAGCCGGTCAGCTCCCAGTGGCCCGTGACGGAGTCCTTGCCGGGCGAAGCCAGGGCCATGCGACCGTGGGCAGCCCCGGGGGCCGCCACCGGCGCGACCCCCTGCACCGGATGGATGTTGCCCAGCCCCAGGGCCTGCAGGCCGGGCAACGAGAGACCGCCCACCGCGGCGGCGCAGTGACCCAGGGTGTCGGCCCCTGCGTCACCCCAGTCGGCCGCGTCGGGCATGGCCCCCACGCCCACCGAGTCCAGCACGAGGATGATCGCACGCAAGGCTCAGTAGCCTCCCTCGCCCGCGCCCCCCGTGACGATGGCCACCGACGCGGAGGCGCCCACGCGGGTGGCCCCCGCGGCCACCAGCTCCTTGATGTCCTGCGCGGTCCTGACACCGCCCGAGGCCTTGATGCCCATGTCGGGACCCACCACGGCCCGGATCAGCGCCACGTCTTCGACGGTGGCGCCGCCGCCACCGAAGCCGGTGGAGGTCTTGACGAAGGCGGCGCCGCCCGCCTTGCACAGCGCCGAGGCGGCGACCTTCTCGTCGCGGTCCAGCATAGAGGTCTCGATGATGACCTTGACCGGGCGGCCCACCGAAGCGGCCACCACCTGCCGGATGTCCTCGAGGACCGCGTCGTAGTCACCGCTCTTGAGGGCCCCGATGTTGAGCACCATGTCGATCTCGGAGGCGCCCGCCGCGATGGCGTGGCGGGTCTCGTCGGCCTTGCCCTGGACGCTCATGGCCCCCAGCGGGAAGCCCACCACGCAGATGGGCATGGTCTTGCTGCCGTCCAGCAGGCGCGCCGTGAGGCCGATCCAGGTGCTGTTCACACAGACGCTGGCGAAGCCGAACTTGCGCGCCTCGGCGCAGACGCGCTCGATGTCCTTGCGGGTGGAGGTGGGCTTGAGCAGGGTGTGATCGATGAGCCCGGCCAGGTCGCTGGAGGGCGCCTGCTCCAGGGGTCGCGCGGCGTCGAGGCCCAGGCGCGCACAGCCGCCGGCCAGGGCGAGCCGCGCGCCGGCCTCGTCACACCAGATGCCGCGCACCGCGGGGAGCGGCGGGGCCTGCTCCTGCTGCATGCGGGCGCGCACGCGTTCGACGATGCGATCCACCACCGCGTCCAGTTCATTGCTCATGGCCACGCTCCCTGGCTGGCGCTTTCTCTATTCCGGGCGGCCGCCAGCGGCACCCGGGGCGCAGCGGCCCACCCCGCTGGATGGCTGGCGAGGACCGCGGCCCTGGTGCTACCATCCAGCAGGGTCCTGCCCGCGTGTCGTGTGCCCGCTTCCCCACGCGCGTCCCGAGGAGCAGCCGCATGCTCACCGCTCAGCCTCCCTCCGCACACCGCAGCCGAGCGACGGCCGCACACAGGCTCCCGCTGCTGCTGGTCCTGCTGCTGCCCATCAGCTCCGCCGCCTCCACCTCGGGATCGGACGATGACTTCGTCTGGCGCTCCGTGAGCGACGGCGATGGTCCCCCCTTCTGCCACGTGGATCTGGCCAGCACAGGCGGCACGGACCTGGGGCTGGGCACAGGCGACGAGACCACCATCACGCTGCCCTTCAGCTTCCCGTACTACGGCAGCGACTGGTCCTCGATCACCGTGCACTCCTACGGAGTGGTCTCCCTCGGCGGAGGCAGCAGCGCCCCCGGCGACTTCGCCAGCGCCGGTGGCTGCGTCGCCGACGGGTCCATCTCCGGGAGCTTCATCGCGCCCCTGTGGGACGACTGGGACCTGGATCTGGGCGGCGGCGTGTACTACGGCGAGTGGGACCAGGCGGTCTACATCCAGTGGTCCGCGGTCTACAGGGACTCCAGCACCACCTCCACCCAGGACTTCGGCGTGTGGCTGTACGCCAGCGGCGAGATCGCGTTCATGTACGACGACCTGTGGGGTGGATCCTCCAGCGACAGCTACGCGCGCCTGGGAGCCGTAGGCCTGCAGAGCGGCACCAGCGACGGCATCTCCCTGGGCTGCGAGGAGGGCCTGTTCACGCTCTACGACCAGGGCGTGCGCTTCGCCCCCTGGGGGCTGCGACACCTGGCTGGCGTCATGGAAGTGGACGACTGGGCCGACGTCCTGCTGGACGGCGCCGCCGCCTCCGACCGCTTCGGCCAGGCGCTCGATGTCACCGCGGACACCAGCGGAGACGGGGTCGCCGACCTGCTGGTGGGCGCGCCCTACGCCGATGGCGGGGCCAGCAACGGGGGCTCCGCCTGGCTCTACGCCGGAGGAGCCGACCTGAGCGGCGAGCTCTCCACCAGCGAGGCCCTGGCAGCCATCCACGGTGTCGCCAGCGGCGACCAGCTGGGCAGCGCCGTGCACGGTGGCGGCGACCTGGACGGCGACGGGCTCGCGGACATCGCCCTGGGCATGCCCTACGCCGACGACGCCGACCGCGACGAGGGTGCGGCCGCTGTCTTCCTGGCCGGCTCCCTGGCGGGCAGCCTCAGCGCCGATCAGGCCGACGCCTGGCTGGTGGGCGACGACAGCGGCGACACGGCTGGGGCGGGGCTGGTCATCGCCATCGACATGGACGGCGACGGCTACGACGATCTGGCCATCGGAGCGCCCACCAGCGATCTGGGAGGCAGCGACTCTGGCGCCGTGTACCTGCTGCCGGGGGCCAGCGGCTGGTCCGACAGCGCCCTGGCCGACGCCAGCTCTATCCTGGAGGGCGAGGCCGCCGGTGACGCCGCGGGATACCGCCTGGCGGGCGCCGAGGATCTCGACGGTGACGGCCTCGGCGACCTGATCGTGGGCGCCTGGGGCCACGACTACGGGGGCGCGGACGCGGGCGCGGTGTACATCGTCACGGGAGCCGAGCTCGCCAGCGGTACCAGCGCGCTGGCCGACTACGATGTCATGTACGGCGACACCGCCGGCGACGCGGCGGGGCTGGGGGTGGCCGCCGCGGGTGAGGTCACGGGCACAGGCTACGGCGGCCTGTTCGTGGGCGCCTACGGTGCCGGCGGCAGCGACGGCGCGGCCTGGTTCCAGGACGGTCCCCCCAGCGGCTTCCCGTCCACCTTCGGCCTGGCCAGCGCCGAGCTGAGCGGCGCCGACGCGGATCGACTCGGCTTCGACCTGGCCGCCATCGACCTGGAGGGCGAGGGCGCCCCCAGCCTGGCGGCGGGCGCCTACGGAAACTACGAGAGCGCCAGCTCGGGTGGAGCGGTCTACCTGCTGCACTCCGCAGAGCTCTCCACCGGTGGCGACTACGAAGCCTCCGAGAGCTGGGGCCGGCTGCTGGGCTCCGAGGCCACCGGCTTCCTCGGCTACGCCGTCGACGCTGGCGATCTCGACGACGACGGCTACGGCGACCTCGTGGCGGGCGCCTGGGGCGCCACCGGCGACGACACCGCCACGGGTCGGGTGTATGTGGTGCTGGGGCGCCCAGGCCACCCCCACGCCGATGGGGACGGCATAATCTCCGCTGCCCACGGCGGCCTGGACTGCGACGACGGCGACGACACCACCAGCCCCGCCGAGGGCGAGACCTGCGACGGGCTGGACAACGACTGCGACGGGCTGGTGGACGAGGACTGGGGCGACTCGGACGCCGACGGCGTGGCCGACTGCTTGGACGTGGAGGAGTGCGACGGGCTCGACAACGACGGCGACGGCGACGTGGACGAGGGCACCTCCGACAGCGACGGCGACGGCACCTGCGACGCCCTGGACTCCGAGGACTGCGACGGGCTGGACAACGACGGCGACGGCGACGTGGACGAGGACTTCCCCGACAGCGACGGCGACGGCACCGCCGACTGCATGGACAGCGAGGACTGCGACGGGCTGGACAACGACGGCGACGGGGACGGCGCCGAGGGCGACGCCGCCGCGGAGCG
>CAZEJJ010000108.1:0-25485 GCA_964512185.1 uncultured Enterobacterales bacterium | reverse complement strand
CGCAGTCGCGACTGCTGGGCCGCAGTAGATTCGGGGTTCTGTCGCCTGCTCCGAGCGAGGGCCGGCCGAAAATCCAACAGGGGGCCTTGACTGCATCCGCGAGTGGACTAGTATGCGCGGCGCCTTCCCCTTCCATCGCAAGGCCCGTTCATGATCTTCAAACAGCGCAACCTTGGAAGCCGGCACGTATGCCCCACCTGCGGGTCCAAGTTCTACGATCTCAACCGCGAGGATGCGTGCTGCCCCAAGTGCGGTTCCACACCCGAAGACGAGAACACCCCCGACCCGCGCGCCACAGCCATGGCCAGGCTCAAGTCCGAGTCAGCGCAGCGCAAGCAGGGCGACGCCCTGCCCTTCGGACTCGACGAAGAACCCGACGCCAAAGCCGAGGAAGCGGACGAAGAGGAAGAGGAAGAGGAAGAGGAGCTCGACGAGCTCAAGCCTCTCTCCAACGCGCCCGTGGTGGAAGACGACGAGGACTGATCCCTCCCGCCTGCCACGGTCCAGCTGCGATGGGGGTCGCGGCGCCTCAGGCTCCGGCCAGGGCGTCATCCGACCGGTAGTCCACCCGCATCAGGCACAGACCGAGGGCGGGGGCGGTGCGTCCCGCTGCGGCCCGGTCGCAGGCGGCAAGGATCTCCACCAGCTCACCCGGCTGGCGCCGTCCACGGCCCACCTCCAGCAGCGTGCCGGCGATGATGCGCACCATGTGGCGCAGGAAGCCCCCACCCTCCACGTCCAGGTGCACCTCGTCTCCTCTGCGGCCCAGGTCCAGGCGCGTCAGGCAGCGCACGGAGCCCGGCACCGATGAACCCGCGGCGCGGAAGCTGGTGAAGTCATGGGTTCCCAGCAGATGACGGGCGGCATGGGTCATGGCGTCCACGTCCAGCTCGGCGCGCTCCGGACAGGTGTAGCGCTGGCGCAGCGCGGAGCGTCGGTCCCCGTCGAGGATGCGGTAGCGGTAGTGCTTACCCACGGCATGCATCCTGGCGTGAAAGCCCTCGTGCACCCGGGTCACCTCCCTGCAGCTGATGTCCGCCGGCAGCAGCGCACCCAGCCCCATGCGCAGCTGGCTGGGCAGGCGCTCCACCGCGCAGCGGAAGCTGGCCACCTGCCCCAGGGCGTGGACTCCGGCGTCTGTCCGCCCGGCGCCCAGCAGGTTGATGCTGTCGAGCCCCATGATGCGGCTGATGGCTCGCTCCAGCTCTCCCTGCACGCTGGCGGCAGCGGGCTGCCGCTGCCAACCCACATAGGCGGTGCCGTCGTACTCCAGCAGCAGTCGATAGGCGAACATGGGCCTCGGTCATCCTTCCAGCAGCGGGGAGTCTCGCGACGCGAAGCTCGCCACGCCACCAGGGCTGTGCGAGCAGCCCTGCGCCGCTCATCGAGCGGCGAAGATGGGGGGAGGGGCGGTGTCCGCCCCGGACAGGGGGGAAGAATCTGTCTTCCCCCCCGAAGAGAACGCTACATGTCGAGCTTGAGGCCTATGGTGACCATGCTGCCGTCGAAGAGGCTCTGGCCATCGCTGCCCCACATGCCCAGGCGCTGCTGTCGGAACTCGGCCACCAGGTAGGTGTCGTCGATGCCGGTGCTGTTCTCGAGCTTGCTGGCATGCCCCGCATCGAAGCGGTCGAGCAAGAGGGCGAGCCCTGCGCTCCAATGCCAGCCCAGCTCACCGCCGACCAGCTCGGAGTCGCCACCGACCGCGTCGTTGACGTACCAGTTCTCACGCCACAGCCAGTAGTCCATGCCCATGGATCCATGGGGTACCAGGATCTGCTCCTCAACGATGTCGAGCCGCAGGGCGAGGGAGCCGGTGAGGGGCATGGCGGTGAGCATGGTGTGCTCGGCCGCGGAGCTGTGATCGTCGTCCACCGAGACCAGGGTGCCGAGCTCCTGGTAGAAACCCGCGCCCAGGTCGACCTCGAAGAAGCGCCCCAGCTTGGCGCCGCCTTCGAGCAACAGCAGCTGATGGCCGCTGCTGCCGTAGACGGTGGTGACACCTTCGTTGGTGGGGAAGTAGGGACCGTAGCGCAGCTCGACGTTGGCCCGCTCGCGCTCGGGGCGCTCCTCGTCGGCCGCCGCCAGCACACCGGGGGCCCAGAGCAGCGCCAGGAGAACAGCCAGGCCCGAGCGCCGGCGTCGCAGGCCGAGCAGCACCGCACCCAGAGCCACGGCCAGCACACCGGCCCTCGCCCGCGTGCCGCAGTAGCCGCCCTGTTCACCCGCCAGCTCCGCGGCTCCCACGGTCTCCTGGGGCATGGCGCTCAGCACGTTGCTCATCTCGCCCTCCTGGCCGCCCTCATCGTAGGCTCGCACGGCCACATAGTAGGTAACGTCATTGGTGAGGGGCAGGATGGTGACGGTGACATCGGCCCCCGGCTCGGCGCTCACCTCGCGCGGCAGCTCGTCCTCCACCTCGTCATCGCCATCGAATTCCGGCCCCCCCGTCTCGTAGTCTCCGGCGTCGAACTCGCTGGTGGTGCAGTACAGAGTGTAGTGGTCCAGATCGGCGTCCTCGATCCCCTCGAAGGAGACCGTGATCTGCTGGTTCCCAAAACCCACGTCTTCAGCGCTCAGGGTGACGGCACCCGGAGGATTGTCCACCGAGACGCTGTCTCGATCGTGGCCCACGAGCCCGCTGGAGCTGACCAGCAGCCACAGCTTGTTGACGCCCTCGGCGAAGCTGCTGCTGACGGTGATGGAGGCCTGGGTGAGCTCGTCGGCTTCGAGCTCCCCCGAGGCCAGCAGATCGCCGTCCCCCGACACCGTCCCGCCCAGGTACAGCTCCCAGTCGCCGCTGGTGTCCGAGGAGAACTGCACGCTCACGGAGTCCCCGGACACCGCGGAGCTCGGGTCCACGTCCTCGATCTCCACCCATGGCCGGTCCGTGAGCACCTGCAGCTCGCCGGTGCTCCCGCCGCCCACCACGTAGCCGGAGGTGGTGACCAGCTCGGCGATGTCCGCGGCTTCGAAGCGCTGCAGCTCGGTATCTCCCGGGGTCAGCGAGCCTGTGTCGAAGTCGAAGATCACCACCTCGGAGGGCCCGGCATCGTAGACCACCAGGGCAGCGTCCCCGTCGGTGTCGGAGATGGCCAGCGCCTGGTTGGACTCCAGGCCGTCTTCGCTGTCCAGCAGGATGTAGAAGTCGTTCCCGGACGGGTTGTAGCGCAGGATGCCGCCGTCGGTGTCGGCCAGGAAGGCCGCGCTGGCGTTGATGGCGTACATGTCCACGAAATCGCGGCTGGCGAGGTTCTCGGTGGAGTTGGAGATGGAGCCGCTGCTCAGCTCCAGCTTGGACACCTCGTCACCGCCGTGGGCCACGAAGATGTAGGTGGAGCTGGCGTGGCTGTCCTCGAAGCCGCTCACGCCAAAGGTGGACGGGTAGCCGTCATCTCCATCGACGGTGGCCGAGTCGCTGCCGATCTCCACCACGTGGGCCTGGTTGTCGCCGTCTTCGGACTCGGCGATGACGTAGACCAGGCCCTCGGCAGGCTCCACCGCCAGGATGGCCTGCCCTTCGTCCACGGTGACGTTCTCGTCGTAGAGCGCGGTGGTCTCTCCGAACTCGTCCAGCTCGATCACCGCCAGGGTGCCGTCCCCGCAGCCCACGTAGACCTCGTAGGGAGCGCTCTCACCCGCGATGGCCAGCCCCCCCACCGTGCTGTCGGTGCAGACCGAGGTGTCAGCGCCGATCTCCCAGTCGCCCAGGTCGAGAAAGCGGACGTTCGCAGAACCATCCTCGATGAATGCGACGTAGCGGCCGTCATCGGTGACCGCCAGATCGGGGATGCTGGTCCCCTCGGCGCTGCTCCAGGCCACGCGGGTGGGCTCCGCGCGCGTCACCGACGGCGCACAGAGGATCACCGCGGAGAGCAGGGTCGCGGCGCGGCCGGCCAGTGCGCGGGTGGCGTTCATGGGTGAGACCTCCGAGCGGCTTGGACTATCCGCTCCGCCGCGAGTCAACTGCAAGAACCGATCCACCGCTGGCCCACGGGCAAAGGCCGGTTTTCACAGCTCCGACCCCTGGATCCGAGCTGACAGCCTGACAAGGGGTCGCGGCCCAGGGCCACAGCAGGGACAAGCTGTCACGTTCAGATGAGATCGTCCTCCAGCAGCGCACCCAGAATGGCCACGGCGTTGCCGGCCGCGCCGAAGCGCAGCTCGTCGGCCACCGCCCACAGGTGCACAGCGCCACCCGCGGGATCGTCGCGCAGGCGGCCCACCTGGAGGGAGGCCTCGCCATCGGAGGCCCGCGGACGCGGCTGGTGGCGCAGGCCGGTGCCGCTGGCGAGGGAGATGCGGGGCGCGTCCTGCAGCAGCAGCTCCACCTGGTCCACCCCGAGGGCCACGTCGGCCTCAACGAGCAGGGAAAGGCAGAGGCCGTTGAACCAGGGCCCGAGCAGGGAGCTGAGCGCGAGCCGATCGGGAGCCAGGCGCAGGAGCGCTGCGGCCTGACGGGCGCAGCGCAGCTCGTGATCGGTCCAGCCCCCGGCCTCCAGCTCGCCCAGGAACGGCTGCAGGTCGAAGGCCAGACCCTGCTCGAAGATGCGCCGCTGCGGGGTGCGGCTGTTGAACAGGGACACCACCTGGTTGGAGAGCTCCTCGATGCCGCCCCGGCCGAAGTGGGCGGCCGAGTGCATCACGGTGCCACGACAGCGGAGATCGCCGACCGAGGCTCGGATGGGAGCCAGCAGGGTAGCCAGGGCCACCACGTCGGGCCGAGGCGAGGCCACCGCGTTCTCCTCGCGGAACAGCTGCAGGTCGCCGCGGTTGACGGAGGGCACCACGCTGACCACGCCCTGCTCGGCGCCGAGGGTGCCCGTGAGGTCGATGCAGGGCGCCTCGGACCGCCGCACCGCGTCGATGGCGGCGGCCGCGGCCTGGGGGGCCACCGCCACGAAGACCAGATCGCAGGTGGCCAGCTGCTCCACCAGCAGGTTCTCCACCCGGATCGAGCGGCCACCCGTCTCGATGCTGTGCACCTTGCAGGCGGGAGAGGCCATGGGCACGATGCTGCCGGGGGGCAGCGGGGCCTGCTCCAGCAGGGTGATGATCTCGCGGCCTACGGCACCCGTAGCGCCGGCCACGCCGATACGCAGTTTCCTCTCGGACATGCTTGCTCTCGCTACCCCACTGGACGAGGGGCGGTTGGCTCAGGTGGAGCGTCGATGTTCGGCCAGGATGCTCAGGATGCGGTCCTTGCCGCGCAGCTTCTGCTTCTTGAGCCGGGCCACCTCGAGCTGCTCGGAGTCGGTGAGGTAGCGCCGCTGCGCGAGCTCATCGAGCCGGGCTTCGAAGGCTCGGTGGGCGTCCATGAGCCGCCCGAGCTCCTGGTTGGCGGGGACCAGCTGGTCGATCAGGCTGCGATCGGCGTCGTTCATCCATCCTCCGAAGGCTCTCCAGGGAAGTCTCGACTCCTGTCATCCGCATACCACGTCAGACCGCGAGCGTCTGGTCTCGGAACCAGGCTCCCGCTTCATGGCCGCCGCGCCGGGCTCAGATCACGGGGAGGCTTCGCATCGGGAGGCCGGATGTAGCGGATCTGGAGCTCTTCCGGCGCTATGGTCGCTCCGGCGCGGAGGCGAGCCAGAGCGATGCGGGCCAGGTGCGGCGCAGGGTTGCGGTCGGGCAAGGGTGCCACCCTGACGCCGGCGCGCTCCAGCGCAGCGCGGGCCACGTGGGCGCCCTCTCCCACGGCCACCACCGGCTCGTCGGGGACGAGCAGCTCGAGGGCCAGATCCCGCTCGGGACCCAGGGAGAGCGGCTCCAGCGGGCGGGCGTCGAAGAGGCCGCCGTAGAAGCGACCCTTGCGGGCATCGAGCAGCGCCAGCACCCTGGGCTGCGCCCAGGCCTGGGCAGCGCGCACCCGCAGAGAAGAGACGGGCACGATCCTGCAACCGGTCGCCACGGCGAGCCCCAGCGCTGTGGCGACGCCCACCCGCAGTCCCGTGAAGGCACCCGGCCCGGCGGACAGAGCGACGCAGTCGAGGCTGCGCCCGCGCAGCAGCTCCTGGACGCCCGGCACCAGCCGGGCCTCGGCCCCGCGCACCACCCGCACGCACCAGGAACCCTCCACCTGGTCCCCCCGCAGCAGGGCGACGCCCGCCACGGGCCCGGCCGTGTCGATGGCCAGCAGCAGGGGATCCATCAGCCCTCCTCATCCATCAGGCCACGTAGCGAGAGCGACGAGGCGCGAGTGGTCGGTGTTCATGCGCAGCGCCGACTGACCGAAGGCGTCCGTATCGGATGTCGTGACACGCCGGGGGAGGAGGCCAAGCACGCGCGGCGAACGCCGCGCGTCGGCGTTCGCAGTAGCGGGATGGTGGATGAGGAGGGATCAGCCCGCTCCGCCGAACAGGCGGCCCATGTCCACCACCAGCACGAAGATCATCAGCGCCACGAGCAACATCACGCCCACGATCTGCGCCCGCTCCCGCAGCAGCGGCGACACGGGGCGGCCTCGGATGGCCTCCAAGCTGTAGAACAGCAGGTGGCCACCGTCGAGCACCGGGACCGGCAGCAGGTTGAAGATGCCCACCGAGATGGAGATCATGCCCAGCAACCGGGCCACATCGAACCAGCCACGGTCGGCCGCCTTGGTGGCCTGGCGCATGATCTCCACCGGTCCACCCAGGCTCTCCTGGGGCGCCACCTCGCCCGTGATGATGCGTCCGATCTGCTCCAGGGTGAAGCGCACCAGCAGCACCGTCTCGGTGCCGGCACGCAGGACCGCGGGCACCAGGCCGTAGTAGACCCTCACCGTGGGACCCTCGGCCCAGCCGCCCAGCCGCGACACCCCGATGATGGGCCGCCAGTAGTAGCGACCGAGAGCGTCGGTGTCCTCGATGACCTGCGGAGCCAGCTTGTAGACCAGCACGGCCCCCTGGTGCATGACGGTGAGTCGCAGGGGTGTGGCGCTGCGCTGATCTCCGTCTTCTACCAGAGTGGCGGCCACGGACCGGAGCAGCTCGTACCAGTTGCGGATGCGCTGGCCTTCGATGGCCAGCAGGAAGTCGCCCTCTTCCACTCCCGCCTGAGCAGCCGCGGAGTCTGGGGACACGCTGGCCACGAAGACCGTGGCGGACTGCAGGCCCCAGCGCTCCAGGGGCAGATCGTCGAACAGACCAGCCGCTTCCGTGGGGATCCAGGCGGTGCCCGAGACCAGCTCGCCCTGCAGCTCTTCCTGGCCGCGCAGCCAGCTCGCGGGCACTCGATCGCCAGCTCGGCGCAGCAGGGAGACCGCCTGGGGCCAGTCAGCCACGGCCTCTCCAGCCACCGACAGCAACAGATCTCCGGTCTGCATCCCGGCCCGCGCCGCGGGCGAGGCGGCGTGCACCACGCCCACCTGGGCAGACGGGACCTCGAGCCGCAGGCCGAAGTCGCCCGGATGAGTGGGCGGATCCTCGCCGCCGGGTGTGGTGAGGGCCAGCTCGCGCTGCTCACCGAGTCGCTCAACCACGATGGTCACCCGGGAGGCCAGCTCCTGATCTGCGGGCCAGGCTTCCACCATGTCGGACCAGGTGAGCACCTCGGCACCGGCGACGCTCAGGAGCCGATCTCCAGGCTGCACGCCGGCCTGCTCCGCGGGGCTGTCGCGCACCACAGTGCCCACCACCGCGGCGAGCTGGGGCTCGCCCGCCATCAGGAGGACCGCGAACAAGAGGAAGGGCACCACGAGGTTGGCCAGCGGACCCGCCGCGTAGATGGCCAGACGCTTGGCCACGTGCACGTCGCCCAGGGACCACTCGCCGCGCTCGCGCGGTGCCTCCCAGCCGTCGTCCTGCTCGTCGAAGGGATCGGCGCCGAAGAGGCGCACGTAGCCGCCGAAGGGGATCAGCGAGAGGCGATAGTCGGTGCCGCGGTGCCGGAAGCCGAACAGGCGCCGGCCGAAGCCGAAGGAGTAGGTGAGCACCCGCACGCCGAAGGCCTTGGCCACCAGGAAGTGGCCTGACTCGTGCACGAAGATGAGCAGACCCAGAAAGATGATCGCGGCAGGGATCTTGATGAGCATGGTCATGGCGGTGTCCTCGCCCTAGCTGACCGGCGACGACGAGGGCAGGGTCCCCAGAACACCCAGGTGGTCGAACAATGCCAGCACGGCGTAGAGCAGCGGCGCAGAGAACAGCAGCGAGTCCACCCGATCGAGGATGCCCCCGTGGCCGGGGAGGATCCCCCCGCTGTCCTTGACCCCGAAGGCCCTCTTGAGCAGGGATTCGCCCAGGTCGCCCAGCACGCCGGCGGCATCGAGCAGGCCTCCCAGCAGCGCCAGGAAGAGCCAATGGGCGTCCAGACCGCTGATCCATCCGAAGAGCACCGCGCCACCCATGGCGGCCACGAGGCCCCCGATGGCGCCCTCCCAGGTCTTCTTGGGGCTCAGGCTCGGGGCCAGCTTGTGCCGCCCGAAGCTGCGGCCGGCGAAGTAGGCCCCGGTGTCACCCAGCCAGGTGGTGGCCAACAGCACGAAGATCCAGCCGACGCCTTGATCGTGCCGCCGCACCAGGGCCACGAAGGCCAGCAGGAAGCCCACGTAGCACATGCCCAGCACCAGCCGGCCCACGCGATCGGCGGCGCCGTCGATGGTCTCGGCGCCCGCCATGACCAGCAGGAAGCTGGCGATGGTCAGGGCCGCCAGGGTGGGTCCCGTGGCCAGCGGGGAGAGGTACACCGTGGTGGCGTAGACGGCCCCACCGAAGACCAGCACCGCCCAGCGCAGGGCGCCCGCGTCCGCCGGGAAGGCCATGCGACCGTACTCGAACAGGCCGATGACCACCGCGGCTCCCACCACCAGGTCCACGCCCAGGACCCCGCCCCAGATCAGCGTGGGCACGAGGACCGCCACGCCGATCAGCCCGGCTGCTACGCGCGCAAACATCTCTTCAGGCCCCGCTCTCGGGGACGGCCAGGCCGCCGTAGCGACGATCGCGGCTCTGGTAGCTCTCCAGCGCCTGCTCCAGCTGGGGCCGCCTGAAGTCCGGCCAGTAGGTGTCGGTGACGAAGAGCTCGCTGTAGGCCACCTGCCACAGCAGGAAGTTGGAGAGCCGCAGCTCCCCGGAGGTGCGGATCAGCAGATCGGGATCGGGCTGCCCGGCGGTCTGCAGACGCGCGCTGATGAGGGCCTCGTCGATGGCGCTCACCGGCAGCTGCCCGCGGCGCACGCTCTCGCCGATGGAGCGCACGGCTTCCACGATCTCTGCGCGGCTGCCGTAGGACACGGCCAGGTTGAGGTCCATCTCGGTGCGCCCGGTGTCGCTGACGCGGCAGATCTCGCGGGCCAGGGCCCGGACGGGACGCGGCAGGCGGTCCATCTGCCCGATGATGCGCAGGCGGATGCCCGTGTCCAGCATCTCCTGGCGCTCGGAGAGCAGGTACTGGCGCAGCAAGGACATGAGCGCCCGCACCTCGGCTGCGGGACGCTTCCAGTTCTCCGTGGAGAAGCTGTACAGGGTGAGCACCCGGATGCCGAGGGCGCGGCAGGCGCGCACGATCTCGCGCACGCTCTGGGCACCCTCGCGGTGACCGTCGACCCTGCGCAGGCCCTTGGCCTGGGCCCAGCGCCCGTTGCCATCCATGATGATGGCCAGGTGTCGAGGAAGGCCGCGTTCGGTCAAACCTCCTTGACCTCCTTCTCCTTGGCGGACGCCACCTGTTCGACGACAGCCACGTGCTTGTCGGTGGACTTCTGCACCTGGTCGAGGGCACGGCGGAGCTCGTCTTCGGTGATCTCCTTGTCCTTCTCCAGCTCCTTGAACAGCTCGTTGTACTCGCGGCGGACACGCCGGACTCGCACGCGGGCGTCCTCGGTGAGGCGACTCACCTGCTTGACCAGCTGGAGCCGGCGTTCGCCGGTGAGCGCCGGAATGGGGACCCTGATCACATTGCCGTCGTTGTTGGGGTTCAAGCCGAGGCCCGCGGCGGAGATGGCGCGCTCGATGTCGCCCAGGGTGGTCTTGTCCCAGGGGTTGACCACCAGCAGCCTTGGATCGGGCGCGGTGACGGTGGCCAGCTGGTTGAGCGGCATGGTGGCGCCGTAGCTGGCCACCTGCACCTGCACGGTGTCGATGAGCTGCGGCGTGGCCCGTCCGGTGCGCACGGTCCCCAGCTCCTGGCGGAAGGCCGCCACGGACTGCTGCATGTCGTCCTTGAGGCTCTCCAGGTACTCTTCCATGGCTGCTCCTGCAGTTCAGCTGGTGGTGGATCCGCCGCCGAGGCGACCGACCCAGGTTCCGACTGGCTCCCCGCGCACGGCCCGCGCCAGGTTGCCCGGGGCGGTCATGTCGAAGACCAGGATGGGGATGTGGTTGTCCATGCAGATGCTGGTGGCGGTGAGGTCCATGACGCGGAGCTTCAGGCGCACGACATCTTCGTGGCTCAGGCTCTCGAAGCGGGTAGCGTCGCCGTGCTTCACCGGGTCTTTGTCGTAGACACCATCGACCTTGGTGCCCTTGAGCACCGCATCGGCGCCGATCTCGGCGGCGCGGAGGGCCGCGGCCGTGTCGGTGGAGAAGAACGGGCAGCCCGTGCCCGCCGCGAAGATGACCACCCCGCCCGCGGCCAGCTGTGCCAGCGCTGCGCGCTGTTCGAAGGGCTGGGCGATGCGCTGCAGGCTGAGCGCGGTCATGACCGTGGCCGGGCAGCCCGTCCGCTCGAGGGCATCTTGCAGCGCCAGGGCGTTGATCACCGTGGCCAGCATGCCCATGTGGTCGCCCTGGACGCGGTCGATGGCGCCCGCGGCTCCGGAGATGCCGCGGAAGATGTTGCCGCCACCCACCACGATGCCCAGCTGCACACCGCCAGCGACCAGCTCGGCCAGCTCGGCGGCGACGCGCTCGAGGACGCGGGCCTGGATGCCATAGCCCTGCGTGCCGGCGAGCAGCTCGCCCGAGAGCTTGAGGAGGATCCGCCTGGGATGCGGAGGATCTGCGGCAGCCGGGTCGTCCATGCGGCGCTCCTGGGGCAGCGACGGGAGCCAGCGAGGCTGGCCTCCGCTGCAATTCTAACCCTTCTTGACCTGGCTCATCACCTCGGCCACGAAGTCGTCCGAGCGCTTCTCGAGACCTTCACCCAGGTTCCAGCGCACGAAACGGCGGACCTTGATGTTCTCGCCGATGGTGCCCACGGCGGCCACGAGCAGGTCGTTGATGGTCTTGTCGTCCTCTCGGAAGTAGCCCTGGTCCAGCAAGCAGACTTCCTTGTGCCATTTCTTGAGCCGGCCTTCGACGATGCGGTCGGCGATGTGCGCGGGCTTGCCCTCTTCGATGACGCGGGCCCTCTGCACCTCGCGCTCGCGCGCCAGGTCGGCCTCGGGGATGTCGTTCACGGCCACGTACAGCGGTGAGTGGGCCGCCACCTGCATGGCGATGTCGTGCACGAGATCCTTGAAGGCGTCGGTGCGCGCGACGAAGTCGGTCTCGCAGTTGACCTCGATCAGCACGCCGATCTTGCCGCCGGCGTGGATGTAGGACTGCACCAGGCCTTCGGCCGCGATGCGCGAGGACTTCTTGGCAGCCGACGCGACACCCTTGGTGCGCAGCCAGTCCACCGCCGCCTCCATGTCGCCGTCGTTCTCGGTGAGCGCCTTCTTGCAGTCCAGGATGCCCGCGCCGGTGCGATCGCGCAGAGCCTTGATGTCCTTGGCGGAAGCCATTCTCTACTCCGGTGGCCCGAGATGCCGCCATTCGGGTCGGCAGGGCCAGGTTGGGGATGGTGGGTAGCTGTGTGCCTAAGCTTCAGCGGGGGCGGCCACGGGTTCGGCAGCGGGGGCCTCCGCGGGGGCCTCCGCGGGGGCCTCCGCGGGGGACTCTGCGGGGGCCGCTGCGGCAGCCTCTGCGGGGGCCGCTGCGGCAGCCTCTGCGGGGGCCGCTGCGGCTTCGTCGCCGGCGCCACGGCGCACGACCTCGAGATCGTCGTCCACCTCCGGCGTGACCACCGCCACGTCACCGCGGCTCATGGTGGCGCCCTGCAGGCAGGCGTCCGCGATGGCGCCGGTGAACAGGTGGATGGACTTCAGGGCGTCGTCGTTGCCCGGGATGATGTAGTCGATGCCGTCGGGATCACAGTTGGTGTCGCACAGGGCCACCACGGGGATCTTGAGCTTGATGGCTTCGCGGGTGGCGATGTATTCACGGCGCGGATCGATGATGAACATGGCCGCCGGGGGCTCGCGCATCTCCTTGATGCCACCCAGGGACTTGTTCATCTTCGCGATCTCGCGGTGAAGCTGCAGGGCGTCCTTCTTGGAGAGCTGCTCGAAGCGGCCCTCGTCGCGGGCTCGCTCCAGCTGGTTGAGGCGCTCGATGGACTTGCGCACGGTCTGGAAGTTGGTGAGCGTGCCGCCCAGCCAGCGGTTGTTGGCGTAGAACATGCCGGACCGGCGGGCCTCTTCGGCGATGATGTCCTGCGCGGAGCGCTTGGTGCCCACAAACAGCACGTTCTGGCCGCGGGCCACCACGGAGGAGATGTAGCGGGTGGCTTCCATCAGGGCGTGGGCGGTGCGCTGCAGGTCGATGATGTGCACGCCGTTGCGCTGGCCATAGATGAAGGGGCGCATCTTCGGGTTCCAGCGACGGGTCTGGTGGCCGAAATGCACGCCAGCCTCGAGGAGCTCTCGGAGGGAGACGGTCATGGGGATACTCCGCGCGGCGCACACGAGCGCGTGTCGTGGGGTGGCGCCGCGATGTGGTTGGTTGAACTTCCACCGGGCTTCCGAGCCGACACCAGCCCCGGAGGGCGGGAGCACCGTGGAGCGGAGAGCGTGTTCCGGTGTGCTTGATGACCCGGGGCGAACCCCGGGCCGCGCTGGTTATCGCGGCTCCCCTGCCCTGGCAACGAAAACCGGGCATGGGACTCACCACAGAGTCCAATCAGTGCATATCCACCCAGGTCGTGACCGACGCCGGGTCGCCGGGCCGGTCTCGAGGGTCGTGACCTCCCGGAAGCGAACATGGCACGCTGCAGGGCCGGTGTGAAAGGTCCATGCGTTTGCCTGGGGGTCGCGCTGGCGGTGGCGTCCCCCGATCCTCTGGGGCACCCCTCTCGTGCGGAAGGTCCGCGCGAGCCTCGGTGGCGAGCTGGAGCGGCTCCCTGGCTCGCTCGGCGAGGCGCCCTGTCCGTGCAGCTGCACGGGTGCGTCTACCTGGACCCGGCAGATCGCGTGAGGGCATCTGCGTGGAGCGGCTGCGTGAAGACCGCCGTAGCGCCTCGGAACAGGCGCGTGTCCCGGCAATCACCTCCGTGACGGACCCTGGGGCGGTCGGCAACGAGCGCCTTTGGAGCAGCATGCGCGCGGCTCGCCCCCGTCCATGCTCCCCGCTCGCATCGCGGACCGCCGCTGCGACCGAGCCGACCGACGTGCGAATCGGCCAAAACGGCCTCAGTGAGGGGTCACTGGCTCTGTTTTGTCCGATATCCAGCCTGTCTGCGGCCAAAACGGCCTCAGTGAGGGGTCACTGGCTCTGTTTTGTCCGATATTCAGCCTGTCTGCGGCCAAAACGGCCTCCATCTCGGGCTCTGTCGGGCGCACCTCCGCGAGCCTCCTTCGCAGCTCCGCGCCGATGTCCTCGACCCCGTTCCGGCGCAGGGCCACTACGATGGAGTCCGAGTGTGAGAGCTCTCTGAGCACCTCCTGACGGGTCCACTCCTGCTGCTGGCCGGCAACTCGATAGCTGCGGACCTGATGTGAGTAGTCATCGGCGCCGCTGCGCTCCCTGGGTGGCAAGCCATCCTGACGAACCGGATCGCTGAACCGAGAGCAGGTCAACGCGATGGCGACCAAGGCCAGCAGGATCGCGACCACGGCACCGAGTGCGCTCCCGCCCAGGCCAGGATCCTGGTACGCAGGATCCTGATCGTCCGTGAGATCCGCGACGAGCATGCTCGCCACGTGCGTGCCGTGGGCGTCTGAAGGGGTGGTGTAGTCGGGAACCCAGGCCCCGATGATGGCGTCCCACTTCCAGGTGTTCACCAGGCGATCCGGACAGGTGGACGATCCGCAGTCGGCCAGGCACTCCGCGCTGCTGCCACAGTCCTCCCAGGCGGGGTGACCCTGGAAGAAGTAGTTGTCCAGGATCCCGACATACATGTCGTTCACGCTCGATCGTCCACTCGGCAGCTCGCCATCCAGCCCGGCGTCGAGGTAGTCGATCAAGCCGGTGGCGTCCATGATGGCATCGCCATTGTTGCTGCTCTCGTCTTCGGGCTCGGACACGGCCTCGATCCGGCTCACCCGAGCGTCAGCCGCGAGAGCGGCGAGCGTGCCGGCGCTGATCTCCGCCTGTGCAGCGTTGATCAACCAATAGGCGTAGAAGTCGCCGATGTCATGATCGGCGAACAGCGCCGCGAACAGCGCCTCGGTCTCGGTCTTGCGAGCCTCGATGGCCAGCAGCCGCGCCGCGATCTGGTCCAGGTAGTAGGTCGGGTCGGTGTCGGCGAGGCTGGGCGTGACCTCCGGGAGATCGAGGGCCGTCCCGCCGGCCAGGACCACGTGAGCACTGGTGGGATCCGACTCGCCAGCGGAGGCCGCCCACTCGGTGAGAGCGTCGTCCACGAGCACGCCGTCCTGGGCAGGCAGCTACCTGCACCCATCCCCCCCGCTGCGCACCACTCCCCCTACCCATGCCCCCTGCTGCGCACCACCCAGGCCCCCCGCCTCATCGAAAACCGGCATTGGCCAGTAGCACCACCGCCCTCCGGCCGCCAGATTCGCCCAAAGTGGTGCGTATCCAGGGGCATGGGTCCCCCGGGTGGTGCGAATTCGGGGGCATGGGTCAGCACCGCTGCCACAATCTACCCGAAAACCGGCATTGGCCCGTAGCGCCGCCGCCCTCCGACCACGTAGCGCGCCGCAGCTGGTCCCCGGGGAGAGCCCATGCCCCCCCATCACACGGGGGACCAGGGGCGGCGGCTGGGTTTCAGCGGGTGCCTGCGCAGCGAAGCCACCGCTGCCCATTGCCCGGAATCCCTCTGCGCCCTCTGTGGGCTCGGTGGTGCATACCCGTCCCGGCAGCTGGGGATTCACCACAGAGGACACAGTGAGGGAGCAGCGGCTGCCGCTCCGGACCCGGGGAGGCGGGCGGGTGTCAGCGGGTGCCTGCGTCGTAGATTGCTCCGCTCCCCTCGAGGAGCGTCACCACCCGCGCCACCCGAGCGGCGGGACCCCTCTGCGCCCTCTGTGGGCTCGGTGGCGCAGCTATCTCCGCGCCTAGGCAGCCCGCATGCAGCACTTCTTGAACTTCTGGCCGCTGCCGCAGGGGCAGGGCTCGTTGCGCTTGGTGTTGTTGCGCTCGCCGAAGACCTTGGCCTCCAGGCCCTTGGCGGGCCGGGAGGCCTCGGCGGCGTCGCGGGCCTGCTGGGCGGCGAGGGCAGCCGCGGTCTGGGCCGCCTGCTGCTTCTGGGCCAGGCGCTGCATGGCCTCGTCGGCGTCCACCTGGGGCTTGTCGAGGCCCCGCACGCCGCCCGCCCCCGCCTTGGGCTTGGCGCCCTTGCGCACCAGGCGGCGCGCCTGCTGCTTGGTGGGGGCCTCGGCGGCGGCCTCGATCTCGGGCGTGAGCTCCAGGCGCAGGATGCGCTGGATGACGGACTCGTCGCGCATGGCGCCCATCAGCTGGAACATGTTGAAGCCTTCTTTCTTGTACTCCAGCAGGGGATTGCGCTGCCCGTAGCCGCGCAGCCCGATGCCGTCGCGCAGGCGGTCCATGGCCAGCAGGTGGTCCTTCCAGAGATGATCGGTGAACTGCAGCAGCAGCATGCGCTCCACCTGCCGCAGGGTCTCTTCACCGATCTCGGCTTCCTTGGCCTCGTACAGCACGACGGCCTGATCGCGCATCCGGCCGCGCAGCTCCAGCTGGGAGTGGTCGCGTAGCGCGTCGTCGTCGTCTTCCCACACGATGCCGAAGATGCGCTGCAGGCGCTGCTTGAGGCCGCCCAAGTCCCAGTCTTCGGGGTGCACGCCTTCCTGGCAGCACTCGTCCATGATGTCGTCCAGCAGGTTGTCCACCGAGTCGAAGACCATGCCGCGCACGTCTTCGCCCCGCAGAGCGCGCTTGCGCAGCTCGTAGATGGCCGTGCGCTGGCTGTTGAGCACGTCGTCGTACTCCAGCAGGGTCTTGCGGATGTTGAAGTTGTGGCCCTCGACCTTCTTCTGCGCGTTCTCGATGGACTTGTTGATCCAGCGATGCTCGATGGGCTCGTCGTCCTTGAGGCCCATGCGCTCCATCCACACCGTGATCTTCTCACCGCCGAAGATGCGCAGCAGGTCGTCTTCGAGGGACAGGTAGAAGCGGCTGCTGCCAGGGTCGCCCTGGCGCCCGGAGCGGCCGCGGAGCTGGTTGTCGATGCGCCGGGATTCGTGGCGCTCTGTGCCCAGGATGTGCAGCCCGCCGGCGGCCAACACCCGCTGCTTCTCTTCGGCGCAGGTGCGGGTGGTCTCCGCCAGGACCTTCTCGTATTCCTCGGGCTTCTCGCCGGGGTCCACCTTGGTCTGGGCCATCTTGACGGGATCGCCGCCCAGCTTGATGTCGGTGCCCCGGCCCGCCATGTTGGTGGAGATGGTGACCGCGCCGGCCCGGCCCGCCTGGGCGATGATCTCGGCCTCACGGGAGTGGTTCTTGGCGTTGAGCACCTCGTGGGGGAAGCCGCGCTTCTTGAGCATCTGGTGCAGGATCTCGGACTTCTCGACGGAGACCGTGCCCACCAGGGTGGGCTGGCCCGCCTCACGGCCCTCCTCGATCTCCTTGAGCACGCGCCGGAACTTTTCCATCTGGGTCTTGTAGATGACGTCGTCGTGGTCGGTGCGGCGCACGGGCTCGTTGGTGGGGATGACCACCACCTCGAGCTCGTAGATCTTCATCAGCTCTTCGGCCTCGGTCTCGGCCGTGCCGGTCATGCCGGCCAGCTTGGAGTAGAGGCGGAAGTAGTTCTGGAAGGTGATGGTGGCGTAGGTCTGGGACTCGGGCTCGATGTCCAGCCGTTCCTTGGCCTCGACGGCCTGGTGCAGGCCATCGGACCAGCGCCGGCCGTGCATGAGGCGGCCGGTGTGCTCATCGACGATGACCACCTTGCCGCCGCGCACCACGTAGTCGCGGTCGCGCTTGAAGATCATGTGCGCCTTGAGCGCCTGGTCCACCTTGTGGAGGATCTCCATGTTGTTGGGGTCGTACAGGTTGTCGAGGCCCAGCTTGGTCTCGACCTTGTCGACGCCGCCATCGGTCAGGGTGCAGCTCTTGCCCTTCTCGTCCACCACGTAGTCCACCTCGTTCTGCAGGGCGGGGACGACGCTGTCGATGAGGTAGTACTTGTCCACCGGATCCCGCGTGGGACCGGAGATGATCAGGGGCGTGCGCGCCTCGTCGATCAGGATGGAGTCCACCTCGTCGACGATGGCGAAGTTGTGGCCGCGCTGCACGTAGTCCTCAAGGCGGAACTTCATGTTGTCGCGCAGGTAGTCGAAGCCGAACTCGTTGTTGGTGCCGTAGGAGACGTCGGCCTGGTAGGCCGCTCGCTTGCGCTGCTCGTCCCGGTCGCCGCTGAGCACCTTGCCCACGGTCATGCCCATGAAGCCGTATATCCTGCCCATCCACTCGGCGTCGCGGGCTGCCAGGTAGTCGTTTACGGTGACGACGTGGCAACCCCCTCCGGAGAGGCTGTTGAGCGTGATGGGCATGGTGGCCACCAGGGTCTTGCCCTCGCCGGTCTTCATCTCGGCCGCGCGGCCCTGGTGCAGCACCACCGCCCCGACCAGCTGCACGTCGTAGTGGCGCTCGCCCAGCTGCCGCACCGCCACTTCGCGCACCAGGGCATAGACCTCGGGCAGCAGATCGTCCAGCGCGGCGCCGTTGTCCACCTGCTGGCGGAATTCGCCATAGCAGCCGGCCAGACGGGCATCGTCCATCTTCTGGTACTTGGCCTCGAGCTGCCCGATGCGGTCGAGCAGGGGCCGCATCTTCTTGATCTCTCGCTCGGTGCGGGTGCCGAGGACCTTCCTGAACATGCCTGTGATCGCGTCGAGCATGGGGCGAGCTCCGATCTGGGGATTCGCTGGGGGGGCCCCCATATCCCGTGGGGCAGGCGCTGCACCCGCAGGACGAGGCCGACATCGCAGGCCGAGGCACCTGCGACGGCTGCCGGCGCTGGCACCCTCCCAGGCGCTGGCACCCTCCCAGGCGCTGCTGCCGCCGAGCCCGGCAAGCCTACCCACCGTTGGCGCCGGGTCAACGATCGGCCCCCCGGCGACGATGGTCCGTGAGCCGCCTGGGCCAAACAGCGCCGGATCCCCTCTTCGGCCGCGGTGTACCGCTGATCCGCGCCGCGAGCTTGCGCCGTGGGTTATACCGGCGCCGAATCCGGACCGGACCCGAGTGGAAGCCTGCCACTGCCCCCGTGTCCCTTGACCCTGGAGCAGCGCCATGCGCATCACGTCTTGCGGCATGACCGACGTGGGGATGAAGCGCACCAACAACGAAGATGCCTACCTCATCAACGACGAGCTGAACCTCTTCGTGGTCTGCGACGGCATGGGTGGGCACGTGGGCGGTGAGCTGGCCAGCAGCATCGCCGTGAACACCGTAGAAGAGGTGCTCTCCACCATCGAAGCCGATCCCGCCGCCGAGCTCCCCGACGACCCCATCGAGGCCACCCGCGAGAAGATCCGCTACGCCATCCGGTTGGCGGGCAAGCGCATCTACGAAAAGGCCGTGGCCGAGCCGGATTTCAAGGGCATGGGCACCACCGCCCTGGTGCTGCTGGTGGACAACGGAAACGCCTTCGTGGCCCACGTGGGCGACTCCCGCGCCTACGTGGTGCGCGACGATCTCATCGAGCAGCTCACCGAGGACCACTCCCTGGTGAACGAGAAGATCCGCGCCGGCGTGCTCACACCCAACGAAGCCAAGAACCACAAGCTGCGCAACATCATCACCCGCTCCCTGGGCTACCAGGAAGACGTGGACGTGGACATCCAGGTGCGCGCGGTGCGCCGCAACGACACCTTCATGCTCTGCAGCGACGGGCTCTCCAACCTGGTGGATACCGGCGAGATGGGCGAGGTGGTCCGCTCCATGTCCCCACAGGCGGCGGCGCGCAGGCTGGTGGAACAGGCCTGCGATCGAGGTGGTGACGACAACATCACCACCATCATCTGCCGGGTCGAGGAGGTCCATTGAGCGAGCGCGGCGCCAGCGGTGCCGCGAAGAAGGGCGGGCTAAGCATCCTCATCCTGCCTGAGGGAGGGCGCGGACCGGTTCGCCAGCTGGATCTCGACAGCCGGCGCCTCAGGCGGCTGCGCTGGGCCGGGATCGCCGCGCTGCTGGTGCTGGCGGCCTTCGCCGCGCTGGGCGGCGCCGCCTGGACGCGGATCTGGCACTACGACCGGGTGGTGGAAGAGAACCTCGCCCTGCGCCAGCGCCTGGAGTCCATCGATCGCCAGCTGGAACGCGTGGACGACGCCCTGCGGCGCATTCGCCTGTACGACACACAGATCCGTCACCTCTCCGATGGCGCCGACATGCCCGGCTTCGGCCCCATCGATCGAGAGGAGGAGGACGCATGGCAGGAGCTGTGGGGCGAAGGGGGCCCCCCGACTCCCACCGAGCGACCCGAGATCCCCGCCCTGGACGGCTCGTTGGCCGAGCCGGGCTCTTCGGGGGTCGGCGCCGCCGACATCCGGCCCGTGGAGCTCTGGGCCATGGCCGTCGAGACGCGCGCCACCCAGCTCGTGGGCCTGGTGGACGGCATGGAACCTCGCATGTCCGCCATGGTGCAGGACCTGGAAGACTGGCGCTCCTACCGGGCCTCCCTGCCCGCCATCTGGCCTGCCTACGGCATGCTCACCTCCGAGTTCGGCTACCGCCGCTCCCCCATCTCCCGGCGCTGGAAGTTCCACTCCGGGATCGACATCGCGGGGCCCAGGGGCACCCCGATCTTCGTCGTCGCCCCCGGCGTGGTGAGCTTCGCTGGCTACAACCAGGGCTACGGCCGCATGGTCGAGGTGGACCACGGCCACGGGGTCAAGAGCCGTTACGCCCACAACACCTCCCACTTCGTGCGCAAGGGGGAGGTGGTGGACGTGGGCGATCGCATCGCCACCATCGGCTCCACCGGGCGCACCACCGGTCCCCACCTGCACTTCGAGCTGCTGATCGAAGAGCAGGCGGTGGACCCCATGGAGTACCTTCCGTAAGGCAGCCCCACCCCAGGGCCGCCACCCACCGGCTATGGCCTGAAGGCCCAGGCCCAGACGGAGCGAGCATGGAAGTCTTGAAGGCAGCGGTGGAGGCCATGGCGGCCGGTCGACAGGCCGCCCTGGTGACCGTGGTGGACACCAAGGGATCCGCACCGCGCGAGGCGGGTGCCCGCATGTTGGTGTTCAACGATGGCAGCAGCACCGGCACCATCGGCGGAGGCGCCGTGGAGCATGCCGCCACCAAGCAGGCCCTGCAGGCCATGGCTGAAGGGCGCCCCCGCCGCTTCTCACCCCACCTGGGCAAGGACCTGGGCATGTCCTGCGGCGGCAGCATGGACATCTTCCTGCAGCCCCTGATCCGACCGCCGCGGCTCGTGATCTTCGGCGCAGGGCACGTGGCCCACGCCACCGCGCCCGTCGCGCGGCAGCTCGGTTTCGAGGTCACCATCGTAGATGAGCGGGCGGAGCAGGCCACAGAGCAGCGCTTCCCGGGCTGTCGGCTGCTGTTGGAGGCTCCCGAGCAGGCTGCGCAGAACCTCGACTGCGACGATGACACCTGGTTCCTGGTGGTCACCCACGGCCACGGCTACGACCTCGCGGTGCTGCGCGTCCTGGCGCGGCGCCCCTGGGCCTGGCTGGGGGCCATCGCCAGCCGCCGCAAGGCCGCCACCTTCAGGGCGCAGCTGTCCGCAGAAGGGATCCCCGACGAGACCCTCGCGCGCATCTCCTCGCCTGTGGGGCTGGATCTCGGCGCGCGCACGCCCGCAGAGATCGCCATCTCGGTAGCGGCGGAGTGGGTGCGCACCCGTCGCGACTGCGCGCGCGTCCCCCTGCCCCTGCGCGACGGAGGTCGCGACGCCTGAGCGCTAGCGGCTAGCAGCGCGGGGCGTGAAGGTGAATCCGATCCTTGCGCTTGCAAGGAACTGGACGCCAGAGCGCTAGGCCTCGTCGGGTAGAGGCCGCAGCGTGGTGATGATCTCCAGCAGCTCGTCGAGCTTGAGGGGCTTCTGGACGAAGCCGTCGAAGCTCTCCGCCTGGATCCTCTTCTCGATGAGGGGATCGCGGAAGGCGGTGCAGGCGATGACCGGGATGGCCAGGGTGGCCTCTTCGCTGCGCAGCTGGTGCAACACCTCGAAGCCGTCCATGTCGGGCATCATGATGTCCATCAGGATGAGGTGGGGCTTGAACTGGGCCACGGTGAGCCCAGCGGCGAAGCCGCTGGTGGCCACCTCCACCTCGAAGCCTCCCTTGATGGTGAGGTACTCGCGCACCATCTCGCAGAAGTCTTCTTCGTCGTCGACCACCAGGATGCGCCACTGGGCCGGCTGGGAATTGCGCAGCTCGGGCGGCAGCGGGTAGTGATGCTCCTGGGCGAACCGAACGAGCTCGTCCTGGGCGATGCGCCGATGACCACCCGGGGTGCGGTGGGCGCTGAGCAGATCCTGGTTGACCCAGTTCACGACTGCGGGGGGGCTCACTCCCAGCAGCTTGGCGACCTGGAAGGTCGTGAAGTACTGCGGTCCCTGGAGTCCGGTCTTCCTGCGTGCCATTCCCCGCTCCAAGCTCTCAAGTTGGCCTCCGGAGGGTGCGAAGGCCCGGCTCCTGTTGGATCCCGTCGACACCGTCCAGTCGGCACAACGAGCAACCGAATCACTATAGCTCATAATTCCTGTAGGTGAGCCGCGCCATACATGATCGAGCACCCATCCAGCGCGAGAGTCCCGAGCCGGAGTTGACAAAAAAAGCCCGCCTGACCGGCGGGCTCCTGCCAGGCCGAGGCCGGGCTACTCCATGATGCGGAACCGGAAGAAGGTCTCGCCGATGATGATCTCTTCGCCACCGAAGAGGCGCCGCTCGGTGATGAGCTCGCCGTTGACCAGGGAGCCGTTGGAGGACTTGTTGTCCTCGATGTAGAAGTTCGCCCCGCGGCGGTAGACCTTGCAGTGGTAGCGCGACACCTTGCTGTCGTTCTTGATCTGGATGTCGTTGTCGCGACCGCGGCCGATGGTGATGACCTCACCCGTGAAGGGGTAGATCTGCTCCTCGGGGGTGCCTTCCTGGTACAGCAGCAGCGCGCGGCGGTTGTCCACGCCTTCTTCGGCGGGCGAGATGTCGATCTCGGCACCTTCGGCCTCAGCCGAGCCGTCGCCCACCAGGGCCAGCTCCACTTCGCCACCCTCGTCACCGAAGCCCAGGTCGATCTCTGCGGACTCTTCGTCGACGTGGCCTTCGGCGGCTTCGAGCTCGACCACGTCGGCGCCCTCCGCCTCCACCTCTACTGGCTCGTCGCCAAAGGCGGCGCTCACGTCTTCGACGGAGCCCGACGTGGACACGTGGATGCCCTCGTCATCATCGATGCGCACTTCGTCATCGACTATGGGCAGCTCGGGATCGAGATCGATCTCGGGCTCCGCAGCACCGGTGGCCTGATCGGCACCCGCAGCCAGCTCGAACCACTTCTGCAGGGCCTCTTCGAGAGTGCCGTGCTCGGCGTCGATCTCTCCTACCCGCTGGCCAGCTTCTTCGAGCCCGGCCTTGAGCTCCGCCGTGAGCTGCTCAAAATCTTCGTCGGTGAGCTCGCCGATCTCCTTGCGGAGCGTGAGCTCTTCCATCTGTTCTTCGGAGCCAGCCTTCTTTTCGTTGATCTGCTGGCGCTGCCCGTCGAGCTCTGCCAGCGCGCCCTGCAGTTGCGGGACGAGAGGCATGATCAGCTCAGCCACCTCGGTGGACTTGATCTCGTGGTCGAGGATCACTTTCTCGACGACGGAGCTGGTGAACTTGTGGGCGTGGGCGCGTGCACGATCAATGTAGCTACGGTGGGTACCGTAGGCTTCGAGGTGCTCGTTGAACTCCTTCAGGGTCGCTTCGGTTTCCATGGGTTGCGCACAGCTCCCGGTCGTGGAAGGGAAGTGAGGGCCCGGTTGGCAGCCGCGGACCGGACCTGCCGAACCTATAACAGCGGTCAGGGTACCGGTTCGAGCATTTAAGGGACAGCGCTGCCCGCTGTCAAGGCGTGGCCTCGGCATCCGAGCCGCCGTCGGCGGGCGCTGCACCGACAGCGGAGGGAGGCCCACCGAACTGCACCACCAGTGCAGCACCGATGCCGCGGCTGCCATCGCCGAGGGACCCGGCCACAGGGGCGAAGCTGACAACGGTCTCGGCCCGTCGTCTTCGCCGCCTGGCCTCGCCCACGCTCTCACCCGCGGACCAGCCGTGCAACATCAGGTCGAGCGCCGCCAGCGGCAGGAGTGGACCGTATTGCTCGTTGACCACCATGACCGCTCCGGCGCCCAGCAGCGCCGCCTCCAGCAGCGACCAGGTGACGAAGCCGTCCCAGTCACCGAGCGCGGCAGGTCCGGCGCCCGACCAGAGCAGGGACAGGGTGCCCACCAGCAGGGGTGGAGGCGTGGACAGAGCCTGCTCGCGGAGCGCAGCGGACCACTGACGTACACCCTCGAGGAAAGGCTCCGGCGCGTAGCTCTGCCCCCCGATCTCCACGGCGGTAAGGATGGGCAGCGGGATCGCGCGGGGACCCTGCCGGGTACTTAGCTGCAGGCTGCCCTCTTCGATGGCCACGAAGGAGCCGGAGAAGCGCTCTCCACCCAGGGCCACGGCCACCAGCTCGATCCCGGCTCGGATCTCCGGCACGGCGGGCTCGGCGCTGGCGGCCTGTGCCTGGGAGCCGATCGCCGGATCGGCCAGGCAGGGAGGCGCCAGCAACACGGCCAGGCAGCCCGCAGCCACCCGCGCGAGCCTCGCAGCAGGCGACAGGACCCCGAATCTACTGCGGCCCGGGGCGGCCGCCTGTCGGCGGCCTGCTCTGTCGCCTGCTGTCGACACCACCGCGCTCACACGTAGTCCTCGCCCGGACGCACATCGAGGTTGTCGAAGCGCAAGAAGCGGCCCTGGAAGGCCAGCTCCACGGAGCCGGTGGAGCCGTGGCGGTGCTTGCCCACGATGATCTCGGCGATGCCCTTCTTCTCTGATTTATCCTTGAGATAGTACTCGTCGCGGTAGATGAACAGCACCACGTCAGCGTCCTGCTCGATGGCGCCGCTCTCGCGCAGATCGGCCATGAGAGGCCTCTTTTCAGGACGCAGCTCCACGCCGCGGTTGAGCTGGGCCAGGGCGATGACCGGCAGGTTGAGCTCCTTCGCGAGCCCCTTGAGCCCGCGGCTGATGCTGGAGATGACCTGCTCGCGGCTCTCGCGGGGCCCGCCGGTGCCCTGCATGAGCTGCAGGTAGTCGACGACCAGCATGCCCAGCGCGGGCTGCTCGGCCTTGAGGCGGCGCGCCTTGCTGCGCAGCTGGGTGACGGTGAGGCCGGGGGTGTCGTCGATGAAGATGGGCGCCTGGTGAAGCACCTCGGCCGCGTCGGCCAGGGCGGGCCACTCGACATCCCGCCGCAGCGTGCCCCGCCGGACCCGGCCCGCGTCCACCTTGCCCTCGGTGCACAGCATGCGCGTGGCGAGCTGCCCGCGGGGCATCTCCAGCGAGAAGACACCTACGGCGACGCCGCCTTCCATCGCCGCATGGCGCACGAAGTTCAGCGCCAGAGCGGTCTTGCCCATGGCCGGGCGGGCCGCCAGGATGATGAGGTCTCCGTCCTGGAAGCCGGCCAGCTTCTCGTCCAGGTCAACGAAGCCCGAGGTGATACCCGTTACGGAACCCCGCTTCTGCCAGTTCTTCTCGATGCGGACGAATTCGAGGTCGATGACCGAGGGCAGGGAGTGCCAGTCCTTGCTGCCTCGCTCGGAAGAGACCGAGAACACCGCGCTCTCGGACAGGTCGAGCGCCTTCTCCAGATCGGCCTCGGTGCGCACCACCTCCTGGATGCGCTGGGAGGCCTCCAGCAGGGCCCGCCGCAGGGCCTTGTCGCGCACGATGCCGGCGTAGTGCTCCACGTTCTGGGTGGTGGGGACCTGCTCGGCCAGGGAGGAGACATACGCGGCGCCGCCGTAGTCCTCGGGCTCCTCGGTGCCCAGCAGCCGCTCCACCACGGTGAGCTGGTCCAGGCTCTGGTCTTGATCGTAGATCTCCAGCAGGAGGCGGAACAGCTTGCGGTGCGCCTCGCGGTAGAACATCTCGTCATGGATGAGCTCCGTGACGGTGTCGATCTGGGCCGGATCCAGCATCAGCGCGCCCAGGACGGCGCGCTCGGCGGGAAGGGAATGGGGGGCCGAGAGCTCGGAATCCATTGGCATCCCCGGTGTGGGACCACCAGACAAGCTAACAGCAGGCGAAGGGGGCCCCCCCCCCCCCCAACAAACAGAACCACCCCCAGGGAAACCCCCCCCCCCCCCCCGCCC